>CAXTPN010000198.1:2184-4513 GCA_964246125.1 uncultured Acidobacteriaceae bacterium
CTGACGGAGGTGGTGGAGTGTCCGGGGGGTGTGCGGCCGCTGCGGACCAATGCGGAGCATACGGTGTTGGGCATGGTGAGCGGGACGACGCTGGTGAATGCGACGGCTTCGATGATGGCGTTGGGGCTGGACCCTCGGTTCGACCTGACGCGGGCTTACTTTTTGATCAACGGGATTGCCGGGGTGGACCCGAACGATGCTTCGGTGGGGTCGGCGGCGTGGGCGAACTATGTGGTGGGCGATGTGGCGCGGGAGATCGATCCACGGGAGGCTCCGGCGGCGTGGCCGTATGGCTGGTTTCCGATTGGGGCGAAGGCTCCGAACCCCGAGGCGCCGCCGGTGGGGACGCCGATGCGGTCGAATCTTTATGCGTTGAACCCGAAGCTGACGGCTTGGGCGTTCGCGAAGACGCGGGATTTGAAGCTGGGGGATGACGCGGCAGTAGCGGCGTTTCGGGCGGGATTTAAGGGCTTTCCGAACGCGCAGCGGCCGCCGTTCGTGCTGGTCGGCGATAGCTTCGCCTCGGACTACTTCTGGCACGGGGCGATCATGAACCGCTTCGCGAACGACTGGGTGGCGCTGTGGACGGGAGGCAAGGGGAACTTCGTGATGACAGAGATGGAGGACTCGGGATTCATGGAGGCGCTGGAGCGGCTGGAGCGCATGCACCGGGTCGATCTGAAGCGAGTGATGGTGCTGCGCACGGGCAGCAATTTTACGATGCAAAGGCCGGGCCACGACGCGGTGGAGTCGGTGACGGCGCCGTATATCGGGAGGCAGATTGCGCTGGAGTCGGGGTGGCGGTGCGGGAGCACGGTGCTGCGCCTGATCCTGAGTGACTGGGATACGATGGCGGCGCATGTTCCGGGCCAGTGAGGACTGTTGATGCGTGCGGGTAGACTGATTGGGTGAGGTGGGGATGCTTAGGCAGATTGCACGGCTGGGGTTCAGCCTGGGAACGTGGGCCGGCATGGCGGCTTTGAGCTTTGCGCCGACGGCTGGCCGGGTGAAAGCGCAGTCTGTTCCCACCGCAAGGCAGAGTCTGCAACTCTCCGCGTTCGGGGGAGCCAGTGGAGTGTATACGGGACTTGCCGGCGGCAGAAACCTGAGCATTACAGCAGGGCTGGACGCTACGCTGCGGCCATTCTTTGGGATCAGTCCCGGCGTGGAGGTTCGCGGTACGCTTCCCGTGGACAAGGGATCGGTCGACAGCCAGAGCAACGTGCTTGCCGGGGTGGTGCTGGGCAAGAGGTTTGGAGCGCTGTTTCCTTATGTTGACTTTCTCTATGGTCGCGGGCGGATCAGCTATTCGCCGCCTTATCCCGACCCGGCGTTCGCGGTTTACTACATTCAGACCACGTCCGGCGTGATGTCGCCGGGAGCGGGCTTGGCCTACGATCTGAGCCGTCACTTCGGGGTGCGAGCGGATGTTCAGTATCAGCGATATGTGACGCCGGTCACCATATCGGGGCATCTGTACGCGACGCCGATCACGCTGGCGGTGGTCTACCATCTAGACTTCAACCGCACGCCGCATCTGCCGAATCGTTAAAGCTGGTCTCTGAAGCTAGAAGTGGATTGGGATGACGGTCTCATACTCCGGGATAAATTTGACGTTGTTGAGCGAAGGCGTGGCGCGGGACGAATCGACAAGTCGTCGTGCGGCTGGGTCGAGGTAGATCGGCGCGGTCGCGGGCAGCGGAAGGATTCTGAGGTCCAAGACACCGCATGCGATCTTGCCGGGTTTCAGGCCGATCTCCCAGGCAAGGCCGTTGAAGAAGTTGTCGTCGAGCAGATCGCTGCCGGAGCTGAGGCGCGCGATGTCGCCCGCGTAGCTGACGCGCAGCAGCACCTGGCTGAGGCCGCGCATATCGGGAGTCTTCCAGGATAGGCGCCAGGCAGCGGCCTGGCTGAAGGCAGAGTCGGGAGGGACTGTGGGGACGGAGGCCTTGCGCCAGTCGACATACGGTCCCATGTCCATTCTTTCGCGGGGCTTCGCGGCTTGGGTTTGCTCGATGGTTAGATTGAAGTTTTTCTCGGGCTGGGTAAAGGTGTAGCTCGTCCACATTCCTTTGCGCTCGGCGGCCCCGCCTTTGAGAGCAAGGCTTGGCATCAGAGCGATGCGCTGGGTGGGCGAGGCGGTCGATCGCAGGCGCAGTTGCGAGCGATCGAAGAGCAGGCTGGAATTGGTCATCGCGAGGCGGTCTTGAGCGCCTATGTGGAGGAGAGTCGTTTGCTCTGCCTGGTGTTTGGTGAGCAGCAGGATGGTGGTATGGCTGCCCTGGTGGTGGGTGAGCTCGCTTGCGGTGTTGAGGCCGGGAGCCAGGCG
>CAXTPN010000199.1:0-4512 GCA_964246125.1 uncultured Acidobacteriaceae bacterium
AGCTGGCCAGCGCGCGCACCTCGTCCAGCGACACGTCCGGCGCATAGCGGATGCCACCCTTCGCCGGCCCCCGCGCCATCGAATGCTGCACCCGGTAGCCGGTAAACACCTCGATAGAGCCGTCGTCCATCGCGACCGGGATATGCACGATGATCTCCCGGGTAGGGTACCGCAGTATCTTCCAAATCCCCTGGTCCAGATTGAGTTTCTTTGCTGCAAAATCAAAGCGCGCGGCCTGCGCCTCCCAGGGATTTTTCTCCTGTTCAAGCGTCAAGGTCGTTGTTAAAGCTGCCATCTTGTGTTCTCCGTCTTTCCTGACCAGCTCCGTTGCTGGTATTAGCGATTCTCCGGCCATCGTGTTTCACCCTCGTCACATGTCGATGATGCGCTCATTGAGGAAACGATTCTCTTCGACCAGACCGGTCCGTGGTCAAACCCTGCGGAGTATAGGCCTGCGGGAATGCTACCCGCAACCCACTTTCGGGTTACGGACGCACCTAATCAGATGCGCCATTTACCATATCTATCGACGATGAAGCGTAAAAGCGACAGCACTCCCACCTCTATCGAATTCGCGAAGCTGGCTCACAGGCATAGCCTTATTCCGGTTTTCCGTACGGTGACGGCCGACCTTGAGACCCCGGTTTCGGCTTTCCTGCGCATCGCCAACGAGGCTTCCGAGGCGTTTCTGTTGGAGAGCGTCGAGGGCGGCGAACACATTGGGCGCTACACCTTCATCGGCATCGATCCCTACAAGAAGATGGTCGCGCAAGGACGTCGGATCACGGTCGAAGAAGGACGCAAACACCGCAGCTTCGAAGGAGACATCTTCGAGGAACTGAAGTTGGCCTTGGGAGGACATGAACCCGCGCGGCTTGCGGGGCTGCCCCCGTTCACTGCGGGTGCGGTCGGCTTCTTCGCCTACGACGTGGTACGCCTGATCGAGCGGCTGCCCGAACTCGCAGCCGACGAACTGGGCGTGCCGGACGCCTGCCTGATGTTTTTCGACCAGGTGCTTGCGTTCGATCATGTAAAGAAAGAGATTCTGCTGATCGCGACTGCCGACCTGAAGCGCGGCGGAACCTACGCGCAGGCGCTGCGGCGGCTCGACCGCATGGAGAAGCGGCTGGCCTCGGCGCTGCCGGCCTCGACCGCCTTGCGCAAAACTGCCCCGAAGCTGGGCAAACTGAAGATGGTTGCACGGACCTCGAAGGCCGCGTTTTTGAAATCGGTAGCAAAGGCGAAGGAGTACATCGCGAGCGGCGACGTCTTTCAATGCGTGCTGTCGCAGCGTTTCGATTGCGTTCCCGGCGTGGAGGCGTTCGACGTATACCGCGCGCTGCGCATCGTCAATCCTTCGCCTTACATGTTTTTCCTGCGCTTCGGCCTGAGGGGCTCTGCTGCGCATATCGTCGGTTCATCGCCGGAGCTGCTGGTGCGGGTACACGATCGCCAGATCGAGTACAGGCCGATCGCGGGGACGCGTAAGCGAAGCGCAGATGAGGTGGAGGATCGAGCGCTCGAGGCCGACCTCCGCGCCGACGAGAAAGAGGTTGCCGAGCACATCAAGCTGGTCGATCTCGGGCGCAACGACGTGGGCCGGGTCAGCGAATTCGGCAGCGTGCGGGTGAAGGACCTGATGTTCGTCGAGCGCTACAGCCACGTCATGCACCTGGTGAGCGCGATTCAAGGCAATCTCAAGGCTGGGATGGAAGCAATCGACGCATTCAAAGCTTGTTTTCCGGCAGGAACCCTGAGCGGCGCGCCCAAGGTTCGCGCCATGGAGATCATAGAAGAGCTTGAACCCGCGCGGCGTGGAGTCTACGGAGGAAGCGTCTTCTATGCGGATTTCAGCGGCAACCTCGATAGCTGCATTGCGATTCGCACGCTGTTCATGCATGGCGAGCAGGGCCATGTACAGGCAGGCGCGGGCATCGTCGCGGACAGTGTGCCGGAGCTGGAGTTTGAGGAGTGCGGCAACAAGGCCCGCGCGGTCGTGCGTGCCATTGAGCGGGCGCGGGGGGCGTACCATTAATCTATGGTCTTCGTCCTGGACAACTACGACTCGTTTACCTACAACCTGGTGCAGTACATGGGCGAGCTTGGCGCGGAGATGGTCATCCGCCGTAACGACGAGCTGACGCCGGCAGAGGTGGAGGCGCTGAATCCGGATCGCATTCTCATCTCGCCAGGCCCGTGTACGCCGCAAGAGGCGGGCATCAGCATTGCGCTCTTGAAGCATTTCGCGGCGATGCAGCAGGCGGGCGGCCCTCGGGTGCCGATCCTCGGCGTTTGCCTGGGCCACCAGGCGATTGGAGCGGCCTTCGGCGGCACTGTCGTGCGCGCGGCCAAGCTGATGCACGGTAAGACCAGCGAGGTAGAGCATGATGGCCGCACCATCTTCAAGGACATTCCGTCCACGATGACGTGTACGCGATATCACTCGCTGATCGTCCAAGAGGAAGGTCTGCCGGATGAGCTTGAGGTATCGGCGCGTACGGCTGACGGCGAGACGATCATGGCGCTGCGGCATCGAACGCTGCCCATCGAAGGCGTGCAGTTTCACCCGGAGAGCGTGCTGACGAGTCATGGGCGGACGCTGATCGAAAACTTTCTGAAGATGTAGGAGTCCTCCTTGAAGAGCGTGTGGGTTGCGATGGTGTTGGCTCTAGGAAACAACCTGGCCCGCACCCAGGCCTTCGCCCAGACCGTGGGGCCGCCGCTGGGCACGGTTGCGGTTGAGGATGCGGGCGTCGTCACGCCCGCCACTGCAGCGGTCGTGGCCGCGGGAGGTCGCGTGGCTGTTAACGGCGGCAGCACGGTGACCGCGAACCCAGGCCGGAACGCCGACGTGACGCTGACGCGGGGTGGCTCGGTGCTGGTGTGCCAGACGAGCGGGCTGCATATGGCGGGCTCGATTCCCGGTCCGCTGCTGCTGGCACTCGATCGCGGAGCAATGGAGATACGCATGAAGTCTACCGGCGACGACTCGGTGATGACCCCGGATCTGCGCTTCACGATGGCGGGCGGTGGCGTGCTCGACCTGCGGCTGCGGGTGTCGATGAACGGAGATACCTGCGTGGAGAATCGCGGGCGCAAGGCTCCCACGCTGAGGCTTACCGATGCGTTCGGCGACAACAGCTACGAGGTGAAGCCCGGCCAGCATGTGCTCTTCGAGCATGGCAGCCTCCGCGAAGTGGTGGATCGCGAGACGACGCCCTGCGGATGCCCGCCGGGGGAGACTACGGGCGTATCGATCGCCGAAGCGATGCTGTACGGTGGAGGAAAGAAAACCGCGCCGAAGGATGCCCAGGCCGTGCATCCGTTCCCCGCGGCGGTGAGCGAAGGGCTTGCGCCGCCCACTCCAGTGGCACCGGAGGCGCCGGCCGGAGGCACGCATGTACAGGTAGCGGCCGCGCTGACGTACGATCCCACGGCGCCGAAGACGTCCGGCAGCGAAACGGCGGAGACCGCCGCAACGCCGAGTGCGGCGGTTCAGCCGCAGCCTACGCGGAAGCACGGGCCGTTCTCTGCTATCGGACGCTTCTTCAAACGCATGTTCGTTCGTTGACGCGCGGGCTCCTCAGGGTTGCTGCGATACAATCGCAAGGTTGGAAGCGCGCCGGTCTCAGACCGTGTTCTCTCTTCGCAGCACACATTTCCTTTCGAGAGTCAGAGGTTTCTATGTCGATACCTGCCACGCAGATGCGGCCGGGCATGATCATCAAGTACAAGGACGATCTCCACCTGGTGTTCTCGGTGGAGCACCGCACGCCGGGCAACCTGCGCGCTTTTATCCAGGCCAAGCTGCGCAACGTGCGGACGGGTTCGATGTTCATCGAACGCTTCCGCTCGCCCGACCCCATCGACCGGGTGGTCGTGGACGAGCAGAAGATGGAGTACCTGTACAACGACGGGGATGACTACTACTTCATGGACGACGCGTTCGAACAGACCGTACTGAAGCGCGATACGCTGGGCGACGCGGTAGAGTACCTGACGCCGAACCTGTCCATCAGCGTCAGTTTCCACGATGGCAAGGCGGTCGGTATCGAACTGCCCACCGCGGTCGAGATGACGGTGATGCAGACGGAACCGGGAATACGGTCGGCTACGGCATCTTCCGTTACGAAGCCCGCTACGACCGAGACTGGATTGGTAGTGCAGGTACCCGCTTTCATCAACGAGGGCGAGAGGATCCGCGTGGATACGGCGGAAGGCGCGTACATGAGCCGCGCGTAGAGGGGGTACCCCTCAAACGTAAGCTGTAAAGTCTTTTGCTGAAAACGGTTTACGTCGTAAAGTACTGCAGACAAAAGGTTATGGTGGCTGCGACGAGCCCATTGTTCCCTTAGAGATAGTTCAATTGTGTCGAATGGGCAAGGGGAACTACGCCAACATTTGGAGAGGAATATCCTTTGCTTATGAACGAGTCAGTGGATTCTGGCGCCATTTGCCTCTTGATAAGGCTGCGGGGGTCCTATGCTGGAGGGGCTAGTAGCTCGCCATGGT
>CAXTPN010000200.1:0-4467 GCA_964246125.1 uncultured Acidobacteriaceae bacterium
ACCTCATCCCGGCCCACGGCACCCCCAAGAAGCTAGTCCACCGCATCGAATCCAGCCGCCTCGATACCCTCCCCGGCACCCCCCGCGCCTACTCCTCCTGGCAGGAACTCGAAAGAGAACTAGCCGCCATGCTCGAAGGCACTCGCAAAGTAGCCATGCAGTACAGCCCCCGCAACGCCATCATGTACGTCTCGCTCGTCGACGCCGGCACCGTCGAGCTCATCCGCGACTTCGGCATCGAGCCTGTCTCCTCCGCCGACCTCATAAGCCAGTTCGAAGCCGTCCTCACCGAAGCCCAGATTGCCACCCACTTTGAAGCCCAGCGCAAGCTCGACCAGGTCCTCACCGCAGGCTGGAAGCGCATGGGCGAACTCGCCCGCACCGACGGAACAGACGAGTTCACGATCGTCGCCTACATGAAGGAGGCTCTCGAGCGCGAGGGCCTCGTCACCGAGCACGGCCCCAACGTCTCCTGCGGCCCAAACTCCGCCGACTCCCATTACGAACCCACGTCTGCCACCTCTCGCCGCATCCGCCCCGGAGACTTCGTCCTCATCGACATCTGGGCCCGCCTCGCTAACCGACCCGACGCCATCTGGTACGACATCACCTGGACCGGCGTAGTCGACCGCTCCCCCACCCCCCGCGAACAACAAATCTTCACCACCGTTCGCGACGCCCGCGACGCTGCCATCGCCCTCATCCAGCAAGCCTTCGCCTCAAACCAGCCCCTCGCCGGCTGGCAAGCCGACGACGCCTCCCGCGCAGTTATCCGCGCCGCCGGCTTTGTCGACGCCTTCACCCACCGTACAGGCCACAACATCGCCACCGAACTCCACGGCAATGGCGCCCACCTCGATAACCTCGAAACTCACGACACGCGCCTCATCCTCCCCCACACCTGCTTCTCCGTTGAACCCGGCCTCTACTTCCCCGGTGAATTGGGCGTGCGCAGCGAAGTCAACATGATCACCTACCCAGGCCGCGTCGTAGTCACCGGCCCTGTTCAGACTGAACTGGTTCGCATTTGAAACTGCTATCATCAAGTTTGATGTCTACTCAACCGCACGTCACGGCAACCCCGCAAAAAGGCGTGATTGCTACCCGCTCGTCTTCGCTCCCGATCCTTGCGATGATCGCGGGATGGCTGATCCCTGGTTCGGGCCACCTGTTTGTCCGCAAACCCATACGCGCCGCCTTGCTCTTCATCGCAATCGTCGGCATGTTCCTCGTCGGCATCGGCCTAGATGGCAAGATCTATGCGCCCAATACTGGCGACCTGCTGGACATCCTCGGCTTCGTCGGCCAACTCGGTTCCGGTCTGCTCTTCCTCGGCGCTCATCTGTTCGACTGGGGTCACGCCAGCGTAACCACCGCGCTCGGCGACTACGGTACCAAGTTCATCGTCGTCGCTGGCCTCCTCAATATCGTCTCCGCAATTGACGCTCACTCGCTCGCCAGCGGAAGAAAGGCCTCCTGATGCTGACTCACTTCAGCGCCATGCTTCTCTTCGCGCTTTGTACCTCCATCGTCTTCGGCATCACCCAGCGCGCCGCTCCCAGAATGATGATCGGCTTCGGAGCGTTCTGTTTTGCATTTATGGTCTGCGGCACCATCGCCGCCAGTTGGCTGATGTTCCTCATTAAGCGGTAAAAAAGAAGCCCCACATCGCATCGATGCAGGGCTCATTCGCAACTTGCTTCCGTTATGGGTTAGGGTTCAGCGTTGGGATCGGGAGCCTCACCGGGAGCCTGCTCCTCAAGTTGCTTCTGCATCTCCTCGCGCCGCTTCTCGCGAGCCTCCGCGCGCTTCTTAGCCTTCTCGTTCAACTCCTGTTCAGCGCCCAGCAGTTCAATTACAGCCATCTCAGCCGCATCGCCCTTTCGCGCATAGGTCCGAACAATCCTCAGGTAACCACCAGGGCGCGTCGCGTAGCGCGGAGCCACAGTCGAGAACAAACGCGTTACCGACTCATCCGTCATCAGGTAAGCCAGTGCCTGCCTGCGCGAGTGCAAATCGCCCTTCTTGCCCAGCGTAATCATCTTCTCGACGATCGGCCGCGAAGCCTTGCACTTCGTAATGGTGGTCTCAACCCGGTCATTCAGGATGATGGACGTAACAAGATTGCGCAGCATCGCGCGACGGTGGGATGTATTGCGGCCAAGCTTGAAGCCGCCATTACGATGACGCATGGTCGTGATCTCCTTCGACTTCCGCTTCTGCGGAAATCGGACTTCCAGGTTGTTACTCGTGCTTCTGTTGTTCTTGGAGCAAGGTCAGGCAGCTCGCAGCGCCTGACCCTAACCGTTAAAAATTTTCAGGTTGCGAGCCGAGGTCGAGATCATCGTCTTCGTCGTCCTCATCCTCATCGTCGTCATCGTCGAAGCTGCCGTAGCTCGCAGCCAGAGTCGCCGCGGGCAGCACGGACGTCGGTCCGGGAACGGGATTGCCGTTCTCGTCGATCTTCATCCCCAGCGACAGACCCATCTGCGCGAGTATCTCTTTGATCTCGTTCAGGCTCTTGCGGCCGAAGTTCTTCGTCTTCAGCATCTCCGCTTCGGTCTTCTGAATCAGCTCGCCGATGGTCGCAATGTTGGCGTTCTTCAGGCAGTTATAGCTGCGCACTGAAAGCTCAAGCTCCTCAACCGAGCGATTCAGATTCTCGTTGCGGATCGACGGACCATCCAGGCCGCCGTCATGGCCGGCCTCCATCTCCTCTTCGAAGTTGATGAAGATGGTCATGTGATCCTTCAGCAGCTTCGCCGAAAGCCCCAGCGCATCCGCCGGCAGCACCGTGCCATTCGTCCAAATCTCAATCGACAGCTTGTCATAGTCGGTGATCTGGCCCAGACGCGCGGCTTCGACCACATAGTTGACCTTCCGCACTGGCGAGTGAACTGAGTCAACCGGAATGAATCCTAGCCCCAAGTCGCCGTCGAAGTTCTTATCCGCCGAAATGTACCCGCGGCCGCGCTTCAACCGCATCTCCATATCGATCTTGCCGCCCTCGGAGATAGTGCAGATGTACACATTGGGATCAAGAATCTCGACATCGCCGTCGGCCTCGATCATGCCCGATGTAATGACGCCTGCCGCATCCGAACGCAGGTAAAGTGCCTTCGGGCCATCACCGCTCAACTTGAACGGAATCTGCTTCAGGTTAAGGATGATATCGGTCGCATCCTCGACAACCCCGGTGATCGACTGAAACTCGTGCAACACGCCTTCAATGCGGACGGCCGTAACCGCCGCGCCTTCAATCGACGACAGCAGCGTACGCCGCAGCGCATTGCCGATCGTCGTACCGAACCCGCGCTCAAACGGTTGCGCGCTGAACTTGCCATACTTCTGTGTAAGTGTTTCGTTCTCGACTGCAAGGCGCTTGGGCTTCTGGAAACCTCTCCAAAGCATACGTATTTCTCCTTTTCCGTCACGCATCGCGAAGCATTCTGCGATGGGCGGATCGTGCGGTTGTAGTAACAAACAGCCACCAGCCATTAGCCTTTAACTTCTAGCTAGGCTAGAGGCTAAAAGCTAACGGCTGTATCTACTTACTTCGAGTAAAGTTCAACGATCAGCTGCTCGTTCACAGGCAGCTGAACATCCTCGCGCTTCGGCAGCGAAATCACCTTGCCGCTCAATGCATCGCGGTTGATCTCCAGCCAGTTCACCGACTGCAACCCGCCCGCAAACTGCTTCGCCGTCTCCAGCACGCCCAAGGCCTTCGACCCCTCGCGCACCGCGATCTCATCCCCAACCTTGCATTGGAACGAAGGAATGTTCACCTTTCGACCGTTCACCTGCACATGCCCATGCCGCACAATCTGCCTAGCCTGCCGCCGGCTTGTCGCCAGTCCCATCCGGTAGCAAACGTTGTCCAGGCGCGTCTCCAACTGCTGCAGCAGCAGGTCGCCCGTCACACCCGTCTTGTTCGAAGCCTTCTGGTAGTAAGCCCGGAACTGCGTCTCCAGCGTAAAGTAGATGCGCTTGGCCTTCTGCTTCTCCCGAAGCTGCAACCCGTAGCCCACCACCTTCTTCACCTTGCGCGACTGTCCATGCTGCCCCGGCGGAAAGTTACGCTTCTCCACCGGACATTTCTCCGTGAAGCACTTCGGTCCCTTGAGAAAAAGCTTCACCCCATCGCGCCGGCACATCCGGCAGACGGGTCCTGTATAACGTGCCATGTCCTTCTCCTAACCTCGGTTGACGATCGGTTTACACGCTGCAAGCGCTTCCTCCCGATCCGTATGAGCAATAACTCCGGGCGCCCCACGTCTCGCATCTGAGACGTGGGTTCCACGGAATCGAATCAAACCCTGCGTCTTTTCGGCGGCCGGCACCCGTTATGCGGCATCGGAGTAACATCCCGGATGCTCCGCACATCGATCCCCGCCGTGGCCAGAGCCCGAATCGCCGACTCTCGCCCCGACCCCGGCCCCGAAACCCGCACATCCACGCTCCGCAGCC
>CAXTPN010000201.1:0-4463 GCA_964246125.1 uncultured Acidobacteriaceae bacterium
ATTATGCGATGTGCGGCAAGGCTTACGATCCGCGGTTTCTGTTTGCCTGGCCGACGGCGCGGTATGCGGTGATGGGCGGGGCGGCAGCGGCCAATACGCTGGCGGAGATCAAGACGAAGCAGATGGAGCGGAGTGGCGAGGTGGTGGACGAGGCTCGGAAGAAGGCGATCTGGCAGGAGATCAAGGATGGCTACGATGCGGCTGCGGACCCGCGGTATGGGGCGGCGCGGTTGTGGGTGGACGCGATCATCGATCCGGCGAAGACGCGGGAGGCGCTGATGCTGGCGCTAGAGGCTTGCTCGCTGAACCCGGAGGTGGGGAAGTTCAATGTGGGGGTGATTCAGACTTGAGTTTGGTTCGTTCATTGGTATACCCCTCCCAGTCAATCCGGCGCAAAGGTAAGAAATTACTTGACTAACCCTAGCACAACTGCTACTCTGGGTTAGTCAAGGTCTCAGTATGCAACCAAAGACACTTACCGAAGCCATCCGGCACTATTCAGACGAGAAAACCTGCATTGAAGCCGTTGCCGCGTTCCGCTGGCCCGATGGCAAGCCGGTTTGCCCAAAGTGCAACACGGTAGAGGGTGAGCGCAAGCACTACTGGCTTGAGACTCAGAAGCGGTGGAAGTGCTACTCATGCCGCAAACAGTTCTCAGTCAAGGTGGGAAGCATTTTTGAGGATTCTGCTCTCGCCTTGGATGTATGGATGGTTGCCCTATGGATGCTCTGCAACTGTAAGAACGGCGTGTCCTCCTATGAGATCGCCCACGCAACAGGCATCGCTCAGAAAAGCGGATGGTTTGTTCTCCAACGGCTCCGGTTGGTGCTGAAAGACATTACACCCGTCATGCTGGGCGAAGGGCCGGACAGCCCTGTCGAGATTGACGAGTGCTACATCGGCGGCAAGCCGAAGAATATGCACCTCAAGCGTCGTCAGGAGATCGGCCAGAACGATCATAAAACGGCGGTGATGGGCTTGCTTGAACGCGGCACTCGTCAGGTCCGTGCGACCGTCATCCCCAATGCGAAGCGTGAGACGTTGCAGAAACAAATTCTTGACCGGGTAGGCTTTGGCGGACAATCTACACGGATTCATGGGCGGGATACGACCGGACAGATGCAACACGGTTTGTGCATGAGCAGGTCAACCATGCTAACGAGTATGTTCGAGATCAGGTTTCGACTCAGGCAATCGAGAACTTTGGTCATGCCTCAAATGCACTCTGAATGGAACCTACGTTGCGGTAGAGCCGTTCCACTTGGACCGCTACCTGGATGAGCAGATGCTTCGCTTCAACAATCGCATCAACATGACGGACGGAGATCGCTTCCACAAGGCTCTGTCGCAGGTGGGCGGCAAGCGTCTGACGTGGGTGGATGACGGGTAAGCAGTCGCCTAGAGAAGCCTAAGAGCGGCCTTTGCGGGGCGTAAGTGTATTTCGTATGAGGCGAAGGCTTCTCGGCTTTGGCTTGAGCAAGCCTATCCTGGATTTCAGATCGAGAAACGGCGAGGGCGGAGGCAAGGGCCTTGTTGAACTTCGCTGCATGAGGGTTGTCTGGTTTCATTGACCGATCCTCATTTCTAGGCATCTTAGTTAGTGAGGATGTTCCTCAAGCCCAAGAAAAGGTCGTATTATTCAACCATGAAGAGATTACACAGAAGTCCTGGCTCCGCTGGACGATAGCCAGTGCGTGAGGGTACAGGGAAGGCCCCTTCCCGTCGAAAGTTCGGGGCCCTACCTCAGTCCAACCCTTGCTTCAAGACCGGCTATGCTTTCACAGATGGCGGTTTTCCTTTGCAGAACAAATTACCAGGAACGGTACAACTCGGCAGATTTATCTTGACTCGCGCCCATTGTGTCTGTGCCGCATGGTCCCAGTGTACGTCTTGTGATGACATTTGTCATTGAAAATAGTATCTCCTGGCAGTCCCTGGCATCTCCTGGAGCAAATGGCAGGACAATTGATTCGGTTGGGTTAGCTTGTGCTGGGCAGTTCGGTTGTGATGGTTTGTGCACTGAGCCCTCATTTAATTGTACGCGCTGGACAGGGGTAACTACGCCATCTATATTCGTAGTCGAATCAGCAACTTAGGATGTTTCAGGGCTTGACACGCGAGTTTGGCCGGGAAAACGCGATTAATTCTTTTGATGTGCTGTTCCCCCGGCTGTTTACCTCAGTTATTCAGTTGGAAGTGCATCTGTTTCATACGGGGCGGCTGCGACGCGGCGGCAGATCGAGCATCTGAGCCATCTTCAAGCCAGGGAGCGGAACCTTGCTCCCTGACCTTGGAATACGATCATCCTGAAGAGAGCATTACTCCCAAGAGTCTAAGCCGAGCAGCTTGCGGCCTAATGGAGTCAGGGTCGCTGTCCGGTACTTTGTTTGCTCCCACTCACGCGGGTCACCGGGGAAGGCGAACCCTTCAGGCGCGCGACGCTCCTTCCAGGAGTCGACGCGCCGCGTTCGCAGGTCCTGGTCGCTTTCCGCGGCCGGGGTCATTGAGATGTACTGTGCCATCCGCACCTTGTTGTCGGAGGTGTTTGGACGTATGCCGTGGGCGAGGAGGCTGTTGAAGATCATCAGGTCCCCGGCTTTCATCGGAACCGGGTAGACCTCGAAGCCGTCGATGTTGGGCTTGAATCCATCACGCCCTTGCGGCTGCCGCTTCTTCCAGTCATCGAACGTGCGGAAAAGCTCAGGCACGCATTGAAAGCCGCCGGTGTCACCGTCGACATCGACGAGGGAGAGTACGCCCTGGACGTTGACGGGAAGCGGATCGAGAGTGGTGTCGACGTCCGTGTGGATGAACCCGCTGAAGGCGCGCCCGCTTTTGTTGGGGGTGTTGAGGTTGGCGCGATCGATGGTGACCCAAAGCTTTTCGTCGTCCCAGATGTCGACAAATGCGTCGTAGAGGCGCTGCTCCTGGCGGTTGTTCCAGAGGGCCTGGTGATTGTAAATTTCGACCATTCCGCTGTTGTTGAGTTCCTTCATGGCGTGATCCCGCAGTTGCGGGCCATTCCAGGTAGAAATGTCGTTTGGGTCCATCTCCTGGAACTCCCAAAGCAGCGTCTTGAGGGCTTCCACGTTTGCCATGGGAACTGCTTGTTTGACGACTACAAATCCGTAGGTTTGCCAGTGCAGGAAGTCGGCCTCGGAGAGTACGCGCAGAGGCAGCTGCTTGCGGATGAGGTGAAGAGGTTCCCGCAGGATGGCGGGGGTGAGCTTGTTATCGCCTGGTTTGCCTGTTGCTTTCTCGTCGATGACTGCTGCTGCGTTCATTTACATCCTCCTAAGCGCGCTTGCGCACAAGAGAACGATATGTAGAGTGGAGACCGTGGTGTTTGCTCGGTGTGCCGAAGACTGGTACTGGAGTCCCAGGAAGAAGAGGGGGCGGGGTACAATTTCGGTGAAGCGGTACAGCCGAATGAAGCCATACCTCGAACATATTGCCGCGGCAAAGGATGGGTCTTGGACACTGTTCGACCGGAGATTGCCGGCGATTCCGTTTGAGTGGCACTACAACCGCGAGTACGAGCTGACTCTTACCTTGAACAGTTACGGGCAGCGATTTGTTGGAGACAACATAGCTCCTTACGAAGACGGCGATCTGGTTCTGATTGGGCCGAAGATACCGCACACCTGGTGTTCCAGCGGAGATGGCGGGCGTGGGCCGACGCATCGGGCGCTGGTGCTGTGGTTCAGCGAACCGTTTGTGCAAAACCTGATCCGGTCGCACATCGAGTTGCGTCCGATTGCGAATTTGCTGGAGGCTTCCGTGCGGGCAGTCGAGTTTTCTCCGGAGGTGCGGAAGAAGGCTCGCAAGATGATTGCCGCGATGCCAAGGCAGGCGGCAGAAGACCGGCTCCCGGCTTTGTTGCACTTACTGCTGCTGTTGTCTCGGGACGGGATGGCGAGGCCGCTGACCTCGGCGGCATGGAATGCGCCACTCGACTGCGCAGACGAGCGGATCGGCCGGGTGGTTTCTCACCTGCACGAACGATATCGCGATCACAATGCGGTTGCACAGTTGACCCACGTTGGGGCTTTAAGCCGGAGTTCCCTGCATCGGCTTTTCCGTCGTCAGGCGGGAATGACCGTGACGGAATACACGGTGCAACTGAGGATCGGTCACGCATGTGCGATGCTGATGAATACGGGTAAGCCGATCTCGGTCATTGCGGACGAGGTGGGCTACCGCAATCTTGCGAACTTCAATCGGCAGTTCAAGGCGGTGAAAGGACAGACCCCGAGGCAGTTTCGCTCGGTACACCATCCGCGCCATGTGCTTAGGCGCGTTTGAATTGGCGGTGTTGGCGAGTTTAGGGTAGTATTGATGATGGTGCATTGATCGCGTTGGCGATGCTGCGAATGGTGTGCGCTGTGGCGTGAGTGCCGGAGGAGAGCGGTTTGTCGAAGGAAGATGCGATTGAGGTGATGGCGGTGGTCGTGGAGACGCTG
>CAXTPN010000202.1:0-4454 GCA_964246125.1 uncultured Acidobacteriaceae bacterium
CGCCTCAACCGCACGCTCCGGCTGCATCGTCGCCGGAGCCTCCTCCAACGGTGGCTGGTTTATCTGGCCCGGTGGCCTTGGCCTCGTCGTTATCGTCCTGCTCGCGATCTTCCTCCTGCGCGGCCGCCGCTGACCCTTGTCAAGCCCCCTCAAACCCTCGAAACTACCTAAGCTGATGAATCTAACCGAAAAAATAGTCGCAAAATAGTTGGCGCAATCACCTCAGCCGCTTCCGTATAATAAACACAGATGTCAAAATGGCTGCCGAGCTCACCCGCCCGGCAGCCATTCTGACTTGACAGACTTCATATCGAAGTCCAGACTTAAGTCCTATGGATTGAATACTTTGGATACTTTGAGGGGGAGGGGGGTAGCTACCGGATCTGCACCAACTCCGCAGCACCCGAGCCCGCATCGTGCTTCGCTCCCGGCGGCGACACCTGCGTCTTCTGCGGAGCGCGCCAGTGGTCGATATAGCTCACCTGGTGGACGCAGCTGATCGTACAGTTAGGCGCGCACCCCTTTTCCGTCAGGAACTCCCGCTCAACATCCGCCCGCATGTACTCCGCCAGCGGCACCCCCGGGTACCCCCGCTGCTGCGAGCAGTAATGCACCAGCCCAAACTCGCAGACATACAGGTACCGACCTCCCGCCCGGCACCGCCAGTCGTTCGGCTGTCCGTTCGCGATCGCCTCTTGAAAATGGTTGAACCGCGAGTAGCTCCGCCGCGTCAGCTTTCGCACCTTGTCCCACACCCGCCGCTCTTGCTCGCCCAGCGGCTTCAACTGCCCGCTGCCGTCGTGGATGATCCCGATGGTCGACGAGAACCCCAACCCCAGCGCCCGCTCGCTCACCGTCAGCGCGTCCGCCGGGTTCGCCACTCCACCCCCGACCACGGAGTTGATGTTCACATGAAAATCCGCGTACTCGGCCAGCATCTTCAGCTTCGCATCCAAAACCTTCAGCGACTTCTTCGACACCGCATCCGGCATCACGTTGTCGATCGAGATCTGCATATGGTCGAGCCCAGCGCGGTTCAGCCGCTCGATCCGCTCCGGCATCAGCAGGTAGCCGTTCGTAATCATCCCGGCGATCGCACCCGTCTTGCGTATCCGTGCGATCACCCGATCCAACTCCGGGTGCAGCAGCGGCTCCCCGCCGGAGATCGTAATGACGCTCGTTCCCAGCCGGCCAAGCTCGTCGATCCGCCGCTCCATCTCCGCGATCGGCACCGGGTCGGAGTGGTCGTCATACTCGTTGCAGTAGGTGCACGCCAGGTTGCAGCGGCGCATGGGCACGATATGCGCCATGTACGGGTGCGCCGTAGACATCAGTGCAGAGCCGATGGAGCCCAGTTCGCGCAGCTTGCGCGTAACCGCCCGCAACCGCCGCCTGGCTGTACTCGTCCGGCGAACCGGCGCCATCACCTTCAAATCACCCATGATGATTCAGTATAAATCCCCGTGGCTATAGATCGGTCAACCGCGCCACGATCAAGCCATCCGCTGGATCGAGGGCGGATCGCTTCTTGCCGTCGGGCGTCAGCGTAAACGTCTTCTCCACCCGGTCGCGCATCACCACCACGCTCACCGGCCGGCCCTTCGCCTCGCGAATCGTCTTCGCCCAGTCGGTCGTGGTCGCCACGTTGCGCGAGTTCGCCCGCACCACTACGTCGCCGGCCTTCAACCCAGCCATCGCCGCGGGGCTATTATCCTCAACGCTGCGCACCAGCAAACCCGAACCCGCGGGCGCGCCAAAGAACGTAGCCAACTGCGGGGTCATCCGCTCCAGCATAATGCCGGTATACGAAGGCGTCATCAGCAGCGTGCCTAAGAAGCTCTTGCTGTAGCGGCTGGCCGGTGCCGGGCCAGTGCCGCCGGCGCTCTGGGCGATGCTCCCGTCATCGGACGGCAGGCCGGTCGCAGGAGCCTGCGGCGGCGCGGCCGGCTGAAACGCCGGTTGCGTCAGATGCTGCTCCCATGCCTGCCGCTCTACCTCGTTGCGGTCCGCCATCTGCGCCGTCATGGTCGTCTGCTGGCCGTCGCGGCTGATCACCAGCACAATCGCCTTCCCCGGCGGCGTCTCCCGCAGCATCCGCCGGATCTGCTCCTCGCCCTCGATAGAGGTACCATTCATCTGCACGACGACATCATGCTCGCGCAAGCCCATCTTTCCCGCGGGCCCGTCGTGGTCCACTCGGATGATCTCCGCCCCGCGAGCCTCTTTCAACTTCAGCGCCGCCACCTGATCCTCGGTGACGTCCCGCACATCCACGCCCAGATAGCTCTGCGTCCCGTGACTCGAACTTGCACTCAGACTGCCACGCTGCCCCGCGGACTCGACGACAGCGGCGCAAGCATAGCTAGCAATCAGCATCAGGCTGAACGCCAGCGTCGCCGCACTGTAGCCGAACTTTCTCTGCATCACACTGGACCCTCACTGCACCACTGAGTTACTGAATGGACGAACTACCCTGCAAAGCCTGCGTACTCACCGTGCGGATGTAGGGATTCTCATCCGTCGTCGAGACCGTCCGCAACACCTGGCGCACGCTGGTGTCGCTCTGCACCGGCTCCAGGATGGAGATCGCCTTGGTCCGCACAGTCGCGTTGGCATCGGTCAAAAGTGCCTGTGCCACCGCATCCCGAACCCGTTCATCCTGACTGACATACGGCTGCAAGCCTTCGAGCGCCTTCAGCCGCACACCCGGATTCCGGTCCGTCCGCAGGCTGGTCAGCAGCACCGCGCGCAGGCCCGTCCCGTCCGGCTCCACCTTGCACTCGTGGCCGATCTTGCACTCACCCGCCAGCAGCGCTACCGAGTCCGAGCGAACCCCGTTGGTCGCCGCCGCGCTCGTCCCTACCATCAATAACCGGCGGATCTGCGGGTCGTCCAGCGATCCCTGAGCCATCTCCGGCACCACGCGGTTATAGCTCACCTGCACCATATCCCCCGGCAGCTGGGTTATTCCCGAGATGCTCGAAATGCCGCCGCCCGTCGTATTGGTAAGAATCATTGTCGGCTGCGTCTTCGGCGCGTGCGCCACCTGGTAGCGGTAGGTGAAGTTTCCTCCCAGAAAGCCCACGCCCAGCAGCAGCGTCGCCAGCGCTGGCGCGCCTTGCAAATGCCCCAGCCACGCCCCCGCGTTCGCCCTCAAGCGAGCCAGAAAACCATGCTGCGGAATTGCGTCCAGCGCCTCGTCCAGCCGCATCCGGCTCTGCGCCACAAAATTGGGATCGGGCTCCGCCACCGGATGCAGCGCCATCGCCGCATTCAGCGCGCGCATCGCATTCAGCTCGCGAAAACACTCCTCGCATGCCGAAAGATGCTGCTCCAACCCGACCGCGTTTTCATCCTCCAACTCGCCGTACGACGCCAGGATGATACTCTCCCGTGCACCTTCACAAGTCATTGCTTTCGCCTCGTCCAGCCTCGAATCACCTGCTCACAACGCTCCCAGGTCTTTGCCCGGTAAGCCCAACAGAATGCAACCGCATCGTGCCGGCGACAACTTCCGCTACAAACCCTTCAACTCCGCCAAATTCAATCGCAACTTCCGCGTCGCCCGGAACAGCGTATTCTTCGCAGTCTCTTCCGTCGTGCTCAACATCTCGCCGATCGTCCGCAGCTTCAATCCCTGATAATGCTTCAGCTCGAACACCGTTCGCTCCCGCGGCGTCAGCTTGTCCAGCGCCGACGCGATCCTCTCGCCCATCACCTTCCGGTCCAACTCCCGCCCGGGATTTGCCATCGCCCGGCCATCAACCACATTCGCCATCAGGTCCATCTCATCGCCGCCCGCGTCCAGCACCGTTGCCGGGTCCTCTCGCCGCGACTTCCTCCGCCGCAGCTGGTCCAGGCAAAGGTTCGTCACAATCCGGTATAGCCAGGTGTAAAACGAGCACTCGAACCGGAAATTCCCCAGGTGCCGATACGCCTTGATGAACGCATCCTGATGCACATCCTGCGCGTCCTGCTCGTTGCCCAGCATATGCAGCGCCAGCCGCAGCACGCTCTGGTCGTAGCGCCGTACCAGCGTATCGAACGAACTGCGTTCTCCGCGCTGCGCCTCCCGGATCAGCTCGTCGTCTTCGACCCGCTGCTGCGCCCGCGCATCCATCTGCGCCTGCGTCAGCTTGCCGCCGCGCCGTGTCTCCGTCTGTGTCGCGGCTTTCGCCATTGCCGACGATTCTACGCCCATCAGCTGACCCAAACCAGGACGACGCAGCGCCGCCATCACAGGCGACAACTCTCCCTCCACACCTAAACCGAACGTTTCAGCGCTCATACAGGATCCGACTCCGGAGTCAGAATTGCAATCTAACTGATAGACCCGTAGCGCGAAAAAACGTCACCATCAGCTTGAAGCCTTTCCCACACCGAAAGCCTTCTTCGCTTACCACCCCGCATCCGCCGCCTCCCGGCTAAACTAACCCCCTGCCGCTCTTCCCCCC
>CAXTPN010000203.1:0-4418 GCA_964246125.1 uncultured Acidobacteriaceae bacterium
CTCCACCACCCTCACCTTTTCCCCCAAACCATACTGCGAGATCAGTTCCGCCACTCGATCCATCTCTGCCGCCCGCACCGCGACCAACACCTCCACCACGCCCGGCACCGCAACGAAAGCTCGCAGGCAATGCACCAACACCGGCACTCCTGCGATGGCTAGAAACTGCTTCGCCGCCGCCGCCGGCTTCTCCCCGCCCTGCGGCGCTCCCGCCGACATTCTCGTGCCAACAACTCGTTGGCCGCCGTTACGCACAGGCCAAGCCTCACCTCTCCCGCAGCATCATCTCGTTCGTATCCGCGAATCCGTTTCGCTCATAGATAGGCCGTCCGAACTTCGATGCATGCAGCGCGACCACCTTGATCCCCCGCCGAGCAGCCTCATCCACAGCCATCTTCAGCATCTCCCCCGCGATACCGCGCCCGCGATACTCCGGTTCCGTGTAGAAGTTCAGCAGATAAGCCCGCACCGGCTCCGCATCCATCCAATGCGGCGGAAAATCCATCAGCCACATTCCCGCCCCGGCGACCACCTTGCCCTGGTCCTCCATCAACCACCCCACATACCTGCCATCCATCAACCGGGGCTTCACCCAACTCACAAAATTCTCGGCCATCTGCGCCATCGCGGGAGCATCCGCCTGCCCCGCGTCCGCAAACATCTTCATCCGATGTCCCGCGATCAACTCCGCATCGATTGCCGTCGCCATTCGTATTTGAAGCATGTCCGGATTGTATAAACACTTTGCGTACCAGGCCGCTCGTTGCGAGCGGGAATCATTGCTGATCTCTTTGGCAACGCGTTGCAACAGTTACGCTTCTGACAAACTGGACTTCGTCCCCGGTAATGGTGTAGCCTCCGCGCACACCCGCCGGGCTTAGAGAATGTCGGCAAATGGCACGGAGAAAGGTTCCTTATGAGAAGAGTCGAAAGAATTATGGTTCTCGCATCTCTGGCACTTGTATCGATCGAATTCACCGGATGCCAGTATCGATCCAAGCAGGACTCCTACGTCCTGATTGCGCCCAACCTCAAACTGCCCTACTGGAAATCTGTTCAGGAAGGTTTCAACCAGGCAGCAGCGGACTACGGCGTCACCGCTACCAGCGACGGCCCCGATGCCTACGATCCAGCGGCCGAGGCCACCGCGTTTAGCCAGGCCGTAAGAGGAAGGCCCAAGGGTATCCTGGTCTCCGCAGCAGACGCCGGCGCGCTGCGCAACGATATCGCCTCGGCAATCGCAGCTGGCATTCCGGTCATCACGGTCGACTCCGACGCGCCGCAAAGCGCTCGGCTCTACTTCATCGGCACCAATAACCTTGAGGCCGGACGGCTCGGCGGCAAACGCCTGGTCGAACAGTTGCATGGCAAGGGCAATGTGGTCTTCTTTACTATCGCAGGGCAGCCTAACATCGAAGAACGATTGAAGGGATACAAAGATGTTCTCGCCGGCAGCCCGGGAATCAAGATCGCGCAGGTGGTGTCTATCGCGGGCGACATGAACAGCGCCTTCGACCGCACGCAGGAGTTCCTGGGTAAGACCGGCAACGACAAGATCGATGCCTTCGTGTCCTTGGAATCCACCTCCGGCACCGCCGTAGGTGAAACGCTGAAACGCCTCCATGTCACCGGGCCGATCGTGATTGCCATGGACGTCGACCCTGAAACTCTTGGAATGATCGCTGACGGCACCATCGATTCGACCATCGCTCAAAGGCCCTACACCATGGGTTACCTGGGCCTGAAAGCTCTCGACGAAGCTCATCACGCGCACATGAAGGAATTGAAAGAGTTCAAAACCACTTACGCCGTCGATCCCCACGCTCCGTTCCCGTCGTATGTGGATACGGGCAGCACACTTATAACCAAGTACAACGTGGACGTGTATCAACATCCCACGCAGGCCCCCGCGCAGTAACACCTCACCAGTTTCAACCCTCCGGCCCGCACAGCTCACCGTGCGGGCTCTTGAAGGCCCTGCATCCTCGCATATTCTGTGTAGGTTCCTGATGAGCCTGGTTCAATCCGTCAAAGGACTTCTACCGCCGGCTGTGCGCCGCCAACTCGCGCCCGTGGCCCGGTTTCTCTACAGAAACGACCTCACGCTGCTTGCCGCTCACTTCGGCACCGATAAGTGGGGAAAACACTGGTATGCCCAGCACTACCAGCGCTACTTTGCACCCATGCGGCATAGACCCATCAATCTTCTCGAGATTGGCGTGGGCGGCTACGAAGATTCCGCCGAGGGAGGAGAGTCGTTGCGCATGTGGAAGGCTTTCTTCTCCAAGGCGAACATCGTCGGCATCGACATCTGCGACAAAACCCAGTTCATCGAAAAGCGCATCGACATCCGTCAGTGCGATCAGACCGACGCCGAGGCGCTCCGCCGGCTTTCCGAAGAGTATGGCGGCTTCGACATCATCGTCGATGACGGCAGCCACCTCAATCCGCACGTCATCCAGACCTTCCATATTCTCTTTCCGCTTCTGCGTCCCCACGGCATCTATGCGGTCGAAGACACGCAGACCTCCTACTGGCCGACCTGGGGAGGAGGAATCGACAATCCATCGTCCAGCATGGCCTTCTTCAAGCGCCTGACCGACGGGCTGAACCACATCGAATACCCAAACGAAAACTACCAGCCTGACTACTTCGACCGGCACATCGTCGAGATCGCCTTCTTCCACAATCTCATCTTCATTCGCAAAGGACTCAACAACGAGATCAGCAATGAGAAGCTGCTCAGAGCTGAGCTTGACGCGGCCAAGAACTTTGTAGCCTCCCTTCCCTCGGGTTAGAGCTTTTAGCTGCGCGGCACGCCCGATACTATGGCTGCATGGCTGTCCCCACGCTACTCCAACAAACCGCCCTTCGCCCCGAAGACCGCGTATGCGTCGCCATCTCCGGCGGAGCCGACTCCACCGCCCTCCTCCTCCTCCTCCGCGACGCCAACGCCCTTCCCAAAAACTCCCTCGGTGTCGGCCTCTCCGCCATACACATCAACCACACCCTCCGCGGCCCCGAATCCGATGCCGACCAGGCCTTCGTCGAAGACCTCTGCAAGCGCCTCGAAGTCCCCCTTCACCTCCATAGCGTCGACACCCGTTCCCACGCCTCCACTCACCGCCAAACCATCGAAGAAGCCGCCCGCAATCTCCGCTACGAAGCCTTCCGCACTCTCCTCACCTCCGGAGCCGCCACCCACATCCTCACCGCGCACACCCTCGACGACCAGGCCGAAACCGTCCTCATGAAGCTCCTCCGTGGAGCCTGGCTTGAAGGTCTCTCCGCCATAGCGCCTGAACTCACCCTGCCCGGTCTGCCAGCGAACGCTAAGATCCTCCGCCCGCTTCTCGCCGCCAGCCGCGCGGATCTCCGCGCCTACCTCGCCAGCCGAGGCCAGCCTTGGCGCGAAGACTCCTCCAACTCCGACGAGGCCTTCACCCGCAACCGCCTCCGCCACACCGTTCTTCCGGTCCTCCGCGCCGAAAATCCCAAGATAGACACCACCCTCGCCAACTTGGCCGAACTAGCCCGCGAAGAAGAGTCCCGCTGGGCGGTCGAGCTCGAAAGGCTCCTCCCCCACCTCATCCTGCCCGGCACGCCCGTCCGTGGCGGCGGCCGCAGCAACTCCACCGCACCCGGCGCGCAAGCCCTCGCCATCGAGCTTGAACGCCTTCGCTCCCTCGATCCCGCCCTCCGCCGCCGTGGCGTCCGGGCCGCCGCCCGGCAACTCGGCGTCCGCCTCACCTTCGACGACACCACCCGAATACTCACTCTGGCGGGCCTTCCCCCTACCGGCCTGCCTTCGCCCACCGTCTCCGCCAAGCCCGGCGGCAAGCTGCAGTTCGCCCACGGCCTGGCCGCCGAACGCACCCTGCGCGAGCTCCGCCTCACCGTCCTGCCTGCCGCTGACTCCTCTCCCGATTCCACCCTGCTTCCAAAGCGTCACGTTTCCTCCACCTGAATCGTCCGCCGTGGGAGTAGAATCTGATCTAGAGCAGGCCCGCTCGCCCATCAACATTCGAGGCGTGCAAACGTCTAATCTTGCAGCAAAGCTCAACGTATTACGTTCCATTCGTTTCGGCACGCAGTGAACACGAGGAAATTCGCTTGAATTCGACGGTTAAACAACTGATTCTCTGGGTCTCGCTGATCGCCGGCCTCTTCATTCTCTGGAACTACGTCGCCAAAACAGCAGGCGCCGGCAAAGAAGAGACCGTCAGCATCTCCCAGCTTTTGAACGACTCCGACGCCGGCAAAGTCCAGGACGTCACCGTCGACGGCGCCAACGTCACCGGTCACTACAAGGATAAGAAAGAAACCTTCCACACCGTCATCCCGGCTAACTATCCCGACTTTTACAAGTCGCTCCGCGAGCGCGGCGTTGCCATCACCATCAAAGACCAGCCCCCCAG
>CAXTPN010000204.1:0-4388 GCA_964246125.1 uncultured Acidobacteriaceae bacterium
GAACAGGAGGAACGTGTTGCGGATCGGGGGGGACTACGGACTTGGGTGAAGCCGGCGGGCGCTGAATTCGGTTGATCCGTATTCTCTTTTTTGCGTGTTATGCTACAACCGATTTCAAGATGCCGAGGATCATCGCATGCCGATCAACATCAACGGGACACTCATCGATTTGCCCGATGACGCGCGTGTGTCCCTGCTCGACCTCGTTCGTGACCATCTGGATCTGCCCGGCACCAAGAAGGGCTGCAACCAGGGAGCGTGCGGGGCCTGCACGGTGCTCGTAGACGGGGAACGCATTCTTTCGTGCCTCGCACTGGCGGTGCAGTACGAAGGCAGTTCGGTAACTACCATCGAAGGTTTGGCTACCGAGGGTGTGCCGCACCCACTGCAGCAGGCGTTCATTGAGCATGACGGTTTTCAATGCGGCTACTGTACTCCGGGGCAAATCTGTTCAGCCATCGGGATGCTGGGGGAAGTAAAGCGCGGCGTGCCGAGCAACGTGACCGGCGACCTGGCGAACGGGCCGATGGCGCTGACGCGAGATGAACTTCGCGAGCGGATGAGCGGCAACCTCTGCCGCTGCGGCGCCTACAACGGGATCGTCGATGCAATCACAGAATTCGCGGAGGCCACGAGATGAACAGCTTCAGTTATGCCCGCGCGGCCGACGTTGCGGACGCGGTCCGGCGGGGCGGCGCAGTGCATGCGAAATACCTTGGGGGCGGGACCAACCTCGTCGATTTGATGAGGGAGACGCTGGAGCGTCCTTCTGCGTTGGTTGATGTGACCGGTCTTTCCGGCGAGATCACGGAACGGGAAGACGGCAGCATCTTGATCGGAGCGGCCGCCAAGAACACGGCGGTGGCGGAACACAGAGCGATACGGACCCGCTACCCGCTGCTGGCTCGCGCCATTCTGGCCGGCGCCTCGGGGCAGATACGCAACATGGCCACGGTAGGGGGGAACCTGCTGCAGCGAACGCGCTGCACTTACTTCTACGACGACGATGGCTCGCGGTGCAACAAGCGAAACCCGGGACAGGGTTGCGACGCCATTGAAGGCTTCAACCGGATCCACGCCATTCTGGGGGCATCGCCCTCGTGTGTTGCTACCCATCCATCGGATATGTGTGTCGCTCTCGCCGCGCTTGATGCCTTGGTGCATGTCACGAGCTCACAGGGGCAGCGAACCATTGGCTTCGCTGATCTACACGTTCTTCCCGGAGAGCATCCCGAGGTTGAGACGACGCTCAGGCGCGGCGAACTGGTGACAGCAGTCGAGCTGCCTGTTCTGCCCTATGCTCGACATTCGGTGTATCGCAAGGTTCGGGACAGAGCGAGCTACGCGTTTGCGCTGGTCTCAGTGGCCGCCGCGATGGAAGTGGAAGACGGAAACGTAAAGAACGTCAGGCTGGCTTTGGGCGGGGTTGCTCACAAGCCCTGGCGAGCCTTGAAGCTCGAGTCCGCGCTGCAGGGACGGCCTGCCAACGATCAAAGCTTCCTCGCGGCAGCCGAAGAGGAGCTTGCGGATGCAAAGCCGCTGGCCCACAACAAATTCAAGGTAGAACTTGCCAAACGCACCATCGTGGCGGTGCTGGCGGAGTTGCTGGGAGAGGTCTGATGAGCATAAAGGACGCCGCGCAAGCGGTCATGAAGAAGGCCGTTCAAATCGCACCGGATGCATGGATGCCTGGGGGATCGCCCGACCCGCTGATCCGCCAGAAGCACGGGCTGATCGGCACGCCGGTATCGCGGCTGGACGGGCCGCAGAAGGTTAGCGGGACAGCCCGATTCGCGGCTGAGTTTCCGATGGAACGCATGGTGTATGCGGCGGTGAAGTACAGCACGGTGGCGAAGGGGAAGGTCCGTAAGCTGGATAGCGCAGCGGCTGAAGCGGCACCCGGGGTCATTTTGGTGATGACGCACCGCAATGCGCCCCGCATGAAGCCGGCACCCGCATTCATGTCCAGCGCGAAAGCCGCCTGCGGCGATGATTTGCCGGTCATGCAGGATGAAGAGATCCACTGGAACGGCCAGCCGATTGCCGTGGCGCTTGCCGAAACGCAGGAGCAGGCGGATTATGCCAAATCGCTGATACGCGTTACTTACGAGACGGAAGCGGCGGTGACTGTGTTTGAAGACGCGAAGGCCGATTCCGAGCCGGGAGTCTTTCAGGGAGAGCCGCTGCTGCTGGAGATTGGGGATGCCGAGGCATCGCTCGCAGCGGCACCGCACAAGGTCGACGTCGTCTACCGAACTCCGCGCCACAGCCACAACCCTATCGAGCTGCATGCGGCGACGGTGGGCTGGGATGGCGACGATCTCATCGTGCATGATGCCTCGCAGTGCGTGACCCATACCGCGTGGTCGCTGGCGGAGGTATTCGGCATTAAGGAAGAACAGGTTCATGTGACGTCTCCTTTCGTGGGCGGCGGTTTCGGAAGCAAGACGTTGTGGCAGCATCAGATACTGGCGGCGGCGGCATCCAAACTGGCCGATAGGCCCGTCCGGCTGATGCTTTCGCGCGAGGGTGTTTACCGCATCGTGGGCGGCCGCACGCTCACCGAACAACGTGTTGCGATCGGCGCGCAGGCAGATGGCCGCTTCGACGCGCTCATCCATACCGGAGCGGTGGCGATGGGCCGGCACAATAATATGCCGGAGCCGTTCATCCTTCCGGCGCGCTCGGCCTACAAGTCAGGCAGCTTCAAGCTTGATGTTGAAACAACCAAGATGGACATGCTGGCAAATACATTTATGCGTGCTCCGGGTGAATCGGTCGGCACGTTTGCGCTGGAGAGCGCGGTCGATGAACTTGCAGAGACACTCGGCATGGATCCGATCGAGCTCAGAAGCCGCAACGAACCAGAGAAGGACCCTACCACCGGAGCGCCGTTCTCCTCGCGGCATATCGTAGAAGCTTACAAGGCTGGGGCGGAGAGATTTGGCTGGTCCTCGCGCAGGGCCAAGCCAGGCACCCACCGCGAGGGCGAGTGGCTGGTGGGTATGGGATGCGCGACGGCTACCTACCCGTACTACCGGATGCCGGGCGGCGCGGCGCGCATCACTTTGACGAAGGATGGACGGGCTACTGTCGAGATCGCCGCGCACGAGATGGGTATGGGAACCGCGACTACGCAGACCATGGTCACTGCCGACCGTCTTGGTCTGGGGATGGAGTGTGTGACCGTGAAGTACGGAGATTCGCACTTTCCGGGCGTTGTGCTTGCAGGCGGGTCGCAACAAACCGCGTCGATCGGGGCGTCGGTTACGGCCGCGCATCGTGAGTTGATCACCGAACTGCTCAAACTAGCAGGGAAGGACTCGCCACTTGCCGGGCTTGACGCGGATGAGGTGACCGGGGGCGACGGATACCTGTTCAAGTCTGACGAGCCGGCGCGGCGCGAAAGTTATCTAGCCCTGATGGGGCGGACGGGACGCGATGAGATCACGGCTGAAGGGAGCGCGCCTCCTCCGCTTGAGTTCACGCATTGGTCGATGCACTCGCATGGGGCCATGTTCTGCGAGGTACGGGTGAACACGGTCACCGGCGAGACCAGAGTGAATCGCTTCCTCGGCTCGTTCGACTGCGGCCGTATTCTCAATCCCAAGACGGCAGCAAGCCAGTTCCGCGGCGGCATTATTATGGGTCTGGGCCTTGCGTTGATGGAGGAGACGCAGTTCGACGAACGCAAGGGGCGCGTGATGAACCCCAGCCTCGCCGAGTACCATGTACCGGTGCATATGGATGTTCCGGAGATCGATGTCATCTGGACCGACATCCCGGACCCGCGCGCTCCGATGGGGGCGCATGGAGTGGGAGAGATAGGAATTACAGGAGTCGGAGCGGCGGTTGCAAACGCTGTTTACAACGCCACGGGAAAACGTGTGCGCGACCTGCCTATCACTCTGGATAAGACGCTCTAGGCCGCTTAGAGCAGATCCACGTTTGCGGATGTTGCGATCAACGCGGAAACCCGGCTTCCCCTCATACTAGGGATGGGGGAGTTATGCCATCGAAGAATATGTTGCCTAAGGGGCATCGGCACCGGTCTGTGCGGGCGGAGTATGTGGCGCAGCGGGGGGTGGAGCCTGAGATGGCGGCAGCGGTGCCGGTGGTGGAGTTTGACTTTGACGCGGATGGGGATGCGGATGCATTGAGGGCTTTTGTGGCGGATGCGGCGGCGGCGGGGATGCGGGTGGATGCGTACCTGGCGCAGGCTTTGCCGGATGTCTCGCGGGCGCGGGTGCAGATGTTGATCGAGGCGGGGCAGGTGCGGGTGGATGGGGCTGCGCCGAAGTCGAAAGACAAGCTGAAGGGCGGGGAGGCGATCGAGATTGAGGGGCAGCCGCGGCTGGAGCCGCTGCATGCGAGGCCTGAGGATATAC
>CAXTPN010000205.1:0-4387 GCA_964246125.1 uncultured Acidobacteriaceae bacterium
GTCGGGGTATTGCGGGGTGGATGTGGGGGAGGCGAAGACGCTGGCCAGGTTGATGCTGAAGGCTTCGCTGGTTGCCAATCCGGAGAGCGTCATCTTATTTTCGTCTAAGAAGGCGGAACATATTGCGGACAACGTGGCGCTGGTGGACGATGCGGGCGCGGGCGATGCGGCGATGCGGCTCTACTCGCTGGTGCGTGCAGAGGCAGTGGAGGCGCTGGGCGCGGCAGGTGCGGCGGCGTGAGTTCGAATTCATTGTGGCGCTCATGGAAAGTTCGAATTGTGCTGATTCTGGCGGTGCTGGGGCCAGGGTTCATTACGGCGAACGTGGACAACGATGCTGGTGGAATCTTTACCTACTCGCAGGCGGGCGCGGCGTATGGGTATACACTGCTCTGGACGATGATCCCGATTACGCTGGCGCTGATTGTGGTGCAGGAGATGTGCGCGCGGATGGGGGTGGTGACGGGCAAGGGGCTGAGCGACCTGATCCGCGAGGAGTTCGGGCTGCGGGTGACGTTCGTGGTGATGATTTTGCTGGTGTTCGTGAACTTTACCAATGTGATTACGGAGTTTACAGGGATTGCGGGCAGCATGGGTCTGTTCCACATCAGCAAGTACGTCAGCGTGCCGTTCTGCGCGGCCCTAGTTTGGGCTTTGGTGGTGAAGGGCGACTACAAGAGGGTGGAGAAGATATTCCTGATCGCGAGCGTGTTTTATATCGCGTACATCATGGCGGGGGTGCTGAGCCAGCCGAATTGGCATACGGCGATGATCGAGACGATCAAGCTGCCGCCACGGAGCGTGTGGGGGAACAAGCCCTATGTTTACATGACTGTGGCAGTGATCGGGACGACGATTGCGCCTTGGATGCAGTTTTACTTGCAGTCATCGATCGTGGACAAGGGAATCACGGTGAAGCAGTATAAGGCTTCGCGGCTGGATGTGATTGTGGGGTCCATTTTTACGGATGTGGTGGCGTGGTTCATCATTGTGGCATGCGCTGCGACGCTGTTCGTGCATGGGATACGGGATATTCCGGATGCTTCGGTTGCGGCGCAGGCGATGCGGCCGCTGGCAGGCGATTATGCGTTTATCCTGTTTGCGGCGGGACTTTTCAACGCGTCGTTGTTTGCGGCTTCGATTCTTCCACTGTCGACGGCTTATACGGTCTGCGAAGGGCTGGGATTTGAAAGCGGGCTGGATAAATCATGGTCGGAGGCTCCGTTTTTCTATTGGTTTTATACGCTGCTGATCGCGCTGGGCGCAGCGGTGGTGCTGATCCCGAAGTTCCCTATGCTGCAGGTGGCGATCTTGTCGCAGGTGCTGAATGGGGTGCTGTTGCCGGTGGTGATGTTCTTTATGCTGCGGTTGATCAACAAGCATGACCTGATGGGCAAGTATACGAACCGGCGGTGGTTCAATGGGGTAGCCTGGGCGACGGCGGCGATTGTGACGGGGTTGTCGCTGGTGATGGTGTGGAACAGCCTGCATGGAGGGTGAACCCTTCCCCGGAAGTTCTGGCGCTTCAAGTTGTCCGAACTCCAGATTCGGTACCATTGACCGCATCGTCGGTGCCGCGGAACTAGGAGAAATCCAAGATTCGCACACCCTCTAGCACAGGCAGTATTCAACGAGAAACCCACGCACGCGGAGCTGACGCGTGCGTCTAACCGCTACCGCGACGGGCATCCGGCATCGGTCAATCCTGCTCGGCAGGCCGGACAAGATGACGGAGGCCCCGATCATCGGAGGGTGGGTGTTCGGCAGCCCGGTGACGGAACGGCCCTACCAACGGAACTCGCTCGCCAGAGCCTTTCTGACGCTGGCGGGTTGGAAGATCGGATTGGCCGTCTGGGCTGGCACGACTTCCGCCACACTCACCGGGCGAGCTTCGGGATTTGGGGGTTCCGCTCGAGGTTCAACAGAAGCTGATGCGGCACGCCAACATCAAATGACGATAAAGTACGGCGGGTCACCAATGGATGCAGCCAAGCGGGAAGGTAACACCCTGCCAATAGAGCACGTTACCAGCAATGACCAAGGCAGCATCCGAGTGAGCTAGCCCCGCCAAGAGCGCGTCTCTCGTGTACTGCCCGTGTACTGCGAACATACCAAGTGGTTGCGGGAGCAGGATTTGAACCTGCGACCTTTGGGTTATGAGCGAAATCTAACATGCGTAAGTTGTTGACTCTACGGCACTAATGGCGACGCATCGGGAGTCAAAAGTACGCATCGGACAGGCTACTGGGAGCGCATCGGGAGTGAATTTAGCTAGTGACATTTTGTACCCAAAGGTCGTTCGATTTGTGTGGGACATCCTGTCCTCCCGTAAAGCACGGCCAGAGTTTCCGGGAGAATAGGTCATGGATTTTCTGGCCGACAGAATCTTAGCAAGGGCCGCCCAACTGGCCGAGGGAACCCCGGTCAGCACCGGGACGTTCTTGGATATGGAAACCAGACCTGCAATGCGCTCATGCGGCTTTTTCGGACGCAGCAGCTACTTCGCGTCGGGAGGCATTTACGTTGTGCCCGTCGTCAGCCGGTTCGGGAGCAGCGCTCCTGCGCCCCATCGGCTCGTCGAACAGTTGTCCCGGCAATCTGGTGAAGACATTGTTCCGTCGGGCGCTACAACCGCGAACGCTCTCGGCCTGACGACCCAGGTCCCTGTCCGGATAGTCTATTGGACATCCGGCAGAAGCCGGAAGTTGAATCTTGGAAAACTGATTGTCCACTTAGAGCGTTCGTGCCCTTGCGTGGGCTGGCCGGAGCGAGTTCATATTGTGCTGAAGGAGATCGAGCGAAAGGTCCCCCGAACCGACATGGTGAAGGTCGCCCAGCAAGTCTCCCGGCTTCCGAAGTGGCTCGCGAGGGCACTAAAACAGACTGCTGATAGCAATCGCCTTGACGCAAGGAGCCTTTAATAACGCACTTCACTATTCAAGGATAAGCGCTTATGCTTTAATAGCCGATGAGGCTATTCAAGGATGCCCAAACCGCCTAAATCAGCCAGCCGCAGCCGGTACGTGACCTCCACCATGTCCGGGGAACGGGTTCAGGCGTTCATTCCAGCCCCTCTACCCCCCGATGTTCGGACCCTCGATTTGGCCTCTTTGCAGGGCATCCTCGCCGAGGCGAATCAGGCAGTGGGACGGCTCGACGGGATGACTTCAGCCTTTCCGGACCTGAATCTCTTTCTTTACTCCTACGTGCGTAAGGAGGCTGTGTTGTCCTCTCAGATTGAGGGAACGCAGTCTTCGCTCTCCGACTTGCTGCTCTATGAGAATAGCGAGATTCCCGGTGTCCCCCTCGATGACGTGCAGGAAGTCTCCAACTATGTTGCCGCCCTCAATCATGGACTGAAGCGGTTGCGCGGCGGCTTTCCGTTGTCGCTCCGCTTAATCCGCGAGATCCACGAAGTGTTGCTGGCAAAGGGACGTGGAAGTCATGCTCAGCCCGGCGAGTTTCGCAAGAGTCAGAACTGGATCGGCGGGTCACGTCCTGGAAACGCCGCTTATGTGCCTCCGCCACCGGAGTACGTCATGGACTGCCTGGGAGACTTGGAGTCGTTTCTCCATGAAGCGGAGAACTCTATTCCGCTGCTCATACGGGCCGGGCTCGTTCACGCGCAGTTCGAAACGATTCACCCATTCCTTGACGGCAATGGACGAGTGGGCCGGCTACTCATTACGTTCATGCTCACGGAAAAGCAGATGCTGCATGAACCTGTTCTTTACCTCAGTTTATTTTTCAAGAAACATCGTCGTTTGTACTATGACCGGCTGAACGGAACCCGCAAGGACAATGGATGGAAGGAATGGTTGGATTTCTTCATGCAGGGCGTTCGAGACAGCGCCAATCAAGCGGTACAGACGGCGATCGAGATCGACCAGCTTTTCCGCGCAGACAAAGAGAAGATCGACAAGTTCGGTCGCAGTGCCCCATCAGCTCTACTCGTTTACCAACTGGCCCAAGCAAGTCCCATCTTTTCAATCAAGCACGCTTCCCGAGGATCAAAGCTCAGCTTTCCAACAGCATCGGCAGCCATTCAGCGACTGACAGATGCCGGAATACTTGAGGAATCCAGCGGAAAACGGCGGGATCGCTTGTTCCTACATGCAAAGTATTTAGATGTCCTCAATCGCGACCTCTGATCCTAAATAAAGAGCGCCGCATTTGAAGTCGCAAGCGGCAATGGCGGTACAGCATCCGCCAACTTGTCCATCCGATTCAGAGAAGACGCAGGGATACCTTTAGACACGTCTCAGTGCAGAGTCGTCTTATGCGCCGAACGCATAAGAGAACCCCGGAAAGTCATTGGACGCAGGGGTTGAGCAGCCCATAAGGTCTGGCTATCGCAACTGAATTCACCGTTGCTGGAGGTAGCCAA
>CAXTPN010000206.1:0-4373 GCA_964246125.1 uncultured Acidobacteriaceae bacterium
AAGCAGGGCGGCAAGGCGCAATGGGGAGGGGTATCTCCCACCCGCAGGGCGAGCGAAGCGGGTTATTTTCGGAACGAAAATTATGGGGAGACCCCTTGCGCCGCGCCAGGGCGCAGCCCTCAGCGCTTTTGCAGTTGCAGCTGTTTTTCAGAGGTCGGGTGCGCGTGGGCGCACCGCTTTTCAGGGCCGGCGTTGCGGGCAGGAACAGGCCCGCAGAGATGGGAGCGGAAGACGCTTTGAGCGGCTGGAGCGCGGGAAGAGTCTTCTTCCCGTCCAAAGTTGTTGGGAAACGCTAGACTTTGGGTTGGAACTTTATGTGCGGACGATATCTACGCAAAGCGGACAAACAACGGATCGCTGAGGCCTTTCGCTTGGGCAAGCTCCCGGAGAACTTTGTCCTTCCACCGGATTACAACGTAGCGCCCACTACGTTTCAGCCGGTGATTCGCTTGAACCGCGACACTGGGGAACGCGAGATGGTGATGATGCGTTGGGGTTTGATCCCGTACTTCGCGAAGTCCGCCGCCGATTTCAGAGGTTTTAGCACGATCAACGCAAAAGCAGAGACGGTCCAAGAAAAAGCGCTGTGGCGAGGTCCATTCCGAAAGCGTCGCTGCCTTGTACCAGCGGACGGGTTTTACGAATGGCAGAAGATTGATCCAAAGACCAAGAAGCCATTCGTGTACACGCTGAGCAAGGGAGAACCATTCGGGTTTGCGGGATTGTGGGACGCCTGGAAAGATCCGGCGACGGGCGAATGGCTACAGACATTTGCCGTCATCACGACGATGGCGAACGAGTTGACCGGACAGGTTCATGATCGTATGCCCGTAGTCCTCCACCCGCGCGATTACGACCGTTGGCTGGACCGGGGCGAAACGGAACAGTTGCCGATTGACTTGCTGCGGCCTTACGAAGCAGACGCGATGCAAGCTGAAGCGTGTAACCCGGCGGTCGGAAGTGTCCGTAACAACGGGCCGGAACTCCTGCAATGTCCGAATCCCGAACAGCCTCCATCACTACTGAACAGCGCTTGAGATTCGTCAACGAAGTACGTTGTAAGCGCGCTGCTCCGGCCAGAGCTTGCCCTTGTTCTGGGTGTTCCAGGAAAACTGGCGTCCGCAGACCGGATTGGAGCAAATGAGCTCTGAGGGACAGCCGGGCACAAAACGAAAGCTCCGTGTGTTGATGGTTGCATGGCAGTGTGGACACAGCCATAAGGCAGTAATACGGTTGACACGGCTGGACTTCAGCATGGCTACTCGTCTTCCTCGCGCATATGCCTTTCAATCTGTTCCCACACCACTCGTACAAACTCCACGCAATCACGTATCTGCTCTCGTTGCGGGGTGACATTTGCACTCAGGTATTTCGCTGTCCTCAATCGAAAGGCGGCGATGCGGCAGGCGTTTTCAAGCCACCAATCCTTGGGCGGCTGTTTGTCGCCGGGAGAACTCATTTGAGCGGGCATGAGGTCTCCTAGTGAAAGTCATGCGAGGTGAGGGCCAACTGCGCATTGAGTGTGAGCTCTGCGACGCTCTTCATGCGAACGTGGACTACTTTGTCGATGTTTTGCAGCGTTCCCTCGATGAGCAGGATTTTGCCGTAGGTAACGATGTTGCGGTTCTTCTCGTACAAATCTGGATCAATGATGGCGTTGCAAATGCCAGTCTCATCTTCCAACGAAAGGAAGATGAACCCATGTGCTGTTCCCGGCCTCTGTCGAGCGATGACGCAGCCGGCGATCCGTGCTTCCGTTCCATTGCGGACGTGTTTCAGGTGACTGGCGGGAAAGACCCTCATTCGCCGCAACTCACTCCGGCAATGCGCCATTGGGTGGCGTCCGACCGTAACGCTCGTGCCGCCATAGTCGGCTACCATGCGCTCGACAGGGCTCATCATTTCGAGCGGTGATCCGCAGGCTTCGTCCTGGATCAAGCCAGCAAAGAGGGGCCCTGCTCCTCGCACGGCCCGCTCCACCTGCCAGAGCGCATCGCGGCGGTGAAGATTGGAACCGAGAGGATTGAGCGCGCCGATCTCCGCCAGTGTTGTGAGTTCTGCCTGCGAAAGTGACGGAACGCGCTGTGCAAGCTCCTCGATGTTGCTGAAGGGTTGATTCGCGCGTGTCTGCTCAAGCTCCGCGGCGACCGCTCCGCGCAAACCGTGTACATAGCGCAATCCGAGCCGGAGCGAGTAGCTACCGTGCTCCTCCTCTTCCAGTGTGCAATTCCACTGGGAGCGCGTCACGTCTACGGGCTTCACGCGAAGGCCGTGGCGTTGGGCGTCTTTGACGAGTACGGCTGCGCTGTAAAAACCCATCGGCTGGTTATTCAGAATGGCAGCGGTGAACACGGGCAGGTAGTGGAACTTGAGCCACGCACTGGCATAGGCAATGAGCGCGAAGCTGGCGCTGTGCGATTCCGGGAAGCCATACAGTGCGAAGGAACTGATCGCTTGGATGATCTCTTCTTGCGCTTTGGCATCGACATCGTTGGCGTCCATGCCAGCGCGGAGCTTCACTTCCAAAGCGCGCATCTTTTCTTGCGAGCGACGACTGCCAAGCGCGCGGCGCAGCTCTTCAGCCTCGCCGCCGGTGAAGTTTGCGATGACCATCGCAATGCGGAGCAACTGTTCTTGGAAGAGGGGAACGCCCAGCGTTCGCCGCAGTACAGGCTCAAGCAACGGATGGGCGTAGTTCACTTCTTGCCTGCCCATGCGCCGCTCCATGTAGGGATTCATCATCTTGCCGACAATCGGGCCGGGCCTGATGATCGCGACCTGCACAACGAGGTCGTAAAACTTGTCGGGTTTGTTCTTCGGTAGCGATGCCATCTGTGCTCGCGATTCGACTTGGAATAGCCCGACGGTGTCCGCTTCCTGAAGGCTCTTGTAAACCTCAGCATCATCGTGGGGGATCTGAGCGATGTCGATCTTCTCTCCGTAGTAGCGCGGGATCATCTCAACGCATTCTTTGAGGACGGCCATCATACCGAGCCCAAGCAAATCGACCTTGATGAGGCCCATCTCGGCGCAGTCTTCCTTGTCCCACTGGACGACTGTGCGGCCCACCATGCTTGCGGGTTCGATGGGCACGACGGAGGCAAGCTGGCCCTGCGCGATAATCATGCCGCCGGAGTGCTGCCCCAAGTGGCGCGGCAAATCGAGTAGCCGGATGGAGAGCTCAAGGTACTTGGCGATGCGCGGGTGGTTCAGGTCGAAGCCGGCGTTCCGAAACTGGTGTTCCATCGTGTCTGTCGGTCCTTTCCACTCCCAGGAGCCAACGAGCCGTGTCAAACGATTCTGCATATCCACGTCGAAGCCGAGCGCTTTGCCGACTTCACGCGCTGCGGAACGGCCACGGTAGGTAATGACATTGGCACACATCGCCGCACCGAGCTGGCCGTAACGCTCGTAGACATACTGGATAGCCTGTTCGCGGTCGCCTTCCGAGGGGAGGTCGAGATCGATGTCGGGCCACTCACCGCGCACTTCGGAAAGAAAGCGCTCGAAGAGAAGTTCCATGCCCACGGGGTCTACGGCCGTAATGCCGAGCGAGTAGCAAACAGCCGAGTTGGCCGCGGAGCCACGGCCCTGCACGAGAATCCCGCGCTTCCGGCAAAACTCAACGATGTCCCAAACGATGAGAAAATAGCCAGCGAGACCCAGCTTGGCGATGAGGGCCAGCTCTTTGTCGACCTGCTTGTCGGCGCGCGACCGCAGTTTCGCGCTGGCTTTGCATCCATATCGCCGTGCGACACCCTCAGAGGTTCGTTTGCGGAGAAACGAATCCATCGTCTCGCCTTCAGGAATGGGATAACGCGGAAACTCGTATCCCATTTCCTTCATCTGGAACGTGAGGCGGTCGGACAATTCGCCGGTGTTGGCGATAGCGTCGGAGAGATCACGAAACAGCCGGTTCATCTCTTTCGCGGAGCGGAGATGGCGCTTGTTGTTCTTCTGTAGAAGCAGGCCGGCTTCGTCTAGCGAACAGCCATGACGGATGCTGGTCATCACGTCCAGCACTTCGCGCTCGTATTCGGTGGCCGTGTTGACTCCGTTGGTTGCGAGCAGTGGAAGGCGGAATTCTCGCGCTAGTGAGATTGCGGCTCGGTTCCGAGCTTCCTGTTCACAAAGCCCATGGCGCTGCAGCTCGACGTACACGTTCTTTTCGCCAAATGTCTGAACGAGCCGTGAAAGCGTCGCGCGCCCCTCATCCATGCCGCCGTTGGTGAGAGCTGCGGCAAGCGGGCCTTCGTCGCCTCCGGTGAGGCAAACGAGTCCCTCGGTGTGCTTTTGAAGTTCGCGAAAGGGAGCAATGCCATCGCCCTTCGTCTTCTGCGCGAGCTTGTAATGCGAGATCAGCAGTGAGAGGT
>CAXTPN010000207.1:0-4344 GCA_964246125.1 uncultured Acidobacteriaceae bacterium
GCATGGCCATGCGCCGCGGCCATCACACCAGCCGCGTCCTCAAGGCCCTCGGCACCGCTCCCGCACCCAACGACCCCACCCTGACCCCTAACGCCAGCGAGATTCTTCCCAACGAGTTCGAGGACGTACACGAGGAAGAAGAGGCGGAGTAGCAGATTACGGGTTATCCTGAGCTTGCCCTCTTCATCCCAGCTGCAACTCAGGAGTTCGATGCCGCTACGCTCGTGCACCCTTGCCGCACTGCTCCCGCTCTTGGCGTCGACCGCCGTCGGCCAGACCACCAAAACTCTTCTCGTCACCCCGGAGACCATCGTCTGGGGCAATTACAGTGCCACGGCTAAACCTGCTCTCACCGTTGCATCGGGAGACACGGTCGTCATGCAGACGCTCTCCACCTGCGGGGCGCCGAAGGGCCTGGAAGCCCGTGGCATCGCGGCGGCCGACATCCCGCCCTACGTCCAGAACATCTTTGACCACCAGCCCGCGCCAGAGAACCGCGGCCCCGGCGGCCATCTCCTCACCGGCCCGGTCGCCATCGAAGGAGCCGAGCCCGGAGACGTCCTCGAAGTCCGCATCCAGAAGATCAGCATCGACGTGCCGTGGGCCTGCAACAACTTCGGCGCGGGCCGCGGCTTTCTGCCCAATGACTTTCCTTACTCGCGCGGCAAGATCATCCCACTTGACCGCGACCGGATGATCGGGCACTTCGCCCCCGGTGTCGACATCCCGCTGCATCCGTTCTTCGGCTCCATGGGCATCGCTGCGCCGGGAGGCAAGACCGACTCCGCTCCACCCTGGATGAACGCCGGCAACATGGACAACAAGGAGCTGGTCGCCGGCACCACACTCTTCCTCCCGGTAAACAGCAAGGGCGCAAACTTCGAGGCCGGCGACGGCCACGCGGGGCAGGGAAACGGCGAGGTCGACATCACCGCCATGGAAACCATGCTGACCGGCACCTTCCAGTTCATCGTCCACAAGGGCTCGCTGGACGATCCCAATCGCCTCCTCTGGCCGCGTGCCGAAACCCCCACCCACTACATCTCCATGGGCTTTCACGAAGACCTCAAATCGGCCACCGAAATGGCCGTGCGCAACATGATTACGTTCCTCAGCAATCCCGACGCGGTCGCCGTGCAGGGCCATGCGCCGCTTTCCCGTGCCGACGCCTACGCGCTCATCTCGGTCGCCTGCGACGTGGACATCACGCAATTGGTCGACCTGCCGCGCGTAGGCGTCCACGTGATGTGCCCGAAAATCCTGTTTACGGATCATACCGCGCAAAGGTAACCTCTGCGTCTTCGCCTGCAGCCGCCTGCAACCATTCCGTCCAGTCCGGGTCTAATATAATGAGACCGGACAAATGGTCGGTACTCAGCATCCACCATCCGCGCAAACCGGGGCTCGAACGCAACTCCCGGGCAAGCGAAGGACTGGCGGCCCAGGTTTACTATGCGCTTTGCGAACTTTACGGCTCCTTCCTTGAAAATCGCTCTGGCCGCGGCGATCGCTGCCGCACCCCTTGCCGCAGGCGCGCAGTATAACCAGCCGCCGCAGCCTTACAACAGCCAGGACCCGCAGAATTACGGCAATCCCGCGGCCCAGAGTTACTACTCAGGTCAGCCGCAGGGCTATCCGCAGCAGCAGGCTTACCCGCAACAGCAGGGCTATCCGCAGCAGCAGGACTATCCCCAACAGCAGGGCTACCCGCAGCAGCAAATCCAGCAAGGGTACCCCGGCCAGTTGAATCAGGGCGGCGATCCTAACGGCTACCAGCAGGGCCAGTACGATCCCAGCCAGTCTTCAGGGCAGCAGCAGATCTACCAGGCGCCTCCGCCGCTCCCCAGCTACGACCAACCCGAGGCGCCCGGAGACGGCTACATTTGGACCCCCGGCTATTGGGCTTTTGGCCGCGGCGGCTACTACTGGGTTCCCGGCCAGTGGGTCGAGCCGCCCTATGAGGAAGCACTCTGGACTCCGGGCTATTGGGGCTATGGCCCAGGCGCGGGCTACTTCTGGAATGCCGGCTACTGGGGTCCGACCATCGGCTTCTACGGCGGAATCAACTACGGCTTCGGCTACTTCGGTACCGGCTTCTATGGGGGCTACTGGCGCGATCACCACTTCTTCTATAACCGCGAGTACACCCATGTGGGTGGTTACAACCGCTTCGTCTACAACCAGCGGTTCGGCGGAGTCAGCGGCATTCGGCCCGGCGGCGCGAGCTTCACCACCCATGTAGCCGTGGGCAACCAGTTCCGCGGAGGCTCCTACAACCAGTCCGCCGGATTCCGTGGCGGGCAGCCTGCCGCAAACGGATTTTCGGGTGGTCAGCGTTATTCCTACCAGGGCTCGGCGGGCGCGTACAACGGCGGCAGCCGCGGGTATGTACAGCCGCAACAGCAGCGCGCTCCGCAGCAGCAGTTCAGCCAGCCGCAAGGCGGCTATGCTCGGCCTTCCGCACCGCAGAGCTTTCACCAGTCCGCGCCCAGCGCACCGCAGCAGCACTTCTCCGCACCCAGTGGCGGCGGGTCGCGAGGCGGTAGTAGCGGCGGCGGAGGAGCTTCCCACGCCGGCGGCGGCCACCGCTAACCGCACCTGACATCGTCAAAGGGGGCTTGGATCGTCAAGCCCTCTTTCATATTCCAGGGTACTTCGCCAATCCAATACACATTTGTGCGATCTGTTCTAACGCCGCCGGTCTAGCCATGCCTCGCGCCCTTTCCCCCATTTTTCGCAGCAGCGCCTCATCTCTCAGCAGCCGCGCCAACTCGGCCAGCAATCTTTCCGGAGTCAACTCCGCTTGCGGCATCATCACGGCGGCACCCGCCTGCACCAAAGCCTCCGCGTTTTTTCGCTGGTGGTCATCTGCGGCCTGGGGAAACGGCACCAGCAGTGAAGGCTTGCCCGCCGCAGCCAGTTCCGCGACCGTGCTTCCCGCGCGCGCCAACACCAGATCGCAAGCCGCATACTCCCCCGGCATATTCTCGATGAACGCCCGCACCTCCCAGCGCCCGGCCTGCGCTCCGCCTCCCGCGTAAGCAGCCGTCGTTTCCTCCAGCGCACGCGTGCCGGCCTGGTGCAGGATCGTCAACCCCGGCACCGCCTCCAGCAGCCGTGCAGCAATCAGCGGCATCGTCTCGTTGAACACCTTCGCGCCATTGCTTCCCGCTGTAATCAGCAGTCGCGGCGCGCTCCCAGCGGGCTTCGGTTGCACATCGAAGATTGCTTGCCGCACCGGCACGCCCGTGACCATTGCATTTCTGAAGTAGCTCGCGGCCCCCGGAAAATTCACCGCCGCCGCGCTCACAAATCTCCCCACCAGCCGGTTCGCCAAGCCCGGCACCGCGTTCGGTTCATACGCCACTGCGGGCACCCGCAGCAGGATCGCCGCCATCATAGCCGGGCCGGATGCATAACCACCCACGCCCACCACCACATCCGGCTTAAACACCCGCAGCAGCCGCACACACCTCGCGATCCCCAGCGGCAGATCGGCCAGCGTCCGCAATCGCGTTCTCAGGCTGACACCCTTCAACTGCCCCACCTGAATCAAATCCAGCGCGAACCCCGCCTCGGGTACCAGCCTGGTCTCAATTCCCCGAGCCGTGCCCACAAACCGCACCTCGGCTCCGTGCTTGTCGCGCAGCTCGCGCCCAATCGCAAGCGCCGGAATCACATGCCCGCCGGTCCCGCCGCCGGCGATCAAAACCCGCGGCGCCACCTAGTCGATCTCGCGCGTGATATTCAGCAGCACACCCATGCCCGCCAGCGTCACAAAAAGGCTCGTACCGCCAAACGAGATAAACGGCAGCGTGATCCCCTTGGTCGGCAGCAGCGCGATCGCCACGCTCATGTTGAAGAACGCCTGGATCAGAATGGCCGCCGTCAGCCCAAACGCCAGAAACCGTGCAAACGGATCGGTAGAAAGAAACGCCGCCCGCATCCCGCGATAGCCGAAGATCACAAACAGACTTACCAGCGCCAGCGATCCCAGCAGCCCTAACTCCTCGGAGATGTTCGCAAAGATGAAGTCCGTCCAGGCCTCGGGCAGGAAGTAGAGCTTCTGCCGTCCTTCCATCAGGCCCAGCCACCGACCGCATCATGCGAAAACCCTTCCCCAGCGGATCAAGCTCGGGGGGGATGAAGGTCTCCATGCGCGCGCGCCGGAACGGCACCAGCCACAGCATGTAGTACATCACGGGAGCAGACGCGACCATCGCCACGCCGATCCACTTTACCTGCATGCCCGCCAGATAAAGCATGGCGAGCGTAACCCCCGCGCACACCATCGCCGTACCCAGGTCCGGCTCTTTCATGATCAGCGCGATGAACACCAGCGGG
>CAXTPN010000208.1:0-474 GCA_964246125.1 uncultured Acidobacteriaceae bacterium
CGGCGTCCCCGTCCGCGCAGCCACAGGGCAGCTTTACTCAGTTCTTTTCTTCGGCGGCATCGTGCTAGCCGGCGGCATCGTGCTAGCCAGCGGCGAACCGCCGGCCCCGCGCGGAGCCTGCTGCTCCATGGCGCTGAACATTTGCGTAAACGACCCCGCCGCAGCACTCGAAGGCGACGCAGCAGCAGGAAAAGCCGGATCGGCTGACGCACGAACCGGCGTTGCCGACGGCGGCGCGACCGGCGGCAAAGGCGCATCCGCGACGGGGCTGGCGGACGGACCCGCAGCCGCGGTCACCGCACGAAACATGCCTGTGATTGACGATCCCTCAGCTTCCACCGCGGCAGAGGACGGAACCGGCAATGGGGCAGCGGACGGAACCAGCGATGGGGCAGCGACCGGCGGCGCTGCTGCCGCCGGCGGCGTAGGCGGGTGCCGCGCGGGCCGGTGGCTTGCCCGCAGCCGCGGGGGAAT
>CAXTPN010000208.1:484-4337 GCA_964246125.1 uncultured Acidobacteriaceae bacterium
ACTCTGCACCGCCACGGCGGGCCGTGCCTGAGCCGGCACAGCCGGTCGCACCGGAGCCGGCGCAGGCTCTGCCGGAGCGTCACCTAACGCTTGAAAAATCTGTGTAAACCCGCCGGCCGCAGGAGCAGCTGAGACTGGTTCAGCAGCGGCGGGCCGAGCTGACACAGGCAGCACGGGCGCCTGCGCCGTGTGCTCTTCGGGTGTGCGCTCCAGGCTGCGAAACAATTGCGTGAACCCCCCCGACGAGGGCGGGGCAGGCTCAACTACAGCGGAAGCCTGAGGCAACGGGGGCGACGGAACCGGAGCAATCACCGGAGCCTTCGCCGACGGCGTGCTGTCGAGCGCCTGAAACAGTTGCGTAAACCCGCCCGCACTCGCAGCGGGTGCCGGTGCAGGTACAGGTTGCGCCGTTGCCTGCGGAGCCAAAGAAGCCGCGGAGAACGGCACATGCGCTGGCTCGGCCGGCGCGGCCGCCTCGCTCCGAACCGCTTCAAACATCTGCGTAAACGAACCTGCGCTCCCTGAAGGAGCTGCCACAGGTTCAGCAACCGGTCTCGCGGCGAACGCTGCGGCTGCATCAGGTATCGTTGACTTTACCCTGGCAGCATCTCTCTCGTCGTACAACGGCGTCGGCACACTCGCCACCGGCGTCTCGTAACGCGGCTGCGCGGCAGCCCGCTCCGGGGCCGCGTCATGCATGCTCAAGGTCCGCAGCAGCTGCGTAAAACCTCCGCCGCCCTCCGAAACCGGCGTTTTGCCCTGCGGAGAGACAGATGGCTGCGCCGGCAGTGAAGGCACACTCATCAGTGGCGTGCGCGACGCGCCGGAACCCTCTTCCGCCGGACCGTTGCCTGCATCGCTCGCAGCGGGCTCGCGCGGTACAACTCCAAAGATTCCCGTGGCTCCCCCGCCACTCGCCTCCGCGGAATCCTCCGCCTCGAAATCCTTCATTCCTCCACCGCCTTCACCTGTCCCATCTGCCTGCGGACGCACTCGAAACCGTCACAACATCGGCTTGACAGTTCACCGTATTGTTCCTAGGATAGCCCCATCAGTCAACGTATAGTTCAGCAATTTCCGATTTCGTTACGCCGCTTGTAGACCACCTTTCGTTGACTCGGGCCCTGTATTCGTTGTCCTATGCAACTCATCTCCCGGTCAGCCGCAGCCGGAAACTGTTCGATTGGCCAGGCTATAGGTTGCACTCATGAAATTCCTATCTCGTGTCGTCTGGTCGGAGGGCATGCATCTCAGCCCCCAGCACTTCCAGATGCAGAGCAGGTACTTTGAGGACACTCTCTGGTTCCTCATCGCCAGCCTGCGCAATCATCCCTGGGGCTTGATGAGCCTCACTCTGGATACCGATGCAGTTCGCAACGGTCTCGCCGTCGTCCGCCACGCCTCCGGCATCTTCTCCGACGGCCTCGTCTTCGAGTTCCCCGACAGCGACCAGCCACCCCGCCCAGTCAGCCTCAAGGATGCCTTCTCCCCCACTGACAGCGAGATCGTTCTCCACCTCGCCGTGCCCGTCCGCAGCTCTCAGAGCCTCGACACCAGCCTCGCCAACGGACCTGACTTCCGCTACGGAACCGTCGAGCGAAAGCTGCGTGATGAAACCATCTCCGAGGACGAGTACAGCGTCACTCTCGGCCGCAAAAACCTGCTCCTCCTCTCCACCGCCCAGCTCAAACCCGACCTCGTCTCCTTTCCCGTCGCCCGCATCCTTCGCGACGGCAAAGGCGGTTTCCTATCCGACCCCGCCTTCCTCCCGCCGCTCCTGCGCATCGGCGCCGTCGACGATCTTCTTCTCCGGCTCAAGCGTCTCGCCGACACCATCGAGCAGAGGATCACCGTCACCCGCCAGGGCAAAAAGGCCTCCGGCCGCTTCGAGGCCGGCACCTCCGCCCTCGACGTCGCCAACTACTGGTTCCTGCACGCGCTCTGCACCGCCCTGCCGGCCCTGCGCCAACAGCTTCTCTCCCGCGTCGGCCATCCCGAGGAGCTCTTCACCATCCTCTCCGAGCTCGCAGGCTCCCTCTGCACCTTCTCCCTCGATTCCACCCCCGCAACCCTCCCTATGTACGATCACCTCAACCTCAACCTCGTCTTCTCCCAGTTGGAAGACCACATCTACCGCCACCTCGAAATCGTCGTCCCCTCAAATACCGTTACCCTCGACTTCCGCCGCTTCGATCAGAACGTCCACGCCGCCCAGGTGCTCGACGAGCGCTGCTTCCGCCGCTCCCGCTGGATCCTCGGCGTCCGCTCCGACGTGCCCGAATCTTCCGTCATGCGCCTGGTCCCCACCCTCGTCAAAATCTGCTCCGCCGAAGGCGTCATCAAGCTCGTCCAGCGCGCCCTCCAGGGCCTTGAGTTGACTTACCTGCCCGCGCCGCCCTCCGCGCTCGCCGCCCAGGCCGACATGCTTTACTTCGGCATCGCCATGTCCGGCCCCTGCTGGCAACATATACTGGCTACCCGCAATGTAGGAGTCTATCTGCCGGGCGAGCTCGGCAACGCGGTCTTCGAACTTACGGTCATCACCGAGGCAAGCTCATGAACCCCGACCAAGTCCTCCCGCGCCTGCGCTCCAACTCGCTCGCCATGTCCTTCCAGGACGTCATCACCGTCATCCTGCGCGTGCGTTATCGCGCCCAGCGTGTCTCCGACGTCGCCGGCTTCCGCGACAGCATCCGCAAGATGATCGCCGCCGCCGTCCAGGAGGTGCGCCGCATCGGCTACTCCGACCAGACCTCCAAAATGAGCCTCTACGCCATCGTCGGCTTCCTCGACGAAAGCGTCCTCAACTCCCAGGACCCCACCTTCCAGGATTGGGCCCGCCGCCCGCTCCAGGAAGAGATGTTCGGCGGCCACTTCGCCGGCGAATACTTCTTCCGCCACGTCGACGAGCTGCTCAACCAGCAGGAGTCCGCCGAGGTCGCCGACGCCCTCGAGCTCCACGCCCTCTGCCTCCTCCTCGGCTATCGCGGCAAGTTCGCCTTCGGCGATCACGGCGAAATCCAGAACATCCTGCGCCGTATCCGCGACAAGATCACCCGCATCCGCGGACCCTTGTCGCTCGTCCCCGCCAGGCCCGCCCCACCGGTCTCCACCTCCGCCTCTGGCGACCCTTGGATCAAGCGCCTCGTCCTCACCACCGCTCTCATGGCCGTGCTCGTCCTCGTAGCCTTCGCCACCTATACGCTGTTCCTCCACACCGGCCTCCAAGGCGTCCGCGCCCACCTCACCTCACCCAGCCTCTGGGAGCCCCATCTCAATCGCAGTCTCATCGCGATTGAGGTGGGATCCAACTCACCCCACACAACCTCACGTCATCCTGAACGGATTGAAGGACCCCTGTATTTCGTCTCAGCTGCACAACTTTCAACCCCAACCGGAGGCCAGGCTTAAATGACCCGCAACACCAAAACCTCCCTCATCGCCGCGCTCTGCTACGTTCTCTTCCTCGCCATCATCTTCGGCGTCGCCCGCCTGCTCCATCTTGAAGCCGCCCGCTTCTGGATCTTCTTCGGCGTCCTCGCCGTCGTCGGCCTCCTCGCCACCATAGCGGCCGTCATATACAAGCGCAAAGCCATCGACCCCGCCGCTCCCGTCGATGCCGCCACCGCCGACACCGCCAACCTCGACGCCCTTGTCCGCTCCGCCGAGACCCGCCTCAAATCATCCCGCGGCGTCCCAAAGTCCCTCGGCTCCATGCCCCTCGTCTACATCCTCGGCGACGAAAACTCCGCCAAAACCCAGACCGTCCTCCAGTCCGGCCTCGACGCCGAGCTCCTCGCCGGGCAGCTCCATCGCGACGGCCAGATCGCCCCCACCCCCCTCGCCAACATCT
>CAXTPN010000209.1:0-4331 GCA_964246125.1 uncultured Acidobacteriaceae bacterium
GATTCTCCTTGGGTTGGTTTAGCTGGGCGTTCTAACGGTCGGGGGAATAAGCGCGGGCGATGCTGATGGCGGCCTGGGAGCGGATGGCTTCGGGCACGTCCTTGGGGAAGCTTGCGAGGTGAATGGTGGAGAGCTCTTCCTCGCGCGCATCGTTCTCGACGAGCCTTGCGAGGATGGGCCCAGCATTGCGGGCGTCAAGCAAATCGCGGAGGTACTCCCACGAACGATGCCAATTGAGAAACTGCTTGCATGCGAGCGCAAGAGCGGCGAGTCGCAAGTAAGTGGCAAGGCCGGACTGAATGACAAAGAGATCCTGCAGGACGACGGACGCGAGCAGGACGAAGAGCGGCTCGGCTGCTATCCGCGTGACCCAGAAGCTGCGGCACCACGGGATGAGCTGGAAGAACGGAAGCGCCGGACCTTCCCAGGTGCTGCACTGCTCTTTGGACATCGTGACCATGCGCCGGTAGAGGCGCACGGCATGGACAGCGGCGAGTAAAAAATACAATTTTGCGAGTGAACCGATATCGAACAGTCCTATAGCTGGGGCGGGGTGCGAGAACGGGATCATGCCGACGATGCCGCTTAGCAGCGCGGCAATCGCCGGTATCAAGATCATGAGCACGGAGGCGAAGAACACGACCGGCGGCGGATAGTATCTGGTGCCGTACCAAGGCCGGAGCAAGGTCTCGACCGGCATGGCAATCACCGAGCAGAGGGCTTCGACGACATTGATGGCGGTGGTGTGGAGGTGCTCGACGCTCATTGCGCCAGCATTGTCGGGCTTACTAGGCTGCATGATTTTGCTCCTTATTCGCGTGAGAAGTGGACCGAAAGGTAGTTCCTGCCCTTCGGGTTCTGTTTGGTTTGGGTGGCATGGAAGGTTTTGCCGGACAGGTAAACCACGCCTTCTGCGAGCGGGTTGATGGAATCCGGCTTCATGAGGCGGGTGAACTCGATGGGCTCTTTGAGGTAGGCGAGCTGTCGCGACGCGCCCACGCTGGTATGGGGCTGGCCGGACTCGCCGCCGCCTGCGTTGAAGTTGTCGATGTACCTGTATTCCTTGCCGATCTGATCGGCGGCGTAGTTACAGGTTTCGCTCTCGTTCTGCTGGTGGAAGATCTTGATGGCGAGGTTGCCAAGGAAGCTCTTGGTCTTCGAACCGGGCTGGGCCTCCCCTAGCTCCTCCGCGAGATTAAGAATGTTTTGCGTGAGGCATACGACCGTGACACGGCTGCCCCGGCAAGTTTGCTGAAAGAAGTTGTCGCTGCGCGGCGTCGCGAAGTATTGAAATTCGTCTTGCCAAAGAAACACCGGGTTCGGGGAGTCGGCCAGATTTCTGCGCAGCCAGCTTCTCTGGAAAATCAGCTTAAGCAGCACGTTGATGGTCTTTCCGGTCTCGATCCCATATTCCAGCATTGGAAAATCACAGATCACGATGCGACCTTCATGCGTGGTCATCTCCGGCGTGAAGCTGCAAGTACCGCTGCAGAACAGGCGACTGAAGGGATTAAAGAGGAACTTGTCGGCCATGCCGGACCAGGTCATCTCAAGCGACGAGCGGGGGCGCTCATCGAAGGCGGGCCATTTCTTGAAGATGTACTGCGTGGCGACTTCAAGGTCGCTCCACTGGTCGGGCGAGAGCGTCTCCTGGCGGGTGCGCACCTGGCCGATGAGCTGGGCGCAGTAGGACTCCTTCTGCCAGGCATCGTCCTCATGCTCATCGGGCCGCGTGGGAAGCGATTTGATGACGCGGTCGAGCGTCGCGATGGAGATGCGCTCGCCTGCCAGATCGAGCAACTTCAAAGAATTTCTGATTAATTGCTCACAACCGCGCTGCCAAAATTGGTCCTGCGAGTGACCCGCATCCTGCTTGCCGATAGCAACTAACGTGGAGAAGAGATCGATGATGCTTTCCAGATCCCCCGCGCCGCGTCCGGGCCGCGTCCATTCGTAGAATAGTGGATCGAAGCAGCCGTTCTCGGCGTTGAAGAGGATGAGGTCTTTTTCGCGTCCGCACTCCCTGGCGTAGCGAATCCAGGCTTGTGTCTCCTCAGATTTCGCCGTCAAAATTAAGGCTCCCGACATTGGCACTCGAAGCAGCCCGAGTGCGAGCTGGCGTCCGCTGCACGCTGATTTGCCCGACCCCGGTGATCCCGTGATCAGGACCCCCTCCCAGGTCCAGCCGAGATAGAGCAGGTCATGCGCGGAGAGCGCGAGAACGGGAGTGCTGAACAGATCGTGATTAAGGCTCGACATATCCTTCCTTCCTGGCGCAAGGTGAAAACGCAGCCGGGCAGGCGAGAATGCCTGCCCGACTCGCGCGGGTTAGTTGGTCTTGGGTTGATTGGGCGGTGTGACAGGAGGACAGGGCTTGGTGGTCGTTGCGTCAACGATGATGCCGTTCACGTCAACGTTGGTGCCGATCTTTTCCTGTGCCTTGTTGATCTGCTTTTGCAGCCACGGTGGCACCCTCTGGTGAACATGCTTCGGGAGGGGCACTGCGGTGCAGGGTACAGGTTTGGCCTGTGACTGCGTGGGTTGGGTTGCGGGTGATGGGCTCTGCTGGGCCTGGCTCGTCGGTACGGTGAGCAAGGTGGCGGCGATGAGGGCGATTGCTTTCGTCTTCATGCCGCAAGCATGCTCGCGGGCTCTTCGATTTCAATGTCAAACGATGTCAAACGGGCTGCGGGAAGGGAATGCCAGTGACGGCATGGGCGTAGCCTTCCACTCTCTCAGGCGGGTTTGCCTCCGAAGCGAGGACGCTACCGGTCGGGAAGGTCCAGCTGCTCGATGAGCCGCTTGAACTCTGGAAGTTCCCGCAAAGGGTCGAAGAGCGGCCATAGATGCAGCCACACCATGAACGGATGGCCCTGTTTCACGTCGATGGCCAGAAACTCAACCGCACTCCTGTTGTTGTCAATAGCCATGTAGCCGATAGCTAGATGAAACGGTGAGACGCGTTGCTCTTGGAACGGCGAGAGGTCGTACTTCTCTTCGGGCATATTCCATGCCTCGAGCTTCTTTTTCACCCAGGCCTCAAAGAGGCGGCGTACGGATGGATAGTCGGCGTGGTCGGGAGAGAGCCTGCGCAGTTGCTCAAGGATGGTAAGTCCGGTATAGACGACGGTGCCGTCCGGAAGGCTTTGCTGCAAGCTCATGCCCAATAGCGGGACGGTCGACTTATCGCGTCCCAGGCCCGAAAGGACGCAGGACCAGAGCACATGACCCAGCCACGTGTCGTCATAGTCTTTTCTCGCTTCCCTGATCGCGGCTTTCGCTTCGTCGAAACGGCGCGCGGCATAGAGGAATGCAGCATAAGTCAGCAGAGGCCATGGCGTATCCGAGGGTTCTCCGGCTCTGGCCCTGGTGAGCTCCAGTGCTTCCTCCTCTCGGCCGGCCGCCATCAGAAAGGCTGCGTACCAGGGGTGCGCCTTCGTCGCCCCTGGGGAACTTTCGAGTGCGGCGGCAAAAGCTCTGTCCGCGCTCTGCCACTGTCTGCGACAACAATGCATTGCTCCCAGGACGACGAACGCCCGCCAGCAATGCTTGTCATAGCGAAAGGCTCGTTGCAACTGCTCCATGACTGCCAGCTCGACACCATCGAGTGAGATCTCCCAGCCGTAAAACAGACGCCACATGTCTGTTTCCGCCCATGCGGCATATGCCTCCGCGTGGGTGGGTTCCAATTCCAGAGTGTCGCTCAGGAGCGAGAACGCAACCTTGCAGTCCGTGGCGACATAACGAAGCGCGCGGCGGAAATTGCGCTCCACCGGATGGCGGAGGTTGTAGGAAAATGCTGGCTTGTACTGGTCGAATTCGAGATTGAGCCGGTCTTCGACTCCCTCGAAGGAGTAATAGGTATCGAGCATGTTGCGGAGGCGTCTCATCGCCTCCCGGACGGTATTGTCGTCCGTGGGATACCAATCCTCCCTGCGGTCGAGCACTTTAATCCCTACGGTGTACACGTCGAGCGCAATTCCGGCAAGATCGCTTTCGATCAGGAAGCGTAGAACTTTCGAGAGCTGAGCGCTCTTCTTGAAAAGCTTGGTCGCCAGAATCCGGTCCATCTGCAGCGTCTTTTCGAGGGCGCTCGGCTCGGGAGCGGGTGGGAACTGGACCGTCACACCGGAAGCATAACTGACCTCCCTGCCGTTTGACATCGTTTGACATCGAAATTCCGATGCCCTTAAGCAGAATCATCATCGAGGTATCGATCGATGGCAATGCTCGACTTCATCAAGAATCGCGGGGCGCAGAGGGAATCAGGTGCGCCGCAAGCTAAACCAGAAACTGCAAAAGAGATGTACACACGGGAGGCGGCGCAGGAT
>CAXTPN010000210.1:0-3580 GCA_964246125.1 uncultured Acidobacteriaceae bacterium
CCCAAAAAGCTAGCCTCCTAACCCTCCTAGGCGCAGCCAAACGCCTCCCCAACCCCGCCGATCACAACCGACGCGAAGCCTAGCCTTCCTGTTTGTCATCCCGTAGGGATCTGCTTTTGTCTCTGCTTTTGATTGTCATTCCCGAAGGGAATCTGCTTCTGCCTGTGCTGCTGTTCTTGCCTTTGCCGCTGCGTCACCGTTGCCGTCATTCTGGCGAGCCCAGAATCCACGTATTTGTACTTGCTTTTGGTTCAGGGCCAAAGGCCCGTCTCATACCAGCCTGGGGCGAAGCCCTAGGTACACGGCGGATCAAGTGACCCTGGATTCGAAGGATCAGGACGTTTTCCGAAGAAGAGGTTTCGCAACTGCCTGACGCAGACTATCTCAACGACTAGCCCCAACCACAGAGCTCTTGGGACGCCATCTTTTCGAACGATCATCCAAAAACCAAGTGTGTGAACGATGAAAATAACAGCGGTGAACACCCAGAAGCTTTTTTGCTTCATGAGGGAACGGCTATCTGAAATCAGGTAGCCAGGAACGACAAGAGTAGTTAGGAAATAAGCAGAACCGTTCAATAAATATAACTTCGTTAACTCCGAGAAAAGTGGCGGCGAGCACACAAGCAATAAACGTGCCGCTAACCGCGAAATATAGGACAAAGTCGATTACACGGCTTCGTTTCACATCCAGCCTCTAAACTAGAGTCGCCTTGCGATGCCAGTTTACCTCTGTTGCACCTGCTCCGCCGTCCTGTCGAGGCCCATCACTCCATGTCCGTAATCCTAGAATCCCTCCCCCTCCACCAAAAAGTAGGCACAGCCTTCTCCGGCGGCCTTGACACCTCCGCCGCCCTCCACTGGATGAAGCAAAAGGGAGCCCTCCCCTACGCCTACACCGCCAACCAGCAGGGGGCAGGAACACAAACTGCTAAACTACACTTCCGCGATGTGCCGTAATTCGAGGAGGCAGTCACAATGGCAGGAACAGCACAATCGGTGATTACCTGGGCGGCTTGCCCGGTTCTAGAAAGCGATCCCGAAAAGATGGGCGGCGAATGGGTGTTCCGCGGGACCCGCGTACCTTACTCCCTTATTCTGGATGAGATCAGCAACTCAAGCGTCGATGAGATCGTAGATCTTTACCCAACCATCAAACGCCAGCAGGTGCTTGATTTTCTTGAGTTCGTAGCAAAAAGCGCAAAACCGTACTGACGGGGAGACTGGACAGGATGACATCAGAATCAGTGATCGTATGGGCCGACTGCCCCGTCCTGCAAAGCGTTTCGGGAAAGATGGGCGGAGAGTGGGTGTTTCGCGGGACGGACGTGCCCTACTGGGCTGTTCTCGACCGCATCGGCAAGTATACCGTCGATCAAATTGCCGCGGAGTATCCGTCCGTTAACCCCGATCAGATTGTCGAACTCCTCGACTTCATCGCTGACAGCACCGAGCCTGACCAAGAGCGGTCCGCTACACCGCCTCCCGTACGTTCGAATTCGCAATGATCCCCAAGCGAGTCCTGCTGGATGAGAACCTTTCGCCTAAACTGCGGCAATATCTCCCGGGGCACATAGTCATCACCACGCAGTATCAAGGGTGGGAAGGCAAGAAGAATGGCGAGCTAATCGCATTAGCCGAGGACGATGGCTTCGATGTTTTTGTAACACGAGATCGGAATCTCGGTTATCAGCAGAACCTAACAGGCCGAAAGATGGCACTAGTAGTAGTCATCGTCAATAAGGGCCTCAGACGAAAGGGCGCAGATCGAAAGAGCCATAACAAGCAAGGGCAGATCATCCTGAACAACGCGCAGCGCATTCTGGCGGCTATCGATGCGGCAACGATCAATGACTATATCCAGGTGATCTTGGAACCTTCCACGCTCTGATCCCATCATCCTTCCCCGAACCTCCCGTAAAATCTACTCACTCCACATTGAACGGAAGCAGATACTCAAATGTCCGTAATCCTGGAATCCCTTCCCCTCCACCAAAAAGTAGGCATAGCCTTCTCCGGCGGCCTTGACACCTCCGCCGCCCTCCACTGGATGAAGCAAAAGGGAGCCCTCCCCTACGCCTACACCGCCAACCTCGGCCAGCCCGACGAAGCCGACTACGACGCCATCCCCCGCAAAGCCCTCGAGTACGGAGCCGAACGCGCCCGCCTCATCGACTGCCGCCTCCCCCTCGTCCGCGAAGGCCTCGCCGCCCTCCAGGCCGGAGCCTTCCACATCACCACCGCCGGCGTCACCTACTTCAACACCACCCCCATCGGCCGCGCCGTCACCGGAACCATGCTCGTCACCGCCATGAAGGAAGACGACGTCAACATCTGGGGCGACGGCTCCACCTATAAAGGAAATGACATCGAGCGCTTCTACCGCTACGGGCTCCTCGTCAACCCAGACCTCAAGGTCTACAAGCCCTGGCTCGACCCCACCTTCATCGACGAGCTAGGCGGCCGCGCCGAGATGTCCGCCTTCATGCAGCGCGCCGGCTTCGCCTACAAAATGTCCGCCGAAAAAGCCTACTCCACCGACTCCAACCTCCTCGGCGCAACCCACGAAGCCAAGGACCTCGAACTCCTCTCCACCTCCATGAAGCTCGTAGCCCCCATCATGGGCGTCGCCTTCTGGAACGAAGACCTCCCCATCAAAAAAGAAGAAGTAACCATCCGCTTCGACGAAGGCCTCCCCATAGCCCTCAACGGCACCGAGTACCCGGACCCCGTAGCCCTCATGCTCGAAGCCAACCGCATCGGCGGCCGCCACGGCCTCGGCATGTCCGACCAGATCGAAAACCGCATCATCGAAGCCAAATCCCGCGGCGTCTACGAGGCCCCCGGCCTCGCCTTGCTCTTCATTGCCTACGAGCGCCTCATCACCGGCATCCACAACGAGGACACCATCGAGCAGTACCGCGACTCCGGCCGCAAACTCGGCCGCCTCCTCTACCAGGGCCGCTGGTTCGACCCCCAGGCCATCATGCTCCGCGAAGCCGCCCAGCGCTGGGTCGCCAAGCCCATCACCGGCACCGTCACGGTCGAGCTCCGCCGCGGCAACGACTACTCCATCCTAGCCACCGACTCCCCCAACCTGACCTTCCACCCCGACCGCCTCTCCATGGAAAAAACCGAGTCCACCTTCAGCCCCCGCGACCGCATCGGCCAGCTCACCATGCGCAACCTCGACATCACCGACACCCGCGCCAAGCTCCTAACCTACGCCCAAACCGGCCTCCTAACCTTAAGCCAAGGCACCCAAATGCCGCAACTAAGCAGCGCCGCCGAAGAAAAGGAGTAGCCTACTACTTTGTTCGTTATCCCTTTGTTTGTCATTCCCGAAGGGAATCTGCGTTTGCTTTCGTCGGAGCGGAAAACCTCATGAAGATCTGCCTTGTCGCCCTCCTGCTCGTCGCCTCTGCATTACCCGCCCATGCTCAGTCGGCAGACAAGCCCGGTACCGCTTTCGACGTCGTTTCCATCCGGCCCAATAACTCCGGCACCACCAACCTCGATATCGACAACGACGACGATCTCTTCGTAGCTACCAACATCACCCTGAAGCGCCTGTTGCAGAT
>CAXTPN010000210.1:3590-4312 GCA_964246125.1 uncultured Acidobacteriaceae bacterium
GTTTGCTGTTGCCCCTGCTCTTGCCTTATGTTTGTCATTCCCGAAGTCAATCTGCGTTTCATCTGGAGCAGCACCAGCGCCGACCGGAGAGCACAATGACCAAACGCGAATACCAATTTTGGGTCTACATCCTTTCCAACCGCTCACACACCCTCTACATTGGCGTTACCAACAACCTCCGCAACCGCGTACTGCAACACCGCCAACAGAAACCCGGCACCCACACCGCTCGCTACAAGATCAATCGTCTCGTCTACTTCGAATCCTTCCAACACATCGACAATGCGATCAGACGCGAAAAGGAACTCAAGCACTGGACCCGAGCCCAGAAGATCGCCCTCATCAAGTCCACCAACCCAACCTGGGAAGAACTCCTCCCCCATGAACCCACCACTATACCAATGGACGCAGATTCCCTCCGGGAATGACAAACTGTAAAACCAACCTTCCCTTGTTGTCATTCCCGAAGGGAATCTGCGTTTGTCGTTGAACTTGATGTTGGCTTGTTCTTTCTCTCGATGCAGCACGAACCGCTTAGCCGTGCCATAGGTCCACAATAGGTGACAAGATGTTTCTGACGCTGCCTGGATTGCTGATTATTCTTGCCGTTCACATTGTGATAGGCACAGCCATTGGTTCCTTGGTCACAACCGCTGTACTTAGGAAACACGCAACAGGGCGCACACTTTTGTGGACGTGCCTAAGCTCGACCATATCTTGGC
>CAXTPN010000211.1:0-4309 GCA_964246125.1 uncultured Acidobacteriaceae bacterium
AAGCAGGGCTGATTGCGAGCGTTTTCGCCGCGGTGTTGATGGGATGGGCGGCGATCCGGCTCCATGCATCGTTAGGCGAAGTGAGCTGGCGGGAAGGCGCCGCGGTGGTGTGTGCTGCGGCAGCAGTATTTAGCGGTGCGTTCTGTTGGATAGGGTGGAGAGGCGCGACTTCGTGGACGTTGAGTGCGGCTGCCGTGGAGGCGGGGCGATGGTTTACCTTGGACGCGCCGGTAGCGATCCTGACGGTGTGGCTGCTGCGGGAGATGGAGCCTGTGGAGTTTTCGGCGCGGTACCTGCTGGTCCCGCTGGTGGCGATGGTTGAAGGGCTGGTGTTGATGCGACCGACACTGGATTGGTCGATGGCTGTGGGACTTGTGCTGCTTGCGGGTGGGTGCGCTGGTCTGATGAGGGCGGACTCAGGCGAGGTACGGCAAGGCCTTTGAGCAGCGCGGCGGTGGACGATACACTCAGGCTATGGCTGCTTCGATGTATATCGTGGTCGAAGGTGAAGATCCGGGTTTCGATATTTTTGTAAATGGGCGGGCGCTGGCGCGGCATGAGGATGCGGTGGAGAAGCTGGCGCTCTCGTTGGGGGTGAGGCCGCTGATCGATTTCTTTTCGGCGGATGAGAACTCGATGTCACTGTTGATCGAAGAGGGAGCGGGGAACAAGGAGTTGGTGAAGCGGCTGCCGCCTCCGCAGTGGTACTTCGGGAGCGAAGGGCTGGCGACGGTGAAGGCGCTGATCGAGGCGCTGCGGGACGAACCGCAGAAGCTGGGGTCGGAGGGGTCGCATGTGCTGGAGGAGTTGGAAGGGTATGCGCGGGTGCTGAACAAGACGGAGGAGCGCGGGTTGCGATGGCATCTTGCGGTGAGCTGGCGGTAGATCAGCTAGAACCTTTGCAACTTAGTATCGAGAGAACAGGCGACAGAAACGCGAAACACAGGGGTTCTTCGCTTCGCTCAGAAGACGTGCTGCCGTGCTGCAATTTGTTGTATATGTCTTTTGTTTCAGTGGCGGATCTGGGTGCTGCTTGCGCTTGAGCTGTCGACGTCACCTTGCGCTAGCTTGCGGTGGAAGAAGTCGAAGACGAGGGTCATTAAGGAGTGGGCGTGCTCGGGGTCGTAGCGGACGCCTTCGTCGCGTAGGAATGCGTGGGCTCCGTTGACTTCGTGCCAGTTGATGCGGGTGTTGAGTTCGTTGAGGCGTGCGAGGATCTTCATGCGGCCTTCGGCGGGGACGTGCGGGTCCTGGCGGCCCCAGGCCATGAAGAGCTCGCCTTTGATGTCGGCGGCGCGGGCGAGGGAGTCGTCGTGTTTGCCTTCGCCGAGGGTGCCGGTGTGGATGTCTGTGGCGTAGAAGCAGACAGTGCCGGCGATTTCTGGGTTCATGGCGGCGCGGAAGGCGAGGTGGCCGCCCATGCAGATGCCCATCGCGCCTAATCTGCCGGTGCATTCGGGGCGGGTGAGGAGATGGTCGATGGCGGCGCGGGTGTCAGCGTCGTATGCGGCGATGGACTTGGTGGTCTTGAGGGCGTTGCCGCGATCTGAGCCGGCCTGGTCGTAGGCGAAGGCTACGCCGGGAGCTTCATACTCGTGATAGATCTCGGGGATGGCTACGATGTAGCCGTGGCCGGCGAGCATGGCGGCGGTGCGGCGGATGGGGCCGGTGACCTGGAAGATTTCGGAGTAGAAGACGATGCCGGGGTATTTGCCGGGAGCGGCGGGGCGCACGATATGCGTCCGCATGGGGCCGGAGGGCGTGGGAATGTCTACATGTTCGCTGTCGACGATGACCATTTGTGATCATGGTAGCAGCGCGGCGCAGGTCAGGGCTGCGGAGGTGTCGCAGGCGGTGCGGGCGTAGGCGGCGGCATGCTCGTTTGCTGCGCGGAGACGACCGCAGCGGCGGCCGCGGCGTCCTGTGCGTCGCGTTTGGCCTGGCGGTGGCGCTTGATCTTGGCAGTAATGTCCGGGGAGAACTCGAGAATCTGGGCGCCGAGCATGCCCTCCAGGGTAACGACGGTGGCGTTTTCGATAGTCAACCCTACGCCGCGCTCGTCGGCGGGGTAGTAGGCATTGGAGATGCCGCCCGCGATGAAGTTGCCGAGCACGTTTGAGGTGTTGAACTGACTTTTGCCGTTGTCTCCGTGGCAGATGAAGGTGGTGAGTGCGGAGTAGACGATGCGCGACTTGACGGAACCTTCGCCTTTGCGGAAGTAGCGCGGATCCTGGTGGAGAAGCACGGGGAGGGCGGCGTTGCCGACGACGTTGCCGATGACATTATCGGCGTAGCTGGCGGCGGTGCGCTTGAAGAAGCCGGCGGGGCCATGGCCGTATCCGGTGTGGTCGTCCGTAAGTTCGCCGTAGCCGCCGCCGATGATGACGGCCAAGCCTACAGTGTAAGGATCGATGATGGTGTGGAAGGAGAGATCGAACTTTTGCTTAGGGGTGAGCGGAACCGCCTTACCATTCATGACGACGTTGAATTGCGGCATGACGCCGCCGAGGCGCTGCTTCTCCTCAGCCTTGACCTCGCGTGCCGCCTCCTCGCGCTGCTCGCGAACTTTGCGCTGAGCGTCAGTCTCGTTGGGCGGCGCAGGATTCTGAGGAGGCGCCGGCGGGGCTTGCTGCTGAGAACTGGAGAAGGAAGGTGCGTCGGGGAAGGTTAAAGCTTCATTGGGGGCGATGAGCGACTGTTTGGAGTTAGCAGGTGCATACGGGCTCAGTTGGGCCAATGAAGGTGCGGCACTCGGCAGCAAGAGGAAAAACACGGCGCCGGGCATCAGGCGCGATTGGAATGAGATCACAGGATAAGTCTATCTGACGGTAAGAACGTTTTCCTTTGGAATGTTTGCTGTCTCAAATGTTAGACGCGTAACAAAGGATACCGAACGCATCGGACAGCAATTATCGCAGCCATCACTTCAGGATTTGACCAACTGACGGCACAGCCCCTGTTGAAAGAAGCGCAGGTACTGTCCAGCGCGAGTGGATGCGTCGCTGAGAGAGGGAAGCGTGCGGTGGTAGTCGACGAAGCCGGTGGGGCGCTGTGGGGAGGCCGAGGTGTCGGCAAAGCCCATGGACCACTTCTCGAACTCGCGGCGCGCGATTTCCTGGCGGACTAGGACCTTGGTGGATGTGTGGCGTGGATCGCGGGCGATGGAACGGTAGATCATGTCGATTCCGGATTCGGGGCCTTCGAGCACCTGGAGGAACGACCCGGAGTGGTAGAGGAGCATGCCCGTGATGTTGAACAGATCGTTGCGGGCGCGGGCAGTGGCGAGAAGTTTGGCGAGGGCAGGCGCCGAGAACGGCTCAGTTGCGGCGCTGGAGTAGACGAGCTGGAGCATGGTTTTGAAACCTCCTCGGGCGTTTCTATGGCCCTGATAAAGTATCGGCGGGGAGGCACGGAAGCATTAATCGAGCTGACGATGTGATCAGGCGAAGAGGAACTCCTTTGTGCGGAGTTCTTTAACGGTGTCGCGGAGCTTGGCGGCCTTTTCGAATTCAAACTTTTTGGCGGCTTCGCGCATATCGGTTTCGAGCTTGGAGATATAGACGTCGAGTTCGGCTTGGGTGTTGAAGTCGGGGACGCCCTGGGCATCGTCGGTGAGATCGGCGTAATCGGCCTTGAGGATGCCGGCGAGACCCATGTCGATGGCGGAGATGATGGAGGCGGGTGTGATGCCGTTCTCCTCGTTGTATGCCTCCTGCTTTTCGCGGCGGCGGTTGGTCTCGTCGATGGCGCGCTGCATGGATTCGGTCATCTTGTCGGCGTAAAGGATGGCGCGGCCTTCGAGATGGCGGGCGGCGCGGCCTATGGTCTGAATGAGGGAGCCTTGTGAGCGCAGAAAGCCCTCTTTGTCAGCGTCGAGGATGGCTACAAGTGAGACTTCGGGCAGGTCGAGGCCTTCGCGCAGCAAATTGATTCCTATGAGTACGTCATACTCTCCCTTGCGTAAGTCGCGGAGCAGGCGGATGCGTTCGAGAGTCTCTATCTCAGAGTGCATGTAGCGGCAGCGGACTCCTACTTCGGTGTAGTAGTTGGCTAAGTCCTCGGACATACGTTTTGTCAGGGTTGTTACAAGGATACGCTGGTCCAGTTTGACTCGATCGCGGATTTCAGCGAGTAAGTCGTCGATTTGGCCTTTGACAGGCCGGATTTCGATTTGGGGGTCGACCAAGCCGGTGGGGCGTATGATTTGCTCGACGACGACGCCGGCGGATTTGGTGAGCTCGTAGGGACCAGGAGTGGCAGAGACATAGACGATCTGGCCGGTGCGACCTTCAAACTCGTCGAATTTTAG
>CAXTPN010000212.1:0-4272 GCA_964246125.1 uncultured Acidobacteriaceae bacterium
CCTCATCCCCCGCTTTCCCGCCAACCTCCTCGCCGCCGCCGCCGCCAGCTCCCTCCTCATGGCCAGCGGCATCCTGTGGCTCGGCACCTTTCTCCATCTCGCACCCCTCGCCGCCCTCCGCCTCGGCGCGCTCCCCTTTCTCCCCGGCCAGGTAGTCAAGATCGTAGCCGCTGCCGGCATCGTCACCTCGCTCCAGCGCTGGCGTCGAGCCTGAACCCGTCCCTCTGCCGGCAACCGCATCCATACTGAAGGACTGCCTCAAATGACCTCTCCCGCCATCAAAGAAATCCAGATCGCTCACAGCCCCGACTCCGACGACGCCTTCATGTTCTACGGCCTCGCCACCGGCAAAATACGCGTCCCCGGCTACAAGTTCACGCACAACCTCACCGACATTGAAACCCTCAACCACCTCGCCATCGACAAGGCCGTCTACGACGTCACCGCCATCAGCTTCCACGCCTACCCCTACCTCCAGGACAACTACACCCTTATGACCTGCGGCGGCAGCATGGGCGACGGCTACGGCCCCATGCTCGTCGCCACCCGCAAGTACGCCCGCGAAGACATCGCCAAGCTCCGCATCGCCATCCCCGGCACCCTCACCACCGCCTACCTCGCGCTCAAGCTCTGCTGCCCCAACATCGCCACCACCGTCGTCGACTTCGACAAGATCATCCCCGCGGTAGCCGCCGGCGACTTCGACGCCGGCCTCCTCATCCACGAGGGCCAGCTCACCTACGGCAACGACGGCCTCGTCAAGATCCTCGACCTCGGCCAGTGGTGGCGCGCCGAAACCGGCGGCCTCCCGCTCCCCCTTGGCGGCAACGCCATCCGCCGCTCCCTCGGTCCTGAAGCCATGCTCGCCACCACCCACGCCGTGCGCGACTCCATTCAGCACGCCCTCGACCACCGCGAAGAGGCCATCGAATACTCCATGCAGTTCGCCCGCGACCTCGACCCCACCCTCGCCGGCCGCTACATCGGCATGTACGTCAACCAGCGCACCCTCGACTACGGCGACGACGGTCGCGAGGCCATCCGCCGCATCCTCCAGATGGGCCACGACCAGGGCATCATCCCCATCCACGCCCAGGTCGACTTCATCGGCTAACACACCTGTTTCGGTCCCCTTTCGGTTGTCACTCCATTACCTGTTTGATTGTCATTCCGCAATCCTTTTTAGGTTGTCATTCCGTAGCGAAGCGAAGGAACCTGCGGTTCGGACCCTCACCCACCTCGCCACCCACCTGTGCTATTCTTCCTGAGTGATGGTTGAGCGCAATCACGGCCTCCCCGGCCGTCTGCCTCACTCCGAGCCCAGCAAGCAAGGCTCTCCTCGCAAAAACGGACGCGTAGCTCAACTGGCAGAGCATTCGACTCTTAATCGACTGGTTGAAGGTTCGATTCCTTCCGCGTCCACCAATCCTTTCAACAACTTAGAGGCGATTTGAAGCGGAATGAGATGGCCGTTTTTGTAGTGGTGGCTGTTTTGGTGGCTGTTTAACAAACACTGCCCAAAAGCGATTTCCTTACCGCACTGACTTGCACTGCGACGCAGGGGAAGCGGTGCGCCGATCCTCGGATCAGTCGACCTCGCTCACACGATCAATGAACGCTTTAAACCTTGCCACGATCTCTGTACCTGAAGTCACCGGGTAGCCAAGCTCCCCTGCCGTCACCCCGAGCTCCCCATACCATGCTGCGGGTATGGCGATGGTTGGCGGGAAGCTATGCGTCGCTCGCTCGGCAAACACCTGCTCAGCGGCTTCTCGTACTGCCTTAATGTCCGGCTTACCGAGTAAGTCGATGAGCAGGATGTCGAGTACATCCCTGGCCCGACCTTGCGCGTGGGGGCCGGTGCAGGCGTGCAGCTTCTGGGCAACCTGCTCGTTCAGATTCAGACAGTGAATGGGAGACGGGACGCGCAACCCCATCGCAGCAAATCCTTGGATCGTTGGTACCACGAGTTCAACTGCGCCCCTGCCGGCCGGCCCAAGATCGACTTCAATCGTCTGCCAAGCGCGGGTTCGATACCGGATGGCTACTTCCAGGCGCACCGCATCGACCTTGTCCATCTGGAGCGGCTTGCCCTTAACTTGAAAGCTGAACTGGTCGAAGCCGAGGGCGACCGCATCCTGAAAGAGCCGCAACCGCTTCGTTCGTTCCCCGGGAACACCGATGTCGATGTCTTTGGTCGCTCGTGCTCCCTGGGCAAACCGCAGTTCGAGCGCGACGCCACCCTTGAGATCGTAGCTTTCTAAGAAGCCTTCGTGGACCGCTCTTTCCAGAACTCCGCAGAGGGCTAGAAATGATACCCAACGCCGAAGGCGCTCCTGGGCGATACCCTGCTCCTTGGCCACTCTTGCAAGAGTCTTTTCAAGCCGTTCGACAGGTACAGGGGTCATTCAGCACCGCTCTTCGGCGGCGACTGATGACCTGCAACCTGAGCGATGGATCGTCGAAGGCGATTTGCGGCTGCTTTGCTTACCAATCCTTCGCGGAGAGCGTCAGTGACGGACCGCCGAGCAAAGTCGGTTCCGTGCGTCGCCGTAAGAACATCCATGATGCTGCGCTCGACCGTTGTGACAGGCATTCCCTCATGCTCGCCGATCTCCTCTGGAGCGAGGTTAGCGCGATGGATGGCGATCCACCCCGGACAGACACGGCGGAGTCTTGCCGAAGGAGGAACGGTAAGACTTACGCGCGCCGGGTTCGCGTCCGAAATGCCGTAGAGCAGCAATGCAGTTTCATGGGAGAGAGCGATGTGCACCGGTCCTTGGCTGGCCTTCGCCCACAACACTGCCTCACGGTATTGGGCCAAACGATCTGCTGGATAATGGGCAATACGGTAGACCCCTCTACTCATCCGTTCCAACCGGCCCCGCTGCGCGAGTCGGACTAGAACGGAATCCTGAATGCCAGCGACGCGAGCTTCTCTGGAAGTGAGCAGACCATCGTGCCCTTCAGCAATGGCCACGAGTTCGTCCATCCGTGTACGCGGCATTAACTGATGGTGCGCCAGAGTGTCGAAAACGTCAATATAGTTCCATCTTGGAATGATGCTGACAGCACTTCCATGCGACCCGACGAACCGGTCGCACGAAGGTGCCCTGCTTCTAAGTCGCGGCAACGCAGGGTCGCTAAGAAGAAGTTTTTGAAACGTGAGCAAGGGAAGTCTCTGTATCACGCTGGCGGCTGCGATTACGTAGACCCGGAGAGCATGCCGCCGGTCGCTGGACGCTATATTGTAGAGCGGTGTCTTGACTGCTTGGAGCATTGCGAACTGTAAAGAGCGTCCTGTCTGTCAGAACGGTATCGTGAGACCTTTTCATTTACGGGAGGGTGCAAAGGAGGGGGATCGGCCTCGCGCACTACTCGGGAAGCAGCGGGGGTCTCTGACACCCCCGCTCCGTACTAAGCTGCGACTCGCTTCTTTGGGACGGATGCTTTCTTCGACGCGGCCTTGGGAGTCTTGATCGGACTGGGCACCTTCGCAGGTTTGCTCTTCTTCTTCTGTTTGGGTTGTGGCGGAGCGAACGCGATCTCGGCTTCTGCGAGGAAGTCGACCTCATGTTCGCTGGGGATGCCGACGTGTCCGAAGAGGGCAAGCCTCAGTGCAAAGCGCGTCAGCTTCTCGTCTTCCGTGCTGTCGATGGTGGCAAGCAACAGTTCTTCCGCGCTGCGTTGTTCGTTCTCCGTTGCGATGCCTTCGGCCAGATCGTCGGCGAAGGTGTAGGGGTCAAGGTTGACGATGGCCCGTAGCACGACACGAAGCTGGGCTGCGGTGAATGTTGCGGGAGCGTTCTCCAGTATCCGCTCGAAGCTCTCCTCCCTTGCCTTGCGAAGCTCGGCTCTGCGGGTCTGCTCGGCCTCATACTCCTGCTGCCGCTGCTCCTCCTGCTGACGGAACTCCTCGGCTCTCCGTTGCTGCTCCTCCTCATGCTCCTTGCTTAGCTGTTCGTGCTGTTGTCTGCGTTGTTCGGCCTCCTCTTCGGTCTCGGTCGGGGGTGCGGTTGGCATGACGGGTGCGGGGTTCTCGGCCTTCCGCACCGCTGCGCGGGGGTCGTGGATGGGGCAGCGGTTGTCCGTGCAAACCGTGACGGTGGTCCCTACGCGCTTGCCGAAAACGATAATCGCGGGCTTGGCGGCTTCGCAGGGCAGTACCGGCTCGGCATCGGGGTTGTCGACGACGGGTTCGATCTCGCGGTAGACGCCCCGCTGCACGGCTCCGGGTCTCTGCTGCTTGGGGTGGCGATACCCGTTCTCGAT
>CAXTPN010000213.1:0-4268 GCA_964246125.1 uncultured Acidobacteriaceae bacterium
ACCCCGCGCGCTCTGCGGCCTCCTTACCCGGTCCCTCGGCAATCCCCCACTCCACCGCCCGGATCAGGTTGCAGAAGACGCACCCGGCGTCCTCACCCGGCCATCCCTCTAAACCCTTCGGAACGCCCTTCCGGCTCTCGCCGCTCTCGTCCTTCGCCCCCGAGATGTATGCATACCGCCACGGAGTCCACAAACGATCCATCCCCCAAGTATAGGCCGGCTCCAGCCTTTTCCGCGCTGTCGCTCCTAAGCACTCTCGCCGCGCGTCACGCTTTCTTCATGCTGCGCTCACCGCTGCCTCGCCCGGCCGAAGACTCAGCATTCGTTCCAGCGCAACCCGTGCAGGCTCTGCAATCCGCTCCGGCACGGTGATTCGATTCAGGACCTCGCCGCGCTCCAGCGCCTCCAGCACCCATGCAAGATAGCTCGGATGAATCCTGTACATCGTGGAGCAGGGACAAATCACCGAATCAAGGCAAAAAATCGTGTGTTGCGGATATTGATTGGCAAGCCGCTGCACCAGGTTGATCTCCGTCCCGATGGCGAACGTTCCACCCGCCGGAGCGGCCGCCACTGCCTTTACGATGTAGTCCGTAGAGCCGGATTCGTCCGCCGCATCGACCACGTCCATCGGGCACTCAGGATGCACGATCACCCGCACTCCCGGATGCCGCCAGCGCGCGTAGGCGATCTGCTCCACACTAAACCTCTTGTGTACTGAGCAGAACCCATGCCAAAGCAATACTCTGGCGTCGCGCAGCGCAGCCTCGTCGTTTCCGCCCAGTGAACGGCCCGGATCCCAAACCGGCATCTTTTCCAGAGAAATTCCCATCGCCTTCGCCGTATTGCGTCCAAGATGCTGGTCGGGAAAAAACAGAACGCGTTGCCCGCGCTCGAACGCCCAGCGCAGCACCGCCGCCGCATTCGAGGATGTACAGACGATCCCTCCATGTTCGCCGCAAAATGCCTTCAAAGCCGCCGATGAGTTCATGTACGTTACCGGAATGACGGGTACCCGCCCCTCGGCATCGGCAGCCGTCCCCAGCACCTCCGCCAGTTGCTCCCAGCAATCCTGCACCGAGTCAAGGTCCGCCATGTCGGCCATCGAGCAGCCGGCCGCAAGATTCGGCAAAACCACCGCCTGATCCGCGCGCGACAGCATGTCCGCCGTCTCCGCCATGAAGTGTACGCCGCAAAAAACGATAAACTCGGCTTCAGAGCACGCCTTCGCCACCTGCGCCAGCTGAAACGAATCCCCTACAAAATCGGCGTATCGAATCACCTCATCCCGCTGATAGAAATGACCCAGCATAATCAGGCGCTTGCCCAGCGCGTGCTTCGCGGCGCGGATGCGCAGGTCCAGTTCCGCCGGAGACATCTGCTGATACCTTCCCGGAAGCAGACCCTGCCGCGGGGCGGTCGCGGGAAGAATGTCCCACATCGACGCTCCGGGACCATACCCCGGCCTCCCGGCGTCCAGGACCCATGGATCGTCCGCGAGAGCGCCACTACAGGTCGTCGGCTCGATCGGCACTTCAACCTCTCCTCGCTGCTCGCCACGTCGAGTCAGTTGGATCAGACCGTCTACAGAAGATTGCATTTCGTTCTCCCTGGATAAATCCCCTGACCTCCGTCTGGAACTGGTAGGTCGAGAACCATGGATTTCTTATAACTAGGGTACGCCTTTCTGCCGGGTCGCTACACCCCTGCCGGCTATGCCGATCAGCATCTCGCTGCGAATCTTTGCGCCATCAAACCATCCGTTTGACGCCCTCTCCCACGGTTGATATCCTTTTCAGTGAGTTACTGCGTGTGGGATCCAAATGCAGCTGCTCCGCATTACTCTGCGAAAATCGTTCGTTCCTGTCACGAAGCCTGCCCAGGGAAAACTTTCAGCTGATGTCTCGGATCCCACCGCGGAGGCATCACAAACTGAACCTACCCGCAACGGCACCGCCTGGACGTTCGAAGCAGAAGCTGTATTGATCCCGGAGTCCGCAGAAAACATGGTAGACGACCATAATCCTGACTACAACGAGAGCAAACCCCTGAACACCGAAATCGAAACCCTCGCGCCCGAAGCGACGGCCGGCAACGACGGCTTGTCATCCGAATCCACCCACAACGCCGGCAGCGTCGACGACCTCCACATCACGCCCTCTGAAGACCCCGCCTCCGGCCACATTGCGGAGTCCCTCTCCGCCGCGACCGACACCGAAGTAAACGACGAGCCCGGCCAGGACTACGACGACTCCGACTTCGCCGCCGCCCTCGCCTCCTTCGACCGCGAGCAGGCCGTCGAGTCCGCGACCGCTCAAAGCCTCACCGCCGAAGAGGCCATCGTCACCGGCACCCTCGTCAAGATCACTGACAAGCACGCCATCGTCGACATCGGCCTAAAGTCCGAAGGCCTCCTCCCCCTCGACCAGATCACGAATTCCGACGGCACCTATAAATTCGCCCCCGGCGACCCCGTCGAAGTCGTCGTCGAGCGCGAAGAAACTCACGGCGGAGGCTACGCCGTCTCTCACGAAAAAGCCCTCCGCCACAAGGTCTGGGACAAGCTCGAAGAGGCCGCCAACACCAAGACCCCCGTCAAAGGCATGGTCGTCTCCCGCGTCAAAGGCGGCCTCACCGTCGACATCGGCATCAAGGCCTTCCTCCCCGGCTCTCAGATCGAGGTCCGCCCCGTCCGCAACCTCGACGGCTACGTCGGCACCGAGATCGAAGTCCGAGTCATCAAGCTCAACAAAAAGCGCGGCAACGTCGTCATCTCCCGCAAGGAGCTCCTCGAAGAAGATCAGAACGCCAAAAAATCCGTCACCCTCGCCACCCTCGAAGAGGGCTCGGTCCTTACCGGCACCGTCAAAAACCTCACCGACTACGGCGCCTTCGTTGACCTCGGCGGCCTCGACGGCCTCCTCCACATCACCGACATGAGCTGGGGCCGCCTCACCCACCCCCGCGACCTCGTCAACGTAGGCGACGAGATCCAGGTGAAGGTCCTCAAGTTTGACAAGGACAAGCAGCGCGTCTCCCTCGGCTTCAAGCAGCTCTCCCCCGACCCCTGGCTCGACGCCGTCGAACGCTACCCCGTCGGCGCCCAGGTCCGCGGCCGCATCCTCTCCGTCACCGACTACGGTGCCTTCGTCGAACTCGAGCAGGGCATCGAAGGCCTCGTCCACGTCTCCGAGATGACCTGGTCCAAGCGCATGAAGCACCCCTCCAAAATGGTCAAGCCCGGCGACGAGGTCGACACACTCATCCTCTCCGTCAACCCCAACGACCGCCGCATCTCCCTCGGCATGAAGCAGCTCCAAGACAACCCCTGGGAGGCGCTCGAGGAAAAATACCCCACCGGCGCCATCATCGAGGGCCGCGTCCGCAACCTCACCGACTTCGGCGCCTTCATCGAGATCGAAGACGGCATCGACGGCCTCGTCCACGTCTCCAACCTCTCCTGGACCAAGCGCATCAAGCACCCCTCCGAGGTCCTCAAGAAGGGTGAAAAGGTGCGCGCCATCGTCCTCGGCGTCGAGCCCGAAAATCGCCGCCTCTCCCTCGGCGTCAAGCAGCTCCAGCCCGACGTCTGGGATACCTTCTTCGCCCAGCACCGCATCGGCGACGTCATCAAGGGCAAGGTCCTCCGCACCGCGCAGTTCGGAGCCTTCGTCGAAATCGCCGAAGGGGTTGAAGGCCTCTGCCACGTCTCCGAAGCCGTCGACGACCACGGCAAGCCCGTCGAGCTCAACGTAGGCGACGAGCACGAGTTCAAAATCGTCAAGATGAGCCAGGAAGAGAAAAAGGTCGGCCTCTCCATCCGCGCCGTAGGCGAAGAAGCCAGCCGAGCCGAAGTCGAGCTCTACAAAGAAACCTCCGGCAACCGCGAAAGCCTGCGCGACTACAGCGGAACCGCCCCCGGCTCCAACGCCGGCAGCCGCGACCGCGGCGGCAACGACGGAGGCAACAACGGCAAAGGCAACAACAACCCCCCCCAGTCCTCCGGCGGCTCCTCCTCCTCCACCACCCTGGGCGACCTCCTCAACTGGAAGCGCGGTCAGTAGTCCCACGCAGCAGCAGGAATGAACGATGGCCGCCCGCATGGGCGGCCATCGTCTTGGGGGACCGCACCTCCACGTGCGGTATTATTTCCTTCGAAAGTCTCTTGGCTTTGTCACAGCGATGACGTGGACACTTCGGTTCCTTCTCACGAGCTCCCTGCTGATCTGTGGTCGCAACCTGCATGCACAAATCGTCCTGTCTGGGAA
>CAXTPN010000214.1:0-4228 GCA_964246125.1 uncultured Acidobacteriaceae bacterium
TAGATCAGCTGCGCAAGATCCTCGATCGAGTAAATGTCGTGATGCGGAGGCGGCGAGATCAGCGAAACCCCAGGCTGCGCATGTCGCAACCGCGCAATCAACCCACTCACCTTGTGCCCCGGCAGCTGCCCACCTTCACCTGGCTTGGCTCCCTGTGCCACCTTGATTTCAATCTCCTCGGCATGCGCCAGGTACTCCGCGGTCACGCCGAACCGGCCCGAAGCCACCTGCTTGATCCGGTTGTTGCGAAGCATCGGCGGCTCGGGCGCGGGCGCCACCAGTTCCGCTACAGCCGTTCCACCCCACGTCTGCGCGGTTGCAGCTTCGTGCCCCGAGGCGCTTACGACCGCCGCCGCATGAACCTTATAAACCTCCGGATCCTCGCCGCCCTCGCCCGTATTCGACCGCGCCCCCAGCGTATTCATCGCGATCGTGATGCACTGATGCGCCTCCGGGCTTAGCGAGCCCAGCGACATCGCGCTCGCCACAAATCGCTTGCACAAGGCCCCGGCCGGTTCCACCTGGTCCACTTCAAGCGCCGCCCCCGCCGCCCGGATCGCAAGCAGATCCCGCAAAACCACCGGCTCGCGAGCCATCAATTCCTGCGAGTAGATCGCGAACGCCGCCGCCGGATCAGCGGGCACAATCCCTGCTCGCGTGCTTCCGAGCACATTCTGCAACGCCTTCACCGTCGGAGGCTGCCACGCATGAGGTTCAGCCATCTCCGCCTTGCGAAAACGTACCCACCCGTAATCTGGCAACTCCCCGGCACCAGCCGATGATGCCACCCAGCCCAACCGCAACTGCCGATCCAACTCCGCAAAACCAATCCCCGACAGCGGAGCCGGCGTGCCCGGAAAGCATCGCGCAACCACGCTCGAGTGCAATCCCAGAATGTCGAACAGATGCGCTCCTCGGTAGCTATCCACCACCGAGATTCCCATCTTCGACATAACTTTCGCCAGCCCCGCGTCGAAGGATTTCAGCATCTTCTTCTCAGCAAGCGTCGACTCCAGCGCGCCAGATGCCCTCGCCGTCTCAAGCGCCAGCCAAGGGCACACCGCACCCGCGCCGTATCCAATCAGGATCGCCGCGTGATGAATGTCGCGGCAGTCTCCGGCCTCCACCGCCAACCCCACCAGCGTCCGCAGACCTGCCGCCACCAGCGCCTCGTGGACTGCCCCGGTCGCCATGGCCATAGGAATCGGCAGCCGCGCTTCAGCACCCGTTTCGCCCCGGTGCGCCGCGCGATCCGATAGCAGGAGAATCCTGGCTCCATCGCGTACCAGTTCGATCGCCTGCTGGCACACCACGTCAAGCGCCTCGACTAACGTCGTCTCGCCACGGAAGACACACGCTAGTTCCGCAACAGCCAGTTCCGAACTATGCGGATGTTCCCCCCTCCGCAGCGCGGCCACTTGCGCCAGCGAAAGATAGGGCGATCCTAGCGACACTCCCGGCAGCGGAGCATCCTTATCCAGCATGTGCGACCATGGCCCCAGCCGCGTGTGCAGAGAAACCACGCAAGCCTCCCGCAGCGGGTCGATCGCGGGATTCGTGACCTGCGCAAATCGTTGCCGGAAGAACGCATACACAGGCCGCGGTGTGTGCGCCAGAAACGCCAGCGGCGTATCGTCCCCCATCGACCAAACCGCATCCTTCCCTTCTGCGGACATCGGCTGCAGGATCATCTTGACGTCTTCGCGCGTGTACCCAAACGCACGCTGCATCTCCACCAATTCGGATGGCGGCAAGCATCCTTCCGCCTCCACCGGCTCGAAAGGCACAGTCTCAAGACGCTGCGCGTACGTCGCACCCGCATCGAACTTCTCCAGCAACTCCTCATCCTGGTACACCTTGCCGTTCACCAGGTCAACCACCAGCATCTGTCCCGGCCCCAGGCGTCCGCTCTGTGTCACCCTCTCCGGATCGAGATCGATCAAACCCGCCTCGGACCCCGCAATCACCAGTCCGTCCTCCGTCATCGCAAAGCGGCTCGGCCGCAGTCCGTTCCGGTCCAGCGCCGCACCCACAACGCGTCCATCTGAAAACGCAATGGCGGCGGGCCCATCCCACGGCTCTACGCAATCCGCGTGGTACCGCAGAAAACTCGACTCTCTGTGTGTATTCACCGCCGGCGGCATTAACATTCGCACCGCCTCGGCCAGCGACCTGCCGTTCTTGGCAATCAACTCCACCGCTTCATCCAGGCTCGTAGAATCCGTTCCGCCTGCTGTCATCACCGGCTTACATTCAATGGGAAGCGTCGAATCGCGAGCCGCCATCCGCGAACGGTTTCCCCAAACCGTATTGATCTCGCCATTGTGAGCCAACGTCCGCGCCGGCTGCGCGCGGTTCCATGAGGGCGCCGTATTCGTCGCATAACGCTGATGAAATACCGCGAACGGAGACACATACTCCGGCGATGCCAGGTCAGCATAAAAGCTGTTCAGCAAAGCCCCCGAACACATCGCCTTATAGACAATCGTCTGCGTCGACAAGGAGCAGATGTATCCCTCCACCTTGCCCTCCTCATGCAGCCGCTCAAACTGCTTGCGAGACAGGTACAGCCGACGCTCCATCGTGCCTTGCACATCCGCATCCGAAGGCAGACGGTCCGCGATCAGCGCCTGCCGAATCCGCGGCATCGCTTTCAGCGCAATCTCCCCAAGCGCGCTCGTCTGCGTCGGAACATTGCGCCAGTGCAGCACTTCCAAATCATGCGAGCCGAGACACCGCTCTAGAATCCCCTCTGCCCGCACCTCTTCCTTGGGAAGAAAGAGAACTCCCACGCCCAGCATGCGATCGTCATCGAGTTCGATCCCGCTCTCGCGCAGCAGCAATGCTCGTGGAATCGCGGTCATCAGCCCTACGCCGTCGCTGCTCTTGCCATCCGCCGCCGTGGCGCCGCGATGAGCCAACCGCCCCAGTGCCGTCAAGGCATGTTCCACAATTGCGTGCGAAGCTCCGCCCGCCACGGTCGCCACAAACCCCACACCGCACGAATCCGTATCGAAACGCGGATCGATCAGCGTCCCACTGCCATTCTCCGCGCCCGCTGACACGTCCGCCAGCAGCTTCCGACGAACTCCCTGAATGCGGTCCATAACTCAATATACTCATACTGGACGGGCGGTTGTGTCACCCTGCGAGCAGACCGACAGACCCGAGGCTGAGCCTTGTCACGAGCGATTTTGCACTGATTGCATATTTATCCAGAAGCATGTATCTTTATGCATCGGCTCGCCCCGCTATGAAACAGCAACGCCACTCTACAATCCGCCAGATTCTGGACGACACTCCGATCGCGAGCCAGGACGAACTGCGCCGCAAGCTCGCCGCCCGCGGCTTCCATGTCACTCAGGCAACGCTCTCGCGCGACGTTCACGACCTGCATCTTTCCAAGGGCCCAGCCGGTTACTCCATCGCGCCCTCCGCCGCGAACGGCGATTCATCTCCAGGTATTCGCGAGGTCCTTCGCGGCTTCGGCCTCGAAGCGCGCCAAGCCCTCAATCTTATCGTCGTCATCACCAACACCGGGAGCGCCCAGCCCGTGGCCGCGGGCATCGACTACGAAGACTGGCCGGAGGTCATCGGCACCATCGCCGGAGACGACACCGTACTCGTCATCTGCCCCGATGAAAAGCAGGCAGGCATCCTGAAGACCAGAATCGAGAGCTACATTGGTTGAGTCCGCCACGCAGCCCCAGACCACACCCGCACCTCTCACCACCGTGAGAACCGCAATCGCCGGGGTCGGCGGATATGCCGGCGGCGAACTCGCCCGCCTGCTCCTCGCCCACCCGCGCCTGGCATCATCGAAGCCTCTCCTCCTCGGACGTATCGCCGACGAGTCCCCCACGGGCCGCATTCGTCTCGAGCACCTCCACCCGCAACTGGCACTCGGCGGGGGCCAAACCCTGCCTCCAGTCCAAGCCTTCAGCTGGCCACTGATTGAAGACCTCGGCATCGAAATCGTCTTCCTTGCCCTCCCGCACGAAAACTCCCGCGAGTGGGCGCCGCAGTGGCTGGAGCGCGGCATCCGCGTCATTGATCTAAGCGGAGCGTGGCGACTCCAAAACCCCGCGCACCGCGCCGTCTACAACCTGCACGATGAAGACCCGACCCTCGCCCTCAGCCTCCAAGCCGAAGCCATTTACGGCTGCCCGGAGCTCCACCGCGCCGGCATACCCACCGCCCGCCTCGTCGCGAACCCCGGCTGCTACTC
>CAXTPN010000215.1:0-4201 GCA_964246125.1 uncultured Acidobacteriaceae bacterium
ATTTGCCGGGATCCAGATTCGCGATCACATAACGCCCATGTAGATCCGTAAACGCGGTCCCCACAGTCGCCGCATCGGCAGTTAGCACCTGCACCAGCGCGCCCATCTGGCCCACGCCCTGTGCATCCCGCACGATCCCCGAGACCACAGCTCCGCCCCCCGCGGCCAGCGCCGCATGAGAAAGCAGCAGAGTCATCGCCAGCAGAAGAAGCGGGCCTGCACCGGTCTTTTCAGTCTTACCCTGGGATAATTGCACAGCGTTCCTCTGTGCGTCGACGGCCTGCTCCTGATTTACAAGTCCTTGTCTGCAACCGTTCATCGCATTCGTTCCGCGTGTCCGTGCCGCCCGATTCCACAAGTCCTGTGCTCCTGATGAATCGCTACTCCACGATGAAAGGCGCGCTCTCGGCAAACTGCTGCTTCTTCACACCGTCATTTACCTTGATGCTCACCGAGTATTTACCCGGCTGCAAACTGGCCAACGGCACGCTCTTCTCGAGCGTCACCTGGTCCGCATTCGGACTCAATTTGTTGGTCGTCTCCGATGTGTCCAGAATGGCTTTATTCGTCGCTAGATCCATAATCTGGTACTCGATCGTCGCGCCATTCTGCTTGTTCTCTCCAATGCCAAGGTTGTAAACCTGCATCCAGAAATTCAAATTCTGGTTCTGCTTGAAGGTGATTGGCACCGCAACTCCGGTCGATACCCGGGGCCGAATGCGCGTATTGCCAATCACAAAGTTCCCCGCCCCGATATCCTTCGACGGCACACGCTCCATCGTATCCGCCAGGATCAACGAAGAGTGCGCAAGCTGATCGTCGTCGTACTTCGGAACATTCACGCTGCGCCGCCACGTACCAATGTGATCCGGATTATTCACATCCTTGATCACAATATCCACCTTGTATAGGCCCGGCCGCAGCGGCAGAGCCTTCCAGTACACTGACAGCTTCCGCTGCTCCTGCGTGAGCAGCTCGCTCGGCGTCTGCACCGAAACCGTCTCTTCAAACGTCTGCAGCGGCCGCCCCGTCAGCGACGACACCCGCCCCAGAATGTTGACGGTCCCCATGGACACCCCGTCCTTGGTGTTGTAGGTGATGTCCTTGTTATGAATCTGCACCGTCAAGGGCACCAGCACCGTATCGTTGGTGATCTTCACATAGTCCGTGCGCACGTCGAACAGGAACGGAGGCCCCTTCAGAATCTTCGAGCTCACCATATAGCTCTCAAGATCCTTGAACTTGATCACCGGCGCCGCCTGCAGCTTCGCATACCGGTCCAGCCGGTCAAACTGCTTCGACGCGTTCTGCTCCGAGCCCGGACCCTTGCCCAACTGCTCTAGCCCGCCACCGCTGAACCGGTCGGCCTTGGTCGACTGCCCCATCTGTTCGTAGAGCGTCTGCCCCGCCCCCGGCACGTTCTTCAGCGCATCTTTCTCCGACCGGTCGATCGTCATGTGGTAGTCGCCGCACATGCACGTATCCACAAACTCGATATCGATGTTGTCCCCAATGCCTTCCAGGTACCTGTAATGCCATATCTCAAACGGAAACGTCGATGTGTTGCCTCCGCCTTCTTCGATCGGCCGCTCGTAGTTGCCGCCGCTGGGGTGTGAATCGATCGAATCCGGCTTGCCGTAAGCGATATAGATATGCCCACGGTCCGTCCGCCAGCCGCTCTTTCCCGCGGCGAAATGCTCGTTCGCATAGGCGATCCGGGCATAGTGCTCTTCGCGATATTCGTTCTCCGGCGACTCCGGATTCGGATTCCTGCGCAGCCAGAAGTTCTCAATGAACTGATCGCGCTCCAGGTCGTTGCCCAGATGCTTGAACGCCGACAACTCCTCGTCGGTGATGATCCACTTTACGTCTTGGTCCACCCAGGTCTTGTACGAACCCTTCAACTCCTGCTTGATCGCTTTTGCAGTATCGATCTTTTCCTTATCCGTTCGCCCGCGCTTTGTCGGGTCCGGCTTGTCATCCGGCACTGGAACCCGCTTCACCCCGTCCGGCTCACCGCTCTGCGCCCACGCGCCATGCCCAAACGACCCTGCTCCTGCCATCGCCAGACCGAGAGCAACAACGCTGAGAAAACCTGGACGAACGAGAAACCGATGGCTATTCATGGAAGTGGACCTCTATCCAACCGATACTTAGAATTGTAGGCTCAATTCATGCAACATTCAAACCTTCGCCAACCCTGCCGGCTGCTATCATCTCCTTATAAACAAACATGATCCTGAAAGCAGGCAGCAAGAGACGCGATGACTTTCTGTTGGACTCACGGCAGCCCCGGTTGGAATCGAGCCGGCTTTTTATTTCCGATTCCCGCACATTTCCCGGAACCTGACGCCCACTTTCCGCGTAGCAGCAGTCAACAACTTTTTACCTGGGCGAAACGTCAACACAGCGCCCGCGCACACGAATAGAAACTGCCTGGCACACTGAAAAGAAAGAAGAAATGAGCGCCAAGAAAATTGTCATCGCCCTCGTCATTCTGCTCGCCCTCGGCGGCATCGCCGCGCTGTCTATCTACCGCAGCCAGGCCAACGTCATCAAAGTGACCACCGCCGCTGTCGCCCGCCAGGACCTCACCTCCATCGTCAGCGGCACCGGCCAGATCAAGCCCAAGACCTACGTCAATATCGGCGCTACTGCCTTCGGCCGCATCACCAAACTTAACGCCAAGGAAGGCGACCACGTCAAAGCCGGCGCGGTCCTCGCCACCGTCGAAAGCGTTCAGCCCGCAGCCACAGTCGCTGCCCAGCAGGCCACCATCGCGTCCTCGCGTACCGACGTCAACTCCTTCGAAGCCGCCGAGCAGACCGCCAGCGCCAACATAGCCGCCGCCCGCGCCGACCTCGAACAGCGCAAGCTCGACTACGACCGCGCCAAGGCGCTCTACGACGACAAACTCATCGCCAAGCAGGACTTCGACGCCAAAAAAGCCACCTACGACGCCGCCACTGCGACCCTCGATCAGCGTCTCGCCACCGCCAATCAGGCCAAGGCGCAAACCGCCTCCCAACGCGCCCGCGTCAACCAGGCCGTCGCCAGCCAGCGCTCCAACTTCGACGCCCTGGACAAAACCATCTCCCGCGCCCCCTTCGATGGCCTCGTCACCAACGTCCCCGTTCGCGAAGGCGAGACCGTCGTACTCGGCATCCAGAACGCGCAGGGCTCCACCCTGATGACCCTCGCCGACATGTCTGTCATCACCGCCGAGGTCAAAGTCGACGAGACCGACATCGTCAACGTCAAGCTCGGCCAGACCGCCGACGTCACCGTCGACGCACTCCCCGGTCGCACCTTCAAGGGCCACGTCACCGAGGTCGGCGATCAGGCCCTGCTCCGTACCACCGGCGTCGCCACCAGCCAATCCACCACCGGCACCGAAGAGGCCAAGGATTTCAAGGTCGTCGTCACCCTCGACACCACCCCAGGCGACGGCAACGACGAGCTTCGCCCCGGTCTCTCCTCTACCGCCAAGATCACCACCGCCCGCCGCTCCAACGCCCTCGTCATTCCCATCCAGGCTCTGGTTCAGCGCGACCCGATCCTCGAAAAATCCCTCGCCGATAACGCGGGGCATGCCGCCTCCAGCCCCGCTCCCACCGCGACCGCCACCAAAATCAAGCCCATTCTCGCCCAGGGCGTCTACATCCTCCAGGCCGAACGCGGCAAACAGCACGCCGTCTTCGTTCCCGTCCTCACCGGCGTCACCGGCGCGACCGATATCGAGGTCACCTCCGGCCTAACCCCCGGCCAGACCCTCGTCACCGGCCGCTACAAGATTCTCCGTACCTTGAAGAGCGGCACCGTCGTCAAACCGGATAACACCTCGGACGCCACGGCAGATACCGAGAAGTCTTAACTCTCGTTTACAAATAGGTTCGGGTGCCCCATCTCCGACGGTTGTATCGTCTAGGTGGGATGTTGAGCCTCACACCGGAGTTCCAAATTGCCTACCACTGAACTTGACCCCGCCCTCACCAACGCCGCCGGCCCCGAGCCCGGAGACGTCATCGTCACCAGCAATCTCTGGAAAACCTATGAGATGGGCGACCAGAAGGTCGACGCCCTGCGCGGCGTCTCCCTCCGCATCCGCCACAATGAGTACGTCGCCATCATGGGCCCCTCCGGCTCCGGCAAATCCACCCTCATGAACCTCATCGGCTGCCTTGACTCCCCCACCCAGGGA
>CAXTPN010000216.1:0-4174 GCA_964246125.1 uncultured Acidobacteriaceae bacterium
GGAGGGTGCGGCGCAGTTCGTAGTCGACGGGGCGGCGGTTGTCCGGATCGACGAGCGAGAGGTCCCAGAGCTCGGCTCCCTGATAGAGGTCGGGGACGCCGGGAGCGGTGTGCTTCAGAAGCGTCTGGGTAAGGGAGTTGATGCGGCCGGGGAGGAGGACGCGGGCGACAAAGGACTCGAGGTCTTTGGTGAAGGCGGAATCGGCGAGGATGGCGTCGATGAAGCCGTTGAGGGCGTCTTCAAAGTCTTTGTTGTTGGCGACCCAGGAAGTCTGCTGTTTGGCCTCGCGCATGGTCTTTTGCATGTAAGCTTTGGTGCGATCGGGAGAGATGGGCCACGCGCCGATGAGGGTTTGATAGAGGAAGTATTCAGAGTTGCGGTCGGGAAAGTTTTGAGATTTGAACTGCTCGTTCATGGAGGTCCAGCGGGCGATGGCTTCGCCGAACTCCTGGGGGATTTCGCTGAGGACGGCGAGGCGTGCGCGGACATCGTCGGAGCGCTTGGTGTCGTGGGTGGAGAGGGTAGTCATGGTGCTGGGATGGGTGGATTGCATTTTGAACTGGTAGGCGTGGAAGTCGTCGAGGGAGAGGCCGTCGCGGGCGGGGTCGCCGCCTACTTCGCAGAGGGCGGTGAGGCGGTTGAAGCAGTAGAAGGCCGTGTCTTCGACGCCTTTGGCCATGACCGGGGAGGTGAACTGCTGGAAGCGCAAGACGAACTCGGATTCGAGCCGACCGGTGACCTGGAGGGTGAGCACCAGCTCAAAGAAGTCGAAGAGGCCGGAGTCGATATCGGGGCGGTTGTCGCGGGCGCATTGCACGGCGCGGGCGATGTGGCGGCGATCTTCGGCGGTGATCTCGCTGGGCCGGTCTTTGCCGGGAGGCACCACATAGGTGCGATAGATGGCAAAGCAGGCGGCGATTTCGCGGATCGCGCGGCGGACTTCAGCGCGGGTATAGTCGCGCTGGTTGCGATGATTTTCGCAGATATCGACAAAGATGGTGGTAAGGCGGTTGACGTCGGAGCCGAGGGCCTCTTGGGCGACGGCAATCTTTTTGTCATGGGCGATGGGCGGAAAGGCAATGGGTTGGCCGGTGAAGTCGCCATAGATCTTTGTCAGGGCGGCCATGCCGTCGCGTTTGATCAGCAGGCCGAGCGCGACGTTGAGGAAGTCGTAGCCGCTGGTGCCTTCGATGGGCCAAGCGGCTTTTTTGCCGGCGCGGAGGAACTCGCCGGCGGCTAGAATTTTTTCTCCGATGATCCAGGCCCGGGGAGCGGCTTCGCGCAGACGCCTGAAGTATTCGAGCGGGTCTCGCAGCCCGTCGGGGTGATCGACCCGCACACCGTCGAGGACGCCCTTGCGCAGCCAGTCCAGAATGAGGGCATGGGTCTCTTCGAAGACGTGCGCGCGCTCCATGCGCAGCCCGATGAGGTTGTTGACATCGAAGAAGCGCCGGTAGCCTAGCTGCTGGTCGGCGGTCTTCCAATAAGCAAGCCGGTAGTTCTGGTGGTTAAGGAAGTCGTCGAGGGAGTCGTGATCGACGTTGAGCTCGCGGACGGCGCGGTCGATGGCCTCGCACAGAGCCTGCTGCTCGGCGCAGAGCCGGGCGAGAAGTTGGGTAATGACGATCTTGTCGCGATGGCGGGCGAGGACCGTGCGGCGGTCCTCCAGGGAGGGGTTGGGAAGACGGCCGTAGGAGGCGGCGATGAAGCTGAGGGAGTCGGAGTTGGCGTATACGGCGGCCTTGGCGAGGATGGCAGGCAGCGAGGTAGGCCCGGTGGGAAGGGTCTGGCCGGCGGCCTGAACGAGGAAGTTGGGGCCGGACCGAACGACCTTGATCGCGCCGGATTCAAGCACGCGCCCATACTGGTCGGCAAGGATGGGAACAAGGACTTTGTCGCGGAGACGCTCTTCCTGGGGGTGCCAGTCGATGTCGAAGAAAGAAGCGTAGCGGCTGGCGGCGCCGTTCTCGAGAACATCCCACCAGAACCGGTTCTGGCTACCGATGGCCATGTGGTTGGGAACAATGTCGAGCACCTGGCCGAGGCCATTCTCGCCAAGGATTTTAGAGAAGCGTTCGTGGGCTTCTGCTCCGCCGAGCTCTTCGTTGACGCGCTGGTGGTCGACTACATCGTAGCCGTGCATGCTGTCCGGAGCAGCTTGCAGATAGGGTGAACTATAGACGTGCGATATGCCTAGCCCGTAGAGGTATGGCGCGATCGCCGAGGCGTCGGCGAAGGTAAAGCCTTTGTGAAGTTGCAGCCGGTAGGTGGAGACCGGCACATGAACGCTGGACATTTGGAATTCCGAATCTGTTGAGGTGTCTGGTTAGGTGCGCCAAGGGGGGAGTGGGTTGCTACATTTTGGCACATCCCGGCTGCTAGGGTTTGTAGGGCTCGGGAGTCCAAGCGCCGGAGATGGCAAAGGCGGAATGCACCATGGCAATGTGCGAGAGGGCCTGAGGGAAGTTGCCGAGCATGCGGTTGTTAGTCGTATCCCATTCCTCCGAGAGCAGGCCGACATCGTTGCGCAGGGCGAGAAGGCGGTTGTAGAGGGCTTCAGCCTCGGATTTGCGGCCGATAAGCCAAAGGCAGGTGACCATCCAGAAGCTGCACGCGAGGAAGGTGCCCTCTCCGGAGGGCAGACCGTCGGGTGAGGTGCGGGTATCGTAACGCTCGACGAAGCCGTTCTTCATCAGGCGCTTCTGAATGGCTTCGATGGTGCCGACGATGCGGGGATCGTTCATGGGCAGGAAGCCGACAAGACCGATGCGGAGGCAGGAGGCGTCGAGTTCCTTCGAGCCATAGAACTGGGTGAAGGAGTTCAGCTTTTTTGAAAAGGCCTTGGCGCAGACCTCCTTGTGGATGAGATCGCGGTTCTTCTTCCAACGCTTGATGTCACCGCTGCCGTCGTACTGCTCGTGATGCTTGACGGCGCGGTCGAGGGCGACCCAGGCCATGACCTTGGAGTGAGTGAAGTGCTTGCGGCCGCCGCGAGTCTCCCAGATGCCCTCGTCAGGTTCGACCCAGACGTGGCAGAGGTGATCGATAAGCTGTGCCTGTAGGGAGCTGGCGGAGACCTTGATATCGGCGTCAGGATCGGGAATGTTGGAGAGGGCGGTGGCGACTTCGCCGAAGATGTCGAGTTGGAACTGGTTGGCGGCGGCGTTGCCGATGTTGACCGGGGAGGAATTTTCATAGCCGGGGAGCCAGTCGGCGGTCCACTCGACCAGCTGACGGTCGCCACAGATACCGTAGATGGTCTGGATCTGATCGGGGGCGCCGGCAATGGCGCGTAGAAGCCAGCGCCGCCATGCGGTGGCCTCCTCTTTGTAACCGGCCCGCATTAATACGAGGAGCGTGAAAGAGGTGTCGCGGATCCAGCAGTAGCGGTAGTCCCAGTTGCGCGGGCCGCCGATCTTTTCCGGCAGCGAGGTGGTGGCGGCGGCGACGATGCCGCCGGAAGGCCTGTAAGTCATCGCCTTGAGGGTCATCAATGAGCGCCGGACGACGTCGGTATGGCGGCCCTGGTATTTGTTACGGGCGTTCCACTCGCGCCAGTAGGCAAGAGTGTCTTCGAGCGCGGCGACCGCGGAGAATGCCCGGGGATCTTCGACCGGCGCGTTGCCGTCCTTGCCGATCGCGGAGCCGTAGCTGAGGGTGAAGGGTAGTTCCTCTCCGGCTTCGAGCGTGGACTCGGCGATGGTGGACATGCCTTCGCCCTTGAGCTTGACCGGGGTGCGGAGGACGACCATGTCAGGCCCGGAGATGGCGCGGAGGCCGTCCTTTGTATGAGTGACCCAGGGGATGGTGCGGCCGTAGTCAAAGCGGATGGCGAGGTCCATGCGCATGGCGATTTTGCCGCGCAGGCAGCGGAGGATGCGGACGACATCGGAGTTGTCGCCTCGAGGCGGCATAAAATCGAGCAGGCAAGCGACGCCGGTGGAGGTCTCGAAGGTGGTTTCGATGACCATCGAGTCGGGCAGATAGCGGCGACTTGTCGATGCATTGGGCTGGGTGGGGGCGATCTTCCAGAAGCCATGGTCGGCGGTGCCCAGGAGCGCGGCGAAACAGGCGCCAGACGAGAAACTGGGCCAGCAAAGCCAATCGATGGAGCCGTTGCGGCCGACCAGAGCAGCGGTTTCGCAGTCTCCGATAAGGGCGTAGTCTTCGATGC
>CAXTPN010000217.1:0-4150 GCA_964246125.1 uncultured Acidobacteriaceae bacterium
GCCCAGGAAATAGGCGAGGATTTTCAGGGAACTCGACACGGCGCGCGGGCTTCTACACATGAGCCACGGCGGCGGAAAAGGGAAGTCCGAAGCTGGTGGTCTCCGGATGGCGCGGGCGGCGAGTCTGCGGCGGGGGGGATGCAGGCCGCTGATCTCCGCGACGAATGTGACCAACGCGGCGATCATGGGGGCCGGCACGATCGATGGGCGCGGCTACGCGAAGCTGCTGGACGCGAAGGGAAAGGCGAGGGACTATAGCTGGTGGGAGATGGCGCGGCGCGCGGAGCCGAAGGATGACATCTATTTCTCGACTCGCTTGCTGGTGGCGAACCATGCGGATGGGCTGGTGCTCTATCGGATTACGCTGCATAACTCGCCGAACTTCCATGTGAGCGTGAACGGGACAGACGGGTTTACGGCGTGGGGCGTGCATCTGTTGACGCCGGTAAACAAGCAGCTGGACGCGCGAAATACGGATGGGATCGATCCCGGCAGCTCGACCAATGTGACGGTGGCGCATAGCTGGATCGACAACGGCGACGACAACATTGCGATCAAGGCGAATGTGCAGCATATGAGCGTGCTGGACAACCACTTCTACTCAGGGCATGGGATGTCGATCGGCAGCGAGGCGACGGGCGATGCGTACCTGCTGGTGGATGGGCTGACGGAGGATCATACGACCAGCGGCATCCGGATCAAGAGCAACGTGACCCGCGGCGGGTACGACCACGATCTGACGTACCGGAACATCTGCATGCGAGGGGTGCAGAATCCGATTGCAATCTCGCCGTACTACACGAACCAGACGACGGAGGGCTTTGTGGACCCGGGGTATACGGGCACGAAGATTCCGGATTACAAAAAGATCGTGCTGGAGAACGTGATTGCGACGACGCCGGGCGATGTGCTGATCGCGGGGTTGGATGACGCGCACCGGACGGAGATCGAGTTGAGGAATGTATTGATCGTCGGTATTACGCAGACGCAGGTCCACTTGAGGTACGCGGATGTCATCTCGGTAAGCCCCGGATCAAATCTGGACGCGCTAGCATCCGGGAGAGAGCCTACGTTGCGCTACATGATCAAAGGCGAAGGTGATCCGAACCTCCATCCTTCCGGCAAGTTCTGCGAGAAGGTGTTTGTGCCGATGCGTTAAGGAGCATGAAGGTTCGGCGGGAGAGATCGGTTGAGCCCGATGTCTGCGCTTAGTACCGGAAATGTCGCACACAACGGAATTGGATCAGGTTTGCGTTAGAATTACAGCTGCGGGCCGATGTAGCTCAGTTGGTAGAGCAACTGATTCGTAATCAGTAGGTCAGCGGTTCAACTCCGCTCATCGGCTCCATTCTTCTAGATACCGACGGGGTACGGTTTCTCGTGCTGGGCCTGTCCGCGGCCCGCGCCGAAGCGCTCGAAGCGTCCCTGCAGCAGGCTTAGTAGCCCGGTGTACCAATATCCAAAGACGAAGAGCAGCAGGAACGGCACGGTAAAGTAGTTCTCGCTGGAGCACGCGTACCAGACGGTGAAGGCGAAGTAGCATCCGATGGCGAGCTCAATCCAGGGCACGATGCCGAGGCGCTTGCGATACTTCTGGGCCTGGCTCTTCTGGCCTTTCTTGCGAACGCTGTACTTGGGGGTGCGGGCGAATGCGGTTTTGACGCCGAAGAGCGCTTCCATGACTGCTTTGGTATTGGTAATCGTCAGGCCTACGCCCAGCGCCATGAGGCAGGGCAGGTAGAGGAAGGTGCGGTACCAACGCCCGGGGAAGAGCTCCTTCTGGCTGACCAGGTAGAAGGATGACACGCTCATGGTGCTGGCCATGAAGAGCGGAAAGTCGATCAGCATCATCTGCATCCAGCCCTGGTAGCTGCGGATGATCATGGCCGGCATCAGCAGCACGCTCAACACGATCATCAGCGGGTAGCTGAGGTTGGCGGTGAGGTGGTACACGGCTTCGAGCTTGGTATGGAAGGGCGCATTGCTGCGCAGAACGCGGGGGAGAATTTTGATGCCGGTCTGGACCAGGCCCTTGGCCCAGCGCGCCTGCTGGGTCTTGAAGGCGGTCATTTCGATGGGCAGCTCGGCGGGACATTCAACGTCCTGGAGGTATTTGAACTTGACGCCGGTGAGCTGCGCGCGGTAGCTGAGGTCGGTGTCTTCGGTGAGGGTATCGTGCTGCCAGCCGCCGGCGGCGGGGATGACGGCGCGCCTCCACATGCCGGCGGTGCCGTTGAAGTTGAAGAAGACGCCGGCGCGGCTGCGACCGCCGTGCTCGAGCACGAAGTGGCCGTCGAGCAGGATGGCCTCGACCTGGGTAAGGAAGCTGTAGTTGCGATTCATATGGGTCCAGCGGGTCTGGACCATGCCGGTCTCCGGCTCGGCGAAATGGTGGATCACCTTCATGGCCCAATCGCGTGGCGGCACGAAGTCCGCGTCGAAGATGGCGACGAACTCTCCGCGGGCGGTGTGGAGACCGGCGTCGAGCGCGCCCGCCTTGTAGCCGTAGCGGTTTTCGCGGTGCAGGTAGAAGATGGGCTGGGGCGGCAGGCCGTTGTGTCCGGCGGCGTAGCTTTCGACGATGGCGCGCGCAACCTCCGTGGTCTCGTCGGTCGAATCGTCGAGCACCTGGATTTCGAAGCGGTCGCGCGGATAGTCGAGACGGCAGCAAGCCTCGATGAGCCGACCGATAACGAATTGCTCATTGAAGATGGGCAGTTGAATGGTGACGAAGGGAAGCTCGCCCTCGGCGAACCGCTTGCCGGGCTGGTCCCATCTGGCCGCGTTCTTCTTGTTCCTGAAATACAGCCAGACGAGCTGGTAGCGGTGCAGTCCATAGAACGCCAGGATGACCATGACGAGGAAGTAGGGGATGAGCAGGGCGTAGTCGAAGGCGGTGAGCTGGTAGAGGTGCTGGAAGGTCTGATCGGCATAGTGTGACTTCCAGTAGTGGCCCAGGCCCCTGGGGGCGAGAAAAGCTAAGAACAGCTGCGCCAAGATGGTGTTGCCAGACGCCGCGCCCATTATTTCGGTGACTCCGCTCTGAATATTTCAGGATACCGAGCTTTGAACGCAGCCGGCTTTTCGATGAGAACGCCCTGGACAGTGCGGCCAAACAAAGGCGAAAAGTGTGTGTCGTCGCCTGTTACTAATAAATCGGCTTTGCCCGCCACGGCCGCTTGAAGGATCGGAGCATCTTTCACAGGCAGGAACACATAGGGTGGCAACAGAACCTCCTCACCATTGGGTACCATGTGCATCTGATGAACGAATCGCCAAAGCCGCGCGCGCTGATCTGCTGCTTCGAAGTGCCTGGAGACCTCACCTATCACATACTCGGATGTCAGCAGGTCGACACCCGATATTTGCCACATACGCTCCGACTCGTTCGGAGGTCGATACACCGCGGAGAAGAGCACATTGGAATCTAAAAATACACGAAGCGGAGGGATCAAGATGAGCGCTGCACCTTGTCCACACTCACATAAAGCGAGGGATTCTGCCACTCCTCATCTCTGAAGAGATGATCCATGCGGAGTGGATCAACGCCCAGACGCATCGCTTCCTGAACAGCCCAGTTGTACTCCTGAGCATTTAGAGAATTGTTCAGCAAGAACTCCGCAATCCGCTCAGGTGTGAAAATCTCTGGTTCAGGTAGCTGATCCATGGTGACCCCCTGCCATCAGACTAATCCATAAGCCTTAATTCAGGAACATTGTTCGATAGAGCGTATCGCGCTGCGCGGGCCTGAAGCCTGCGTCCCGGATGATTCTGCGCAACTCCTCTTCGGTGGTGCAGTTCGACGTACCCGCCGCGCGCACGACATTTTCTTCGAGCATGACGGAGCCCACATCGTTGCCGCCGAAGCGCAGGCCCATCTGCAGAACTTTCAGACCCTGGGTCACCCAGCTCGACTGCACGTTCTCGATGTTGTCCAGGTACATGCGCGAGATGGCGAGCGTCTTCAGGTACTCGACGGAGGTAGCCTCTTCCCAGCCGCGTCCGCCCAGCGCGGTGTGGTTCGGCTGAAAGCTCCAGGGTATGAAGGCGGTAAAGCCGCCAGTCTCTTCCTGCAGGCGGCGCACCACGTCGAAGTGGTTCACGCGCTGCTCCATTGTCTCGCCTACGCCGAACATCATGGTCGCGGTGG
>CAXTPN010000218.1:0-4135 GCA_964246125.1 uncultured Acidobacteriaceae bacterium
CGTCTAGATTGGTACCGGCACAAAGGCACGTCTAGATTGGTACCGGCACAAAGGCACGTCTACATAGGTAGCGGCACAAAGGCAAGTTAGATTGGTAGCGGCACAAAGGCAAGTCTAAAGAGGTAGCGGCACAAAGGCACGTCATTCTGAGCGAAGCGAAGAACCCCTGTATTTGCCTTTGCTGTTGTTTGTTCTCGCTGCATATCATGAAAGCCAGGCTGTGCCTAAACCCGATGAACTAACGCGAATGTAGGCGAGGAACGACCTAATGTCTAAAATTCCCTACAAATCTTTGACATTGCTGATGTTGCTCAACAGACTTTAGTTGTCGTCATCCTATGTGTCAAGGTACACAATGAAACCTTCGCTGCTCTCTCTCAGTCTTCTATGCATTCTTGCCGCACCCTCCGCCGCCCACGCCGACACCCTATACACGGTCACTAACGGAATCCTATCCAGCCCCTACCTCGGCACCACGCCCGTTGGCAGCTACTCCGGCACCTTCACTCTGAGCTCCAACTTCACCATCACCTCCGGGAGCTTCACCACAACCGTAAACGGCATTACTTATACGGGCCTCAACTTCACGCCGCCACCTTACAATGGTGCCGGATACGCCACCTTCTTTGATACCGCCGGCGACCACCTGAACTTCGCCCTCCTCGGCACTTCCCCCAGCCCGGTATTATGCACCGTCGCCATCTGCGGCAGCGGTGACACGCTGTTCGATACAGCAGTTGCCAATAACGGCATGTATAACTTCTCCGCCAACGGTGGAACGCTCACCCCGGGTGCTAGCCCCGCCACAACCCCTGAACCCTCTGCCTTGATCCTTCTCGGCACCGGAGTCCTCGGAATGGCAGGCGCAGTCCGACGCCGCGTCAGTCGGGCCTGAACTCGAACCTGAAAGCGCACGCGAAGAGGCCCGGCCCCCAGAACCGGGCCTTCTGCGCATCTGTTTCGCTGAAACGCAATTGCTTCACCTGTCGACCTCTAGTTCATCAGGCTATTGAACAGCAGCTTGAACGTCCCATACGTCTGCGCGCGGTGTTGTGCCCGAAACCCGATCAGCACCACCTTACCCTTGCCCATCTCGGCCGAGATCATCGCCGCCTTGTTCGTGATATTCCCCTCGCCTACCAGCCAGCCGCTCTGCAGCAACTCGCGCTCCTTATATTGCACCACCACCGTATACCGTTCGTTCGATTGGCTAGGCATTACTTCGAACACCGGATCGCCCTGCAGGTAAAGCGCAAGCCCATCCGCCGGCATTCCATACGCCAGTGGGTTCGTTTTATCGAAGTTCACCTTCAGCGTCGAACCCGGACACCAGAACTGCTTCGTTGTCGTCCGCTCCAGCACATTTCGCGCCCGCACCCCCAGCCTTTCGATGGCAAAGTTGCTCGCGGCACCCAGCGTCACCACCGTGCCGCCCTTCAGCACAAAGTCCTTCAAAGCCGCGACTCCATCCGCGCCCAGTCCGCTGCGATACTGCGGCGGATAGTCGTTCGGATTACCGCGAAACGCAGCCTCCGCCCCGCCTCCGCCGGCAGCCGGCTCACCCGTCAGCGATGAAGTCGAATCGTCCGGAATGATAATCGTGTCGAACTTCGCATTGAGGTCGCCCTTCTTGATCTCCGGATCGAACACATTCTTCGAGTCGTACCCGAACTGCTCCAGCAGCCACCGCGTCCAGCCCTCGTCTACATTGCCGCCGTAGTATCGCTGGTACAGGCCGATCCGCATCCGCTTCAATGCATGCGTTCCGGCCGCCGGCACCGCCACCAGCGGCATAAAGTCCACGCCCGTCGTCTTCGCAATCGCCTTCACATCCGCATCCGCCCCCTTCGCCACCACGAAGTCGCCCTGCGCCATTCCGTTGCCCGCGGCATCCACCCGGCTCACCGCGACGCCCTTCGCCTGCAGCAGGTTCACCGCCATATACGCGTTATCCAGCTTCGCGCTCAAAACATAACCGCCCGCGCCCGCCGACACCTTGCCCGGCGTCAGCGGAGCCTCGCTGATCGTCGTCAGCTCCGCCTTGATCGGCCCTTCGGCTCCATCCACCCGCACCCCCATGAACTCATCCATTGTGTCTGTGGAAAGATCATAGGGCCGTATTGGCGCGCCCTCTTTGTCCCGCGTCCAGTCGTTGTCCGGAAAGAACGTCCGTCCCAGCAGATTCCGGATCAGCCCCATCTTCGGCTGCGCCAGCGTGATCACATACGTCCCCGCCTCATAGCTCCGCCCATCCGCCAGCGTGAACGCCTTTTGAGCCTTCTGAATATCGATCCCCTGCACCAGCAACTTCTGGATCATCAGGTTCGCCGTAATCGGATCGTGCTGCCCCGTCGGCACGATGAACGCATTCAGCTTGCCTTCCGCCCCGCGCGCCGTTTGGTGCGCCGCCTTCTGGTACGCATTCCAAAGCACCGTGTCGCGATTCTTCGCGGCGATATCCAGCGCCGCCCACGCCGCCGTCTTCTGCATGTCGACAATCTGCCGCAGGTGCCACCAGCCGCCCGGCCAAGGATCGGGAAAGATCGTCTCCTCCTCATACTTCGGCAGGTTTCTCGAGCCGCCCTGCAGCTGCTCCGGCAGAATGTACATCGGGGTCGCCAGCTTGGCGCTCGCAGACTCCGTCAGCATCCCGTCGATGTTATGAAACGGCGTAATCCAGTGAAACCCGAAGTGCCCCCACCCCGAGTAAATCGCATTGTTGATCGCCCCCGTATACCCGTTCTCCGACTCCTTGTACGCCATCTGCGCCCCGTACCACGCCACCTCGCGCCATGTCAGCGGGTCCGCATATGGACGCCCCGGCTCCGCATACGGCGGCAGCGAAATGCGCGGCCCATAGCTCCCCATGTGGTGGTGATCCACATACACCTCCGGCCGCCAATCCGTAAACAGAATGCTCGCCATATACTGCGACTCGCGCATCTGCGTCATGAACGCGTCGCGATTGTCGTCATGCCCAATGTACTTCGCATACAGCGACGGGTAGTTCGACCCCTCATACGGCGTTCCCAACTGGCTGTTGTACCAGTCCGTCACCATCAACTCCCCGTCCGGATTGAAGCACGGCACCTCGATAAACACCACGTTATCCAGAATCCGCTGTGCGTCCTCATCCTTTCGCGTCAAGAGGTCGTACGCCAGCTCCGGCGCCATCTGCGTCCCGCCGATCTCGGTCGCATGCATGCTCATCGATTGCACAATCACGACCTTGCCCGTCGCCACCAGCCTCTTGATCTCCGCCTCAGGCGTCCCATGCGGGTTCACGATCGTCAGATTGTTCTTCTGGATCGCTGCCAGGTTCGTCATGTTCTTCGCCGACGTAATGATCACCATCAGGAATGGGTTGTCATTCATCGTCGGCCCCATGTTGATCACCTTCATCCGCCCGCCGCTCTGCTTCTCCAACACCCCGTAGTAATCCACGATCTTGTCCCAGCGCGCCATCTTCCGGTCCGCGCCCAGCTGGAACCCGAAGAACTGCTCCGGGGTAGTCACCGACTGCGCCACCGAGCCAACCGGCAAAGCAAACATCAGCGAAAGAACCACACCACCAAGCAAGCAACCACGATGAACGAAGCGCATAGCAAGCCTCCAGGGTTCTGCAATACCAACACCAGCAGCGACAGTCCACCTCTAAAGAAACGCGGGCATGACGTTGCGCTTCAACACGCATCGCCTGCACATCGGTTAAATCGAGGGGTTAGCCGTGAGTGTAACCGCACCCGTCCGCCAAGTCCAGAGTTTCCCTTTCCAATCTTTCGCGCAGCCCCGCAACACTCCCTTCGGCTACAGTAGAGAAGCCGCCGCACAACTAAACCGTCCAGGTAAGAGACCCACACCCTCCATGCCCAGCAACCAGCGCATCCCGAACTTCCTCCATCTCCTCCTCTTTCTCGCCCTCACCTTCTTCTCCTTCGTCTTCTCCGAAGCCCTTATCCTCGCCGTCGCCCACGGCACCCCCATCATCCAGAACCTCCTCAACCAGAAGCTCCAACTCACCGCCAATATCCTTACCTACCTCCTCACTCTTGCCGCCTGCGGCTTCATCTTTCCTCTCCTCTGGCATCGTCCATTCCTTACCGGCATCTCCTGGAACCTCCCCGCCGCCCGCCCC
>CAXTPN010000219.1:0-4132 GCA_964246125.1 uncultured Acidobacteriaceae bacterium
TACGCGGTGGAGACCAACCTGATGGAGAAGGCGGAGGGGGAGCACCTGGCAATCTCAGACGATGTAGTGACGGTGGCGATCAAGCCTTATGAGATTTTGACGGTGGAGGTGGTTTATCAAAAGTAATGTGCAGGGGTAAAGTTCGGCGCATCGAGAGCCCGCGAGTGGACGAAGAAGTATGTATGAGACTTGCGCGAGTTCGGGTGAAGGTGGGAGATGTGGGTGGAAGCCCTGTGCTGGCGTATGTCATGCTGGGGCTGATGGTCGGGATGCTGGCTTTGTTTCTGATTTTGCGCCCCCGTTAGTCGCGAGGCGAATCCGGGTCTGGACGGAGCGCATCGAAAGGGGCATGAAAAACCCAGAGCGTTCGGAGAAGAGATCGGAGAGCCAGGAGGCGACCAAGGGCAGCCGAGGTCCTCTGCTGGTGTATATCATGCTGGCTTTAATCGTGGGATTGCTGACACTATTTTTGGTGTTGCGGCCACGCGGACCCAATGCGGGGCCAAGTAAGAGTTCTTTGACTCCGGGCGCGGGGTTTCGGTGGGAACGAGCTCATAAAACTTGACATAAACCGGCTCACATCGTATAACTAGAGATGTTGCTAGAGAACGCTGGGCGAATGGCCTATATGAGGAGCAGGTGATGGGGAAGATTATTGGGATCGATTTAGGCACGACGAATAGCTGCGTGGCCGTGATGGAAGGCGGCGAGGCAAAGGTGATTGCGAACGAAGAGGGCGGCCGGACTACGCCGTCGATTGTGGCGTTTACAAAGAGCGGGGAGCGGTTGGTGGGGCAGGTGGCGAAGCGCCAGGCGATCACGAACCCGGAGAACACGATTTTTTCGGTGAAGCGGTTTATGGGCCGGCGAATGAACGAGGTCGGCGACGAGATGAAGATGGTGCCGTACAAGGTCGTGGGGAAGGGTGACGGCGTGGTGATTGTGGCGCAGGGCAAGGAGTACACGCCGCCGGAGATTTCGGCGATGATTTTGCAGAAGCTGAAGAAGGCCGCGGAGGACTATTTGGGGACGTCCGTTACCGAGGCTGTGATCACGGTTCCGGCGTACTTCAACGATGCGCAGCGGCAGGCGACGAAGGATGCGGGACGGATCGCCGGGCTGGACGTGAAGCGGATTGTGAACGAACCGACGGCGGCCGCGCTGGCGTATGGGTTGGACAAGAAGAAGGACGAGACGATTGCGGTGTACGACTTCGGCGGCGGCACGTTCGACGTGTCGATCCTGGAAGTTGGCGAAGGCGTAATCGAGGTGAAGTCGACCAACGGCGATACGCACCTGGGTGGCGACAACCTCGACCAGCGGATTGTGGATTGGCTGATCTCGGAGTTCAAGGCGGATAGCGGGCTGGATCTGCATGCGAAGGGCAACGAGATGGCGCTGCAGCGGCTGAAGGACGCGGCGGAGAAGGCGAAGATCGAGCTGTCGACGGCGCAGGAGTCTGAGATCAACCTGCCGTTTATTACGGCGGACGCGAGCGGGCCGAAGCACCTGGTGCGGAACCTGACACGGGCGAAGTTGGAGTCGCTGGTTGACGACCTGCTGCAGAAGTCGATTGGGCCTTGCAAGCAGGCGATGAAGGATGCGGGGATCGACGCGTCGAAGATCGACGAGGTAGTGCTGGTCGGCGGGCAGACGCGCATGCCGAAGATTCAGCAGATGGTGAAGCAGTTGTTCGGCAAGGAGCCGAACAAGGGCGTGAACCCGGATGAAGTTGTGGCGGTCGGCGCGGCGGTTCAGGCCGGCGTGCTGGCGGGCGACGTGAAGGATCTGCTGCTGCTGGATGTGACTCCGCTGACGTTGTCGATCGAGACGATGGGCGGCGTGGCTACGGGGATGATTACGCGCAACACGACGATTCCGACGAAGAAGACGGAGACGTTTTCGACGGCTGCCGACAATCAGACCGAAGTTGAGGTTCATGTGCTGCAGGGCGAGCGTCCGATGGCATCGCAGAATCGTACGCTGGGCAAGTTCAAGCTGAGCGGGATCCCGACGGCTCCGCGGGGCGTGCCTCAGATTGAAGTGACGTTCGATATCGACGCGAACGGCATTTTGAACGTGACGGCGAAAGACAACGCGACGGGCAAGGACCAGAAGATCACGATTACGAGCTCTTCGGGTCTAAGCAAGGAAGAAGTGGAGCGGATGGCGAAGGATGCCGAGGCGCACGCGGCGGAGGACAAGGAGCAGAGGGACTCGGTCGAGGCTCGCAATGGGCTGGACTCGCTGGTGTACAACATCGAGAAGATGTTGAAGGACTCTGGCGATAAGGTTCAGGAGAGCGACAAGACGGCGGTTGAGAGCGCGCTGGCGGATGCGAAGAGCACGCTCGAAGGCAGCCCGACAGTGTCGGAGTTGAACGCGGCGAAGGAGAAGCTGACGACGGCAAGCCACAAGCTGGCGGAGGCGATGTACAAGGCTGCATCGACGCAGGCGCCGACCGATGGGGATGCGGCGGCGGCTGGAACGGCGGATATGCACAACGGCACCGAGCAGGGAAAGCACGATGAAGGCGTGATTGATGCTGAGTATGTGGATGTCGATAAGAAGTAAGAGGGTGTAAGGCGCGAACCGTAAGGGCCGCGGAAGCGTAGTACGGGAGGGGCGTTCCAAATGGGACACCCCTCTTGTTTTAGTGAAAAGAGTTTGCGCGAACGGTGCGACGGTAGCGTCAAATGGCGGGAAAGGGTGTTGATAGAGATGAAGAGGAGTGGGAAGAACAAGAACGAGGATTGCATCGCTGAAGGCGTTTGGCTGACCGCGGAAACAATGAACGAGTTGCTACTCAACCATCTTCAAGGAGGTAAGGCCATGACCGAGACACTATGGAAATGCGATCAGCTTCGCGCGGGCCAGCTTTATAACCGGATGATGTTCGACACGCAGGCGGAGGCGGAACGATTCGCGCAGAAGATGCAGCAGATGGAGCCGGACCAGATGTTTTCGATTGAAGCTATCGATGCCGCGCAGGTGTGGAACTAAGAGCAGCGATGGTCGACTGGGTCGCGGTACAGGGTGTGGCGACTTCGATCCTGGTATTGACCAGTGTCGGCGCCATCGCTTATGCGGGGCTTCAGTTGAGGCACGAGCGGGAGTATCGATCGGTTGCAAATCTTGAAAAGCAGTTGAGTTTCTTTCTGTCGGAGAACTTCGTCGCGGCGCGCCGGCGGTTGGCCCAGGCGAGGCTGGATACGAGCGGGGATGAGACCAAGCTCCAGGCCTGGGAGTTGGATTCTCCGCCGGTGAGCGTGTTCGAGGTGCTGGACTTCTATGAGCATCAGGCTCTGCTGGTGAAGAAGGGTCATCTGGATTTGTACGACGTTTGGCATACGTTTTATGAGTGGGCGCAGCCGGTGTATGTGGACATGCAGGCTCTGATCGAGTCGGCGGACTCGATGTATGCGGATCATTATGATGATTTGCAGCGGATGATGCGGAGCATGGACGAGATCCAGCTGAAGCGGATGCATGCCAAGAACGCAAACCACTGGGCGCTGTGGACGCCGGACCGGATCATCGAGCACTACAAGTATGAATTGGAGAGCGGCGGGCGGCCGCGCCGGAGCAGACGGGCGGAGGCACGCGAGGTGGCGCGCGAGGTGGTGAAGGAGATTCACCTTGCGGAGCTGCCGGAATGGCCGGAGGGCGCGGCGCTTCCCGATGCCGCTACCGCGGAGAAGCTGGATGCCTGAAGGAAATGAGACGCATCGCTGGGCGGAGTTGCATGCGGAGATGTTCGCGGGGAAAAAGGTGCATGTGGATTCGCCGCAGGGGCGGTTTACGGACGCGGGGCTGCTGGAGGGGCGGGTGCTAAAGGGCGTGATGGCTGTGGGGAAGCATTTGGGGTATGACTTCGGCGTAATTGGCTCCCGGAGAGACGGGCGCGAGCGGCGGATACTGCATGTGCATATGGGTTTGTATGGGGACTTTATAGAGGGCAAGCAGCCGATGCCGGAGCCGCGTGGGGCTTTGCGGCTGAGGATTTGGGATAAGCGCGCGTGGCTGGAGCTGCGTGGGCCTACAGATTGCAGCGTGTGGACCGAGGCGCAGTGGGAGGCGCTGCTGGCGCGGCTGGGGCCGGACCCGCTGAATGGGGACTCGCCCAAGGCGA
>CAXTPN010000220.1:0-3667 GCA_964246125.1 uncultured Acidobacteriaceae bacterium
GCAAGCGGCACAGAGTCCACCGTCCTCTGTCTCCGCTCCGTCCTCATGAAACCCGAGCATCTCGCCTGGCTCGACCGAATCTGGCATCTCCTCGAACTCGCCGCGACCAACGCAAAGCATGCATAAGCGCACCGACCGATGAAATTGAACCTCCCCCTTCCGAAAACTATTCGGTGATTTGTGGTCTGTCCACTCCTCGCTTTGGTAATCTATAGGGGCAGACCTGTACGTCTCCGTGCATGGGAATTCAGCCCTTCTCACAAATCTGCCGATATAACCTCAGGCGTACCTTGTTTTGAGGTGTACCACCCGCCCACCCACGTGCGCGGTGGCAACACGCCTCCCTCTCCGCCAGCCTCGGACAAAAAGGACCGCATTTCATGAGCACCGACAAACAACTCGAAAACCGCATCGACAAACTTACCGTAGCCCCTACCCTGGACCTCGGCGCCCGCACCATCGCCTACTTCTCCATGGAGATCGCCCTCCACCCCACCATCCCCACCTACTCGGGTGGCCTCGGCATGCTCGCCGGCGACACCCTCCGCTCCGCCGCCGACATCGGCGCGCCCATGGTCGCCGTCTCCCTCGTCCACCGCCGCGGATACTTCAAGCAGCACCTCGACGCCGCCGGACAGCAGACCGAGTCCGACGTTCCCTGGAGCCCCGAGACCCTCCCCTACGCAGGCGAGACCATCACCCTCACCATGCAGGGCCGCTCTATCAAGATCTGCGCCTGGCGCTTCGACGTCGTCGGCGTCGCCGGCCACATCATCCCCGTCTTTCTGCTCGACACCGATATCGACGGAAACGATCCCTACGACCGCCGCCTCACCGACCACCTCTACGGCGGCGACACCTACTATCGCCTCTGCCAGGAGACCATCCTCGGCCTCGGCGGCGTCCAGCTCTTGCACAAACTCGGCTGCCTCCCCGCCGTCTACCACATGAATGAGGGCCACGCCGCGCTGCTCGCCCTCAGCCTGCTCACCGACGCGGTAGAAGCCCGCCTCGAAGCCGGCGCGCCTCTTTCGGCCGCCACCGAATCCGACCGCCTCGCCGTCGCCAAACAGTGCGTCTTCACCACGCATACCCCCGTACCCGCGGGCCATGACATGTTCGGTCCCGACCAGATGTACTCAGTACTCGGCCACGACCGCGCCCAGGCCCTCGAGCGCTTCGGCGGCATGCACAACGGCCTGCTCAACATGACCTACGTCGCCCTGCGCTTCTCGCGCTGGGTCAACGGAGTCGCCATGCAGCACGGCAAGGTCTCCCAGCAGATGTTCCCCGACTATCACGTCGAGTCCGTCACCAACGGCGTCCACGCCGCCACGTGGATCGCAGCGCCCTTGCAGCGTCTTTTCGACAACGAGATGCCGCGCTGGCGCCACGACAACGGCTACTTCCGCTCTGTCTACGGCATCAAACCCAGCCGCATCGCCAACGCGCACCGCTTCGCCAAGCACAAACTGATCGAGACCATAGCCGAGCGCACCGGCGAAGCCCTCAACGAGAGCGTCTTAACCCTCGGCTTCGCCCGCCGCGTCGCCACCTACAAACGCGCCAGCCTCCTCCTCGAAGATCCCAAGCGCCTCGCCAAGATCGCCAAGAAGATCGGCGGTCTGCAAATCGTCTTTGCCGGCAAGGCCCACCCCGCCGACACCGCCGGCAAGGGCCTCATCCGCGAGGTCTTCGAGCTCGCCGGCAAACTCGGAGCCTCCGGCTCCCTGCGCATCCTCTACCTCGAAAACTACGACTGGGAACTCGGCGGAATCCTCACCCAAGGCGTCGACGTCTGGGTCAACACCCCCCGCCGCCCCTATGAGGCCTCCGGCACCTCCGGGATGAAGGCCGCCCTCAACGGCGTCCCGTCCCTCTCCATTCTCGACGGCTGGTGGATCGAGGGCTGCGCCGAGGACGTCACCGGCTGGGCCATCGACGACGGCGACTCCGACGCCGCCGAAGCCACCAGCCTCTACGACAAGCTCGAACACAAAATCGCCCCCATGTACAGCCGCCCCAACGCTTGGGCCCGCATGCAGCAGAACTGCATCGCCATGAACGGCAGCTTCTTCAACACCGACCGCATGCTCAACCAGTACTTCGCTAACGCCTACTTCCCCCAGGCTCCCGTCCACGACGAAACCCCGGCCACCGAGCAAGCCGCCGAAAAGACCGCCGTCCTCGTCTAACTCAACTCCACCCCGCATCCCTCACCGCAAGGCGGACTCGAAGCCACCCTACTGTAGACAGCGGCGGTGAATACAGACCCGCCGCCCGAGTCTCGGAAGTACACCCGTCTCGGAAGTACAATAGACAGGCCTGCATGCCTGTCCCGCTGTCGCCAACCCGTCGACTCGCAAACACTGGCCCGGCCCCGGGCAGACGAAGCCGAACGTCAGCCTCAAACCCCTCAGACCTCCTGTCACAGCCCATCAATCTCGGTCCCCACGCGTATTCCAGCCCCGACCCCTCCGAAGACGAACCAGACGCTTTCTCCGAAGATGCGTCCGGCGCGGAAATTCCAGGCTCCGCGCAACCCCAGACGGAAGTTGGGGTTACACAGGATATGTCTACGCTGGCGATCAACCCGGCTGCATTCGACCCTGGCGGTCTCGAGCGCCTCACCGATGCCCAGAACACCCCCGGCTCCCTTCATCTCAACGGCGATTTTCGCGAACTGGATGACGCCGCCATCATGCTCGAGCTCAAGGCCGGCAACATGGCCGGGTTTGACTTCCTCATCCAAAAGTACCGCAAGCCCATCATCAACTTCATGTACCGCATGACACGCAACCAAGCCATTGCCGAAGAGCTCGCGCAGGAAGTTTTTCTCCGCGTCTACCGTTCGCGCGAGACCTACCGCGCGGAGGCCCGCTTCAGCACCTGGCTTTACCGCATCGCGACCAACCTTGGCGTCAACCAGGCTCGCGATACCCGCCACGAACGCTCCGCCTCCACCGTCTACCTGGATGAGCCTGACTCCGAAACCGGCTCTACCCCGGACGTCGCGGATTCCACACCCGACGTCGAGTCGAAGCTCCTACGGGACGAGCGCATGGCGGCGATTCGTGAACACGTTATGGCCTTGCCCGAACGCCAGCGCATGGCCGTCCTCATGCACAAGTATGAAGGCATGGACTACAGCCAGATCGGCGAAGTCTTGAAGTTGAGCGAATCCGCCACCAAGTCGCTCCTCTTCCGCGCCTACCAGACATTGAGAGAGAAGCTAAAAAGTTTCGTCTAACCAGGAAACGAGTTTTTTGCCCGAAGAGAGCGCAGGCGGTCAGTTGCAGACAATCAAGACGCACTCCGAGGCAAGCGAAGGAGAAATCACCATGAGCACCCGCAACGATTGCAAGATTTTTCAGGATGAACTGCCGAATATCGTACTCACCCCAGGTGCGACGCCCAGCCCCGCCTCCGTCGCGCACATGAAGTCCTGCCCGCCCTGCGCGGAGGAGTACCTGTCTTTCCAGAGCACATTCAGCCTGCTCGATTCCTGGAAGGCTCCGGAGCCGACCCCATACTTCGATCAGAAGCTCGCCGTGCGCCTGCGCGAGGAGCAGGCCGCGCCTCGCATGGGCTGGTTCGAGCGCCTCAGCACGCGCCTGCTGCTCAACACCGGCCGCATCCGCGACCAGTGGCACACCATGACGCGCAC
>CAXTPN010000220.1:3677-4128 GCA_964246125.1 uncultured Acidobacteriaceae bacterium
CTGAGCGCGTGCGCTATTCGGTCTTCAGCTTGGCGGCCCAGGCGCTCGCGGGCAATCGCGGCTGGACGCCGGCCTGGCGCGATGCGGCGCCTAAGCCAGACTCCGACGTGCTCATCGTCGGCGGCGGCGGCTTCGTCGGACTCACCCCCACGCACCATCCCGTGGAGGCCTCGGCCACTGTCAACGACCTGCAAATTCTCGACCGCAATGAGCAGGCATTCCAGCAGATGGACGCCTTGCAGCAGGATGACGACAACGGCGCCCCCACCGACGACGAAACCAATCTGGTCGCAAACCCCGCCAGTTGACCGCGGCGCGCGATACTTCGAGTAGCATTATCATCAACCTGACATCATGACCCGCATCGCCCCAGTCCGGCTGCACTGCCCGGCCCCCCTCCGGTCTCGACCCGCGGTGCGTGCGCTTGGCGTTGTGCTGTTTGCGTTCATGT
>CAXTPN010000221.1:0-4110 GCA_964246125.1 uncultured Acidobacteriaceae bacterium
GGATGTGGAAGCGGTCGACCTGTTTTTCGAGGGTGACCGCGGTTCCGCGCAGGTTTTCGATCCCGGCGGCGGTGGTTGCCATTTCGGTGAGGTTCTCGTGCGAGAGCGAGTGGATGGAATCGAGCGACGCGCTTGATTTATCGGCGGCTGTGGCTTGTTGCTGGGCTGCGATGGCGATCTGGGTAATCATGCGGTCGACGCGCTCGGCCATGCCGATGATGCGTTCAAGCGCTTCGCCGGCCTGGGTGGTGGTGATGACGCCCTGCTCGACTGTGCCGGTGCCGGAGGCCATGCTGGCGATGGCGATGCGGGTGCGGTCCTGAATCTCCTGGATCATGCTGCCGATCTCGCCGGTAGCCTGCGCGGTGGATTCTGCAAGGCGGCGGACTTCTCCGGCGACGACGGCGAAGCCGCGTCCCTGTTCGCCGGCGCGCGCGGCCTCGATGGCGGCGTTGAGTGCGAGCAGGTTGGTCTTGCGCGCGATCTCGTCGATGACGGTGACGATCTGCGAGATGCGCCGGGAGTCTTCACCCAGCATGCCGACGGTGGAGCTGGTTTCGGTGACGGCGACCGCGATGGAGTGCATGGAGCCGAGCATCTCCTTGACGATGGCTCCGCCGTCGCGTGCGGTCTGGGCAGCGGCGCGGGCGGTCTCCGCGGCGGAGTGAGTGTGACGCGAGACCTCGGCGATGGAGGATGACATCTCCTGCATGGCGGTGGCGGCCTGCTGGGTCTGTTGCGATTGCTGGTCGATGCGGCGGTGAATCTGGTCGGAGGCGGAGCGCATGGAGAGGGCGGAGCCGGTGAGCGAGCCGGCGGTATCGGCCACGGTTCCGATGATGCCGCCGAGCGAAGTTTGCATGCGGTTCATGGCTTCGGCGAGCTTGCCGATCTCGTCGTGAGTTCCAAGCCGCAACTCGTCGCCGGTCAGGTCGCCCTCCGCGATGGAGTTGGCGCGGGTGGCGACGAGCTGGACGGCCCGGGCGATGCGGCGTCCGAGAAGGATGGACAATGTTCCGCCTATAGCGGCGCCGAGGATGGTTGCAAGCCACATGGTGAGGATGGTGAGCCGGTTGGCCTGCTGCAGCTCCTGCGTCTCAAGCTGAGCGGTTGCGTTCTGCGACGTGGCGATCTCACCGGTCGTCCTGCGGATCACGTTTTCGAGAGGCAGTATTTCCTTATGGAGGAGAACGTATGCGGCGGCTACGTTCTCTGGTGTCCTGGTCTCATTTAGTTGTTCGACTTTTTCTTCGAGAGCTTTCAGTTGAGAGACCCGTTCGCTTAAGCCACGCACGCCGCGCTCTTCGTTTGCTGAAGCGGGCGGGAGTTTACCTGCCTCAATACCGGCGATCGACTCCTCGGCCTGCGCGATCTCGATGACTCGCTCCTTCCTGTAGGGCGAGGCGCTCTCCTCGCTGAGGCCGAAGAGCATATAGGATTCGAGGGAACGAATGCTGTCCGAGACTCCCCGGCGCAGGTCTCGCAGTTTCAGCACCAGCGGCATTCGATCTTCCATGACCCGTTGCGACAGCCGATTGCTATCCAAGATGCGTTGGTGAGCGATCAAGGCGCTCAAAAGCATCGCCATAATGAGTCCACCGGTACTGAGACCAAGCTTTGTTTCCAGTTTCATCGGATATCCTTAAAGCGGGGTTCTGGTAGGCGGGTTCGCAAGTAACGCAGCGCTAAACGCCTTCGCGACTACAAGTCGAAGTTGAACTTGATATTGACGGTTTCCAAGGTTCGGTCCGGACCGGGAGCGTACCTCCACTTGTGAACGGTCTCAACGGCGGCCGCGGCGAGGATGGGGTGACCGCTTTGGACTTCGACGTGGCCGACGGCCCCGTCGGACTCGACCGTCATCAGCAGGATGACATTTCCGCGCAGATGCATCTCCTTAGCGAGGCCCGAATAGGTTGGCTGCGGCGATTGAAGCAGCGCTCTGCCGTGTTCGGCGGCCTTTGAGGGGATACATGTGGTCGTCATCAGGCTCGCGCAGAGCGCAAGTGTAAGCCATCGTTGTGGAAAACGCATCTTTATCTCCAATCCCAATGCCCGCGAAATTCCGTGCATCGCGCGTTCTATAGAGATATCGGCAGGACGCTTCTGTGCATGAGGACGTTGTGCAGAGCGCGGGGTGCGAGGGTCTACGGCTCTACGCGGGTGTACACGGTTTTGCCACCAAGGACGGTGCGCAGTACGCGGGTGTGGAGGACCTGCTGGGGGGAGGCGGTAAGGAGGTCACGGTCGAGCACGACGAAGTCGGCGAGGAAGCCGGGTTCGAGGCGTCCGAGGCGGGTTTCGCGGAACTCGGCGAAGGCGCTGGCCTGGGTGTAGGCGTAGATGGCTTCCTGGATGGTGAGTTTTTCCTGGGGTTGGAAGGTCTGGGTGCCGGCTTCGTTCTGGCGGGTGACGGCGGCGTAGAGTCCGCGGAAGGGATTGATGGATTCGACGGGATAGTCGGTGCCGAAGGCGAGTGGGATGTTGTGGTCGAGCATGGATCGCCAGGCGTAGGCGTACTTGGAACGCTCGGGGCCGAGGCGGTCGCCGGCCCACGTCATGTCGGTGAGGAGGTGCGAGGGCTGCATGGAGGCGATGACGCCTTGCTGGGCCATGCGGTCGAAGTCGGGGGGGAGCAGGACCTGGGCGTGCTCGATGCGGAAGCGCGGAGATGGCCGCGGAAGGGGTAACTGGCCGCAGGAGTCAGCGATTCGACTGGCTTCCGGATGTTGAGCCAGGCAAGATTCAATCGCCTGTTTCCGGCCCTGCTGCTCCGTAACATTTGTCACGGGGACGGCGACCTGCTCGGCGGCGGCGAAGGTGTTGAGAGCCATGCTGTTGGCTTCGTCGCCGATAGCGTGGAAGCCGAGCTGGAAGCCCGCGGCAGCGCGCTCGGTGGCGAGGCGGTTGAGCTTTTCCTGCTGGTAGCGTGGGATGCCGGAGTTGTTAGGGTTGTCGGTGTAGGGCTCCGCCAGGGCGGCGGTGTGGGAGCCGAGGCTGCCGTCCATGAAGGCTTTGAGCATGCCGATGTGGAGGAGGGGGTCGTCTGGGTCGTGGCTGGCGCGGCGCTCCTTCAGGACGGGGAGGGGCAGGTTAAAGTCGAGCCACTCGGAGACGCGGAGGTTGAGCTCGCCATGGCGCTCCATGGATTCGAGGATGAGCCAGTCTTGCCAGTCGGAGAAGTCCTGGACGCTGGTGACGCCGTGGGCTAGAGCGTCGGCGATGGCGAGGTTGAGGGCCTGGCGGCGGGTTTCGCTGGTGGGAGGGGGCACTTTGGAGTAGATGAGGGAGGTCGCGGGAGTTTCGCGAACAATGCCGGTGGGGTTGCCGTTCGGGTCGCGGTCGATCTTTCCGCCTGAGGGGTCTGGGGTTGTGGAGGAGATGCCTGCCGCGAGCAAGGCGGCGGAGTTGGCTACGACGATGTGGCCGTCCGTCCGGGCGAGGACAGCGGGGTGGCCGGCGGTGACTTTGTCGAGGTCCTGACGGTTGGGGAGTGCCTTGCCGGACCATTTCGTGTGGTCCCAGCCGCCGCCGAGGATCCACTGGCCAGGTTTGGCGGAGGTGGTGTAGGCGCGGATGCGGTCGAGCATTTCGGCGAGTGAGGAGGTGCCGTCGAGGTCTACGGTGAGCTTCTGCTGGCCGGCGGAGGCGATGTGGGTGTGCGCGTCGTTGAAGCCGGGCATGACGAAGGCTCCGGCCAGATCGACGATTTTGGTGTGGGGGCCCCGGAGTCTCTGGATTTCTTCGTCAGTGCCGATGGCGACGATGGTGGAGTTGGTGACGGCGAGTGCGGTGACGCGGGCAGGTGTTGGGGAGAGATCGGATGGCTGGAGGTGGGTGCCGGTGAGGATGTTGCCGTGGAGATAGAGAGTATGGGGGGAGGTGTCTTGCGCGGGAGCAAAGGAGGCGAGCAGAAACGCAGCTGGCAGCAGGCGAATGAGGTTCACGTTTTGAGTGTAATCGAGGGCTTGCTGTGCGGCGGGCTTCAAAACAATCCCGAATTTGACTGGCGCACGTTGGATGCCAATCGCGCCGCGCGACGCAGGTTTGAAGTTGGTGGTCCAGACCTAAGTCAAGTGTTTTGAAGATTTTGCACACATTTACACGGGG
>CAXTPN010000222.1:0-4104 GCA_964246125.1 uncultured Acidobacteriaceae bacterium
GGTAAGTCTTCTCCACCCCCGCCGCCGCCTTCGACAGCGCATTCGCCAGCTCCCCATCGTTGGTCATCGACAGCAAACCTTCACTCAGGTAATCCAGCCGCCCCACCGGATAGAGCCGCACCCCATCCGGGTACCCAGCCCCATGCGGCCCCGCCTTCGTCTGCATCAACTGCATCACCGTAGGCCGTTTTTGCGGATCGACCAGCGTCGTTACATACCCGCGCGGCTTGTTCAGCATGTAATACCGCTGCTCCTCCCGCCCATGCAGCAGCTTGCCGTCGACGCGTATGTGGTCCTTGTCGGCGTCGGCGCGCGTCCCCAGCGCCGTCACTACGGTGCCGTTCACCTGCACCCGCCCTTCCAGGATGATCTCTTCGGCCTTGCGCCGGCTCGCAATCCCAGCCTGCGCCAGAATCTTCTGCAGCCGATCCCCCGTCGGCTGTGTCTCCCCCGTGCCAGCGCTCTTCTTCGTCGTCATCCTTCCATTATCGCTTAGCGCTCCTACTCACCCTTGTAAGGATCGGGCGCACCACCCCGGGGCATCTGCTCTGCTCCGGGCGGCACAGGCTTCAGTGGCTGATCCGGAGCAAACTCGTTGTCGCCCTCCGGAGTTCCCACGGCATCGGTCTCATTATCTTCTGCATCATCCAGTGCTTCGAAATCCGTCTTCGGCATCGTCACTCCCCACTCTGTATGGCTGCTTCATCCGCCGAAGGATCATCCCCCGGCTGGTCATAATCCGGCGGCAACCCGGAAAGCCTTCCATCTACAGCCGGCAGCTCATCACTCGGAAGGTTGCTGTCGCTAGCGTTCAAATCATCCGAATCCCCATCCGCCTGCGGCTCGCTCGCATGCTTCTCCTCTTCAAGATTCTCATGCGTAATCCGCTCTTCCGCCGTGTCGCTCCCCCGTGGTGGCATCGCAATCTCCTCCTGCTCGGCCAGTTCCCCGGCCATCTTCTCAAACTCTTCGATGCTCGGAAGCTCCGCAACGTCTTTCAACCCAAAGCGCAGCAGGAAATCCTTCGTCGTCTTATACAAAATAGGCCGCCCGATTACCTGCTTCCGCCCCGCCGTCGTAATCAGCTTTCGCGCCATCAGCGAGCCCAGCACCCCGCCCGAATCCACTCCGCGTATCTCTGATATCTCAGGCGAGGTCACCGGCTGCTTATAAGCGACTACCGCCAGCGTCTCCAGTGCCTGCAACGACAGCTTCAGCGGAGGCTTCAGGCTCTTCACGAACCCTCGCACCGCATCGTGATACTCGGGCTTGGTCGCCATCCTGTAGCCACCCGCCACCTCCCTCACCTCCAACCCCCGCTCCGGCGTTCCATAATCCGCGATCAGCGCGTCCACCGTCTCGCGCATGAACTCCCGCAGGTGACGCTCGCGCTCGCGTGTCGCCCTCCTCTCCGCCGGCGCATCCGAAACACCAGCAGGTACCGTATCTGCAACATCAGCCCTCATCGTCTCTGCCCCGGAATCTTCCTCAAGCGTCAACGGCTGCGCCTCAGCCTGTTCCACGGGCTCGCTCGCGGCAACATCCTCAGCAGAGTTGTCCGCCTCTTCGTTCACAGCCAGATGCAGCGTCTGCTGCCGAGCCGCTAGCCGGTCCAGTTCATGCTGCGCCTCGTGCCCCAACAGGCCCATCAGTTGCGCCAGCGTCACCGGCTCCTCGGAGGCATAAATCACAGCCTCAACCTTCGCTTTCAAACTCATAACGACTTCACTTTCAAACTCAAGCGTTGATTCCAACCGAGAACGTGATCCTGGAGGCTGCCATCGGAGTCGCCGTAGGCGATGCCGGTGAGTCGGTCACTCACCTCGACAGGAACGGCGGCAAGCCGGACCTGATGGCGTAACTCGATCATCCTACATGGACTCGCACGCCGCAAACAGAAGGCCCGGCGCTAAGCCGGGCCCGTTGAAACTTTCATCCCCGGCGACTATATTTCCATAATCACCGGCATGATCAACGGCCTGCGGCTGGTCGACTTCTGGATGAACCGCTTCAGGTCGTTGCGAATCTTCTCCTTGATCACTCCATAATCCTGTTTCTCTTCAGTCGATGAGCCGTCGAGCGTCCTCTGCACCATCTCACGCGACTCGGCGGTCAACTGCGCATCCTCCACCGCGAAGCCGCGCATCACGATCTCGATCGGACCTTCGACACGCCCGGTCCGCTTATTCAAAGCAATAATGGGCAGCACGATCCCATCCTCCGACAGGTGCTGCCGGTCGCGAATAATCACATCCTCGACCACGTCGATCGACCCGCCGGAGTCGATGCACACCCGCCCCGTCGTCACCTTCCCGTTCTTGGTCGCGGCGTCCTTGGTCAACTCCAGCACCTCGCCGTCCTCCAGCAGAATCGCCTTCTCCGGAATCCCCGTCGAAAGCGCAAGCTCGACATGCCGCTTCAGGTGACGGTAGTCGCCGTGGATCGGGATAAAGAACTTCGGACGAACGAGGTTGATCATCAGCTTCAGTTCTTCCTGCGAGCCGTGCCCCGAGACATGAATCAGGCCGTTGGTGCCGTCATCGTGAATGACGTTCGCATCCCGCCGCTCCAGGTGGTCGATCACACGATAGATTGACTTCTCATTGCCGGGAATCACCCGCGAGCTCATCAGCACGGTATCTCCCGCGTCGATCTTCGCAAACTTGTGGTTGTTCACCGCCGCCCGGCTCAACGCGCTCATCGGCTCGCCCTGCGTCCCCGAGATCATGATCAGCAGCTTGTCCGCGGGAAAATCGCGAATCTGCCCCGGGTTGATCAGCAGCCCCTGCGGAATCTTCAGATAGCCCAGGTCCTGCGCGATCTCGGTCGAGTTATCCATCGACCGGCCCACCACCGCGACCTTGCGCCCATACTTCTGCGCCAGCTCGAACGCCAGACCCAGCCGCGTGATCGACGACGAGAAACACGAGAAGAACAGCTTCTTCTTGGTCTGCGCAAAAATCTCGTCCAGCCGCGGCCGCACCGCCGTCTCGCTTGGTGTCCAGCCGCGCCGGTCCACGTTGGTTGAGTCCTGCAGCAAAGCCAGCACACCGCCGCTCTTGCCCAGGTCCGCGAACGCAGTCAGGTCGAACGCCTTGCCGTCGGGCGGCGAAAGATCGATCTTGAAGTCGCCCGTATGCAGCACAACACCCACAGGCGTATGGATGGCCAACGCCACGCAATCCACCAGCGAATGCGTCACCCGGATCGGCATGATGGAGAACGGCCCCAGCGTGAACCGCTTGCCCGGCAGCATCTCGATCAGATCGGCGTCGTCCAGCAGCCTGTGCTCATCCAGCTTGCCTTCGACCAGCGCCAGCGTGAACTCCGTCCCATACACCGGCACGTTCAGCTCGGAGAGTATCCACGGCAGCCCGCCGATGTGATCTTCGTGCCCATGCGTCAGCAGAATCGCCTTCACCTTATCCCGATTCTCGGTCAGGTAGGAGATGTCCGGCACGACGATATCCACGCCAAGCAGTTCTTCTTCAGGAAACATCAATCCGGCATCGACGACAATAATGTCGTCCTGCCAACGGAGCGCCATGCAGTTCATACCGAACTCGCCCAGCCCCCCCAGGGGAATCATGCGTAATTTGTCTTGTATATTGTTTGGAGCCATCGCTTCCAAGTCTACCAGCTATCCCTGAGAGGCCGTATGGGCCATCCCACATCTACCGCAGCAAATCTTCCAGCGCCAGCGACAGCTCCGTCTTCTCATCCCGGTACTTCACGATCACCGGCGTAGCCACCGACAGCCCCCACTCCTTGCCCCTGCCATGCGTCACGGCGCGCGAGCCCGGCACCACCACCGCGCCCGCGGGAATCACCAGCGGCGACTCCGCCGTCGCCCGGTGAATCTCCCCCGTCACCAGGTCGTACACCGGCGTCCCGCGCGTCAGGATCGTCCCCGCCGCCAGCACCGCCTTCGTGCGCACGATGGTGCCCTCGTACACCCCGGTATTTCCCCCCACCAGCACGTCGTCTTCGATAATGACGGGCGACGCGTTCACCGGTTCCAGCACCCCGCCGATCTGCGCCGCCGCGCTCAAATGCACGCGCTTCCCAATCTGCGCGCAGCTCCCCACCAGCGCATGCGAGTCC
>CAXTPN010000223.1:0-4099 GCA_964246125.1 uncultured Acidobacteriaceae bacterium
GGTTGTGGTAGTGGATGTTGTGGTTCCAGCCTGTGTTCATCGCTGCTTACAATGCCCTTGTCGACGGCGCATCCTGCCCATCAATACGGTATGTAACCTTCATCGAGGATGGAGCCTGTCTGAGCATCGATGGTGAAGCGACACGCGGTGCCGCGCATCCGGGGATCTGAGGTGATGTTGTAGTACTTCAGCTTGAAGTTCCACCCTTTGCGCGCATCGATGAAGAGGGGTTCCAGTAAACCCCAGCCCTTCTCTTCGGCTCGCGCCCTGGCGATGTTGGCTGCTTCGTCACGAGAGATCATTTATGCTCCGGGATTGGACCTTGCGAGATTGAGACATAGAATATCGTTCCACCCAGGACTATGCTGCCTATAGCTTGCCCTTCGGCACTCATCTTTGCGACGGTCGTATAGCCATTGTCCAGCGGGAACCTGTAAGCCTCAAAGCCCGCGGAGAACCCATTAACCTTCAGTTGGCCGTATCCCTGTGCAAGCGCCTCTTCCAGATATTTGAGCAGAGCGGAGCGGTTATAGCCGGAGATGGCCATTTCAGCGCGGAACTTACGCAGTGGACCCACGCGGGGCGAAAAGTAGCGGTGAACAAGCTCATGAAAGAGCACTACTTTTTGTTCGGTCAGTGGGATATCTCTGGAAACTTCGATGACCCCGTAGGGATCGGTTATTCCGTAGACTCCGGGTTGAATGCTTGCCGGTCGCGTTACCCGCAGTTGATTGCCTGGGGGAGGCGGCTCGTCCATCAGGATTCGGGGTTGCACCTTCGGTACACCACGTGCGATGGCAGCCTTCGCCGAGCCCTTCATCAAGACCGCCTGAACGGTTGCGACTCCAAGGATAACCACGGCCTTTGCGAAGTGGCCGGCGGCAGCGGTGAGGTCTTGATCGTTGTGCGCATGGATGGCAGTGTCCGCGAAGGCGTATAGCTCACGTGCACCAGTGAACGCCGACCACCCAAGCACCAATACCCCGCCAACTAACAGGATCAGATCGACGACCTCGCCTACGCCGAACAGGTGTGCGGCGATCCAACCTACTAGCGTGGCGGCGATGATGGCGAGGCTAGCGGGCTGCAACATGCTGAGTACAGTTGCCCTTGCCTCGCCGGGGAGCATGGGCAGCGAACGACGCATCGCTTCGCCGATCTTGTCTTTCGCCGACATGGAAGCAATACGCGGGTCGATGGGGGGCATCTTTTGAACCTGCTCTATGAACAAGGCCTAAAGTACCACAGATCAGTACCATGCCTTTGTGAACCTTATCCCTTTCTCGGATCTATGGTTGGCTGACAGTGTGGGTTATCGAGGCGCGAGGAAGCGACCAGCAGACCTTGGCCGCTGCCTGCGTCCAGAGCGTGGCCGCAAGATGAGGTCGTGTAGTGGATGTTGTGGTTCCAGCCGGTGTTCATGGCTCCTCTCCGTATCCTCGCGGCAGTGGAGCTCGAGCGCGAAACTCTGGCCGCTGCATGTCGTCAGAGTAAAGGTACGCATCTGAAATAGGCTTACCGGTGCCAAATGACACGATTGATTTCCCTTGCTATCGCTGTTCTCGTGCTGCCGCCACTTGCAATGACGCAGCAAGCCGCGCCGACCGCCGACATCGTGCGTGCCGCTAATACTCTTTTAGCGACGCTCAGTTCAGAGCAGCGGCAGCAGGTCCTCTATCAATTCAACGATGCAACGCAGAGAGCGCGATGGTCGAACTTCCCCACGGGAGTTGTGGCTCGCGGCGGCATCAGCCTGAAGCAGATGAGCGTTCCGCAGCGCGAGGCAACGATGAAGTTGCTGGCGACTGTCCTGAGTCCGATGGGCCTGGAGAAGGTGAACGAGATTCGCGAGGCCGATGACGATTTCAAGAGCAACGGATCGAAGCGCGGGCCGGGCGGCCGCGGCAACGGTCCGCCTTCCGGGCCACCACCGGGAGGGCAAAATGGCTCCCCGCCTCCGTTCGGAGGCCCCGGAGGACCGGGTGGTCCCAGAGGACCGGGCGGCTTCGGTGGTCGTCCGCCGCTCTCGGGCGATCTGTTTGGAAGCGACCTTTACTACATCTCGTTTCTGGGGACACCTTCGACGACACAGCCCTGGATGCTTCAGTTCGGCGGTCATCATCTTGCATTGAACATCACGATTGCGGGAAGCAGGGGCGTACTTACGCCGACGCTGACCGGGGCGCAACCCGCCATGTTTAAGTTGAATGGCAAGACCATACGGCCAGTTGGCCGGGAGAGCGATAAGGCGTTGGCGCTGCTGCAATCATTGGACGAGAGTCAGCGCAAGCAGGCGGTTCTGAGCTACCAGGTTGCCGATCTTGTCCTGGGTCCTGGGCAGGATGGGAAGAAGATCGTTCCAGACGGGCTAAAGGTATCGGCGATGAACGCAAAGCAGCAAGCCATGCTGCTGGACCTGATCGCGGAGTGGGCCAACATTCTGAACGAGCCTTATGCGGCTGCTCGCATGGCCGAGATGAAGGCGGACCTGAAGGACATGTGGTTCGCCTGGAGCGGCCCGACGACTGCCGAGCCGGGGAGCAATATCACCGCATACTATCGCATTCAGGGGCCGCACCTAGTTATTGAGTACGCGCCGCAAAGGGACGAACCGAACAACCATGTGCATACCATGTACCGCGACCCGACTAACGATTACGGAAGCGCACTGTTGAAGCCATGAAGTTGAAGCCGGTCGCCTTTGCCATCGCCAGCCTTCTCCTACTTGGGAAAACCGCGTGGGCGCATCGCATCGATGAGTACCTGCAGGCGACGATCCTTTCCCTGGAAACGGATGAGGCACGTGCTTCGATGCGGTTGATACCGGGCGTTCTGGTCGCTCCACCGGTGATTGCCGCCATCGACAGCAATCACGATGGCGTATTTTCCGAGAGCGAAAAGCAGGCGTACGCGCAACGCGTACTCGGCGACCTGTCGATCACGATGGACGGGAGGAGCGTTCTGCCGCAACTCCTCTCGTGGTCTTTCCCCGAGCCAGGAGAGATGCGGGAGGGCCTGGGCGAGATTCACATCGACTATCGCGTAGCCCTGCCGCCGGGTGGTCCGACTCGTACGTTGATACTTGCCAATCATCATTGGAATCCTGCTTCGGTGTACCTGATGAACGCGACGGTTCCGCAGGAGCGCGGCATTCAGATTCTGGCGCAGAAACGGAATCAATCGCAGTCGGTTTACGAGCTGGATTATCAGCAGCAGACGGTGACCTCGAACCGGCCTGGTGAAGGCTTGTACGCATGGCTGAGCGGACTCCAGTTTGCAAGCCTGTTCCGGCTTGGGATGCGTCACATCGCCGAGGGGACTGACCACCTGCTGTTCTTACTGGTGCTGCTGCTGCCTGCTCCGTTGCTGGCGGTTGGCTCGCGCTGGAAGCGGACCGCCAGTGTGCGCCAAAGCCTGGTTCGCATTCTGGGCATCGTGACGGCGTTTACGATCGGCCATTCGATCACCTTGAGCCTGGCGGCGATGAATTTCGTGCATGTGCCTGAGCGTCCGATCGAAGTCTTGATTGCGGTGTCCATTCTGGTGTCGGCACTGCATGCCTTGCGGCCGCTGTTTCCTGGGAGAGAAGCGTGGATCGCCGCCTTCTTCGGACTGATCCACGGTCTCGCGTTCGCGGCCACGCTGGATCGGTTGGGACTCTCGCGCTGGGAGCGTGTTGCCGGGATACTTGCCTTCAACCTGGGGATCGAGACGATGCAGATGCTTGTGGTTGCGGCCATACTCCCCTCGCTCCTGCTTCTGAGCCGGACCAAGGGGTACTCTTGGGTCCGCATCGGCGGTGCTGTATTCGCGGGAATGGCATCGTCAGGGTGGATTGCGGAGCGGCTGTTCGACGTACAGACTCCCGCTGACACGTTGGTGAACGCGATTGCGCGGCACGCGTTGCCGGCAGCCGTCGGTCTTCTTCTCGTGAGTCTTGCTTGCTGGTACCTATTTACGCCACAGGTTCTCACGTTCGCGGAGCAGAGTTCCGACCTTGTCGATGTGCGGGATAGTAGATAATCGAATCTTTCCGCAGGTGAGTGACGTTGGGGAAATAAGTGCGGGGAGGGCGATGAGCGACGGGTTTGAGGGGCGG
>CAXTPN010000224.1:0-3635 GCA_964246125.1 uncultured Acidobacteriaceae bacterium
CCCCAGTACGCCTCCCAGCCCGGCCGCCGCTTTCCCGTCTTCTACCTCCACGACGGTCAGAACCTCTTCGATCCCACTACGGCCTACGTCCCCAACCACACCTGGCGCGCCGGCGAAACCGCCGACCGCCTGAACCAATCCGGCGAGGCAGAGCCTCTCATCCTCGTCGGTGTCGCCAACACCGGCCTCCGCCGCATGGCCGAGTACACCCCCACCCGCGACTACCGCATGGGAGGCGGCGAAGGCCGCGCCTACGGCCGCCTGCTCGTCGAAGAACTTAAACCGTGGGTCGACGCCAGCTTTCGCACCTGCCCCGAAGCCGAGCACACCGGTCTTGGCGGATCCTCGCTCGGCGGCCTCATCACTCTCTACCTCGGTCTCCTGTACCCCGGCGTCTTCACCCGCCTCGCCGTCATGTCCCCCTCCATATGGTGGGATCACCGCAGCATCCTCTCCATCGTCGCCAACACCCGGCCCAAGCCGCCGCTTCGCATCTGGCTCGACATCGGCACCGCCGAGGGCGCGCGCCACGTCCGCGACACCGAATCCCTTGAACGCCGCCTCATGATGCAGGGCTGGGTTCCCGGCCTCGACCTCGAACTCATGAAAGCCCGCGACGCCCTCCACACCGAAGACGCCTGGGCCGCCCGCTTCGACCAGGTCTTGAACTTCCTCTTCCCGCCCCAACCTTGATCGATCACTTCTCGTTGCCTGTGCTAGCCATCCTTATTGCGGTTTTCCTCGTTCTCAGCCATACTTGAAGTATTGGGTTCTGTCTCGACCTGTGCCGCCGTGCCTTCGCCGCCCGGCCAGTCTGTCTCCTCTTCCCAATCACTTTTCCGCACCACGAAAGGCTTCCACTGTGTTGATGATTCGTCTGGCGCGCGTAGGCGCACGCAAGCAGCCCCACTACCGCGTCGTTGTCATCGAAAAGGATCGCGCCCGCAACGGCCGCTCCATCGAGGTCGTAGGCATCTACAATCCCCGCACCTCGCCCGCCACCGTTCAGCTCAAGCGCGACCGCATCGATTACTGGACCGGCAACGGAGCCCAACTCTCCGAGCGGGTCGGTAAGCTGCTCGCAACGGCGTCTGCCGCCCCCGCGGAAGTTCCCGCAGCCGCATAAGGTAACCATCTTCGCTTACCTTGGATAACCTCTCCGGGTATGCCCAAAGATAAGCAAACACATACCTTTCCGCCCAAATTCCTCGCGTAAACTCAAGCATAGGCCAGCGCACCGCACGGTGTGCTGGCTCACGATAGCTCCCTCGCCCGGTCGAGTTGTTCACTCACACGGCAGGCAGTTCTATCGTCGATCCACCTCTCCATCAGCGACCTTCCATCAGCTATTCCGCATCAGACGGAGCGCCGGAAACGAGCGGAGTGGTGCATTCGAGACTCCCTTGAGGTGTAGGATGACCGACGTTTCAACGCGCGACGCGATCGCAAAGTCAATGATTCATCTTGTCGCCTCCATGGCCAAAGCTCTGGTCGACGCTCCGGACGAGGTGTCTGTTCTTGCCGCCGAAGAGCAGGACGCGGTCGTGCTCCATCTGAAGGTCGCGCCCGCCGATCTCGGCAAGGTCATTGGCAAGCAGGGACGCACCGCGCGTTCCATGAGAACCATCGTCGGCGCCGCCAGCATGAAGGCCCAGCACCGCTTCACGCTCGACATCCAGCGCATGGACCCCGAAGAGGCCTTGGCCCTCGTCGGGGACCAGGAACTCGGTGCCTGAGGGAGCCTCTGCGGCCATTTAGCCGCACCCACGTTGTTTCCAAATTCTTCCTGCACACGCACCCTCTGCGTGCGCGCCGTCGGCACACGCGCGACGAGGGAGCGCCGCCTATCGCAGCAAAGCGTATCATCGTCTACAAACGATCCAAAACACCGCAAAGGTCCTTCTATGCAGCGCCCCGGCTTCCATCGCCTTCAGTACGCTCAAAAAGAAGCCTTGGCCGTATTCGCCTTTAGCGCGCTGCAATGTTTGACCTTGGCTCACTTCGTCCATGAGGGCTGGTACGCCAATCTTCAGATGATGAAGCTGCACCCGCCTCAACCCGGCTCGTCCTCGTCGACCTACTACATCTTTCAAAACCCCACCCTTCCTCTGCACGCACCAGAAGCCTACCGGATCGCTCTTCCCGCCCTCGGCCGCTTCCTGGGCCACGCTTTGCACGTGGCGGATGCCTCCAAAGTCGCGGCAGCCCTCGACTTCATCTTCGCCCTCTGCGCCCTGATGCTGTTCTATAGGCTCGCAGTCGAGCCATCACGGCCAACGACGCAAACCGTGCGGCAGCGCGTACTCAAGGTCGCCTTGTTCTTCGCTTTTATCCAGTCTCCCATCCACTGGATCGTTCCCTGGCAGCGACCCGAAACCCTGCCCACCGCTCTCTTCCTCGCCTTTGCCTTGCTCTGCCTCTCCCGCGCCGCCGCCCATCCCGCCTGGTCCGCCGCCCTCATCGCCGCCACCATCCTGCAGTCGTTCGTCCGTGCCGATGTGCCTTGCATGCTCGCCGCCGCCCTGTGCATCCTCAGCCTCTTCGGCTCCTCTCTCGCAAGCTTCGGATCGCGTCCCAATAACTTCCTCCGCGGAGCAGCCATCGGTTTGGTCGCGGTCGGCGTTCAGGCGTACCTCCAGTTGGTGCGGTTCCCCCACCTCACCTACTGGCCCGACACTCCCGTCGTCACCCTCGCGTACAACTTCGAACTCCACAACCTCGCCGACGCCCTGCTGGCCTTATCCCCTTTCATCGTCATCGTATCCCTCCTGTTTCTTCTCAAGATCAAGCCCGACGCCGTCAGCTCCGTCACACTCGTCGCAGCCGGCCTCTTCCTGCCCGTCTGGTTCATCGTGGGAATCGTCGATGAGGTGCGCGTTTACGTGCCATTCCTCTTCGCCTTGAGCCTGGTAGCCGCCAAGTCGCTCGCCGCCCTCGTCGAATCTCTTGCCGAGCCGGCCGCCGTCCGCGGCGCAGGCGAGTCCTCCACGCTAAGCGCCTGAGCCAGCCATGCCGCGCTCATCTCGGCTACTCTTATCCCAGCCGCGATGACGAGCCCTCAACAGATCGAAATTCTGGATCTCCGCCACTTCACCGCGCGCCAGCTCCGGCCGCTGCTCGATGAAGAGGCTGACATCTGGCTCCAGCGCCTCCGCTGGGACTATCGCAGCTCTACCGATCTGCTGCTTCAATACCTTGACTCCCGCATCCTCCCCGGCTTCGTCGCGCTCGACCGCGGCCGCATCCGCGGCTATACCTTCTTCGTCTATGAAGGCTCGAAAGCAGTCGTCGGAGACCTCTTCGTCTCCACCGGCCATGGCGAATCGCTGCTCCTGACCCACACCCTCGCCCGCCATCTCCTCGACGTTCTCCTCGTTTCACCCGGCGTCGACCGCGTCGAAGCCCAACTCCTCCTCTACGACGAAGCCGTCCTCCCGCCGCTCTTCCCCGGGTTCACCGCCTACCCTCGGCTCTTCCTCGACCGCGACCTCCACACGCCTCCCCACTCTCTCAACCCGCCGATCCCGCCTTCCCTCGAGCTCTGCCCCTGGGCGCCCAGCTACTATCAGCCCTCCGCCGAACTCATCCATGCCTCCTACGCCGGCCACATTGACTCCGAGATCAACGATCAGTAC
>CAXTPN010000224.1:3645-4055 GCA_964246125.1 uncultured Acidobacteriaceae bacterium
TCAAGGCTCGCTTCGCTTCCTGCATAATGTCATCCGCTTCCCCGGCTGCGGCACCTTCGATCCCGACGCCTCCTGGGTGCTCCGCGATCGCGCCACCCGTACCTTGGCAGCGATCATCCTCTGCTCGCGCATCACACCGGAAGGGCCGCACGGCCCAGTCGCGCACATCACCCAGCTCTGCGTCGCGCCCGCCTTCCGGCGCCGCCGCCTCGGACGCATCCTCCTCAGCGTCTGCCTGGCGCGGCTGCCCCAACGCCGTTATCGCGCCCTCACCCTCACCGTCACCGAGGCCAACCACTCCGCGCTCGACCTCTACCGCGCCTCCGGCTTCAAAACCCGCCGGCGCTTCGACGCCTTGGTCCTGGACAAGCCCCGGCCCCCCCGCCTCATCCAGCGTTAGCCCAACGTTC
>CAXTPN010000225.1:0-2232 GCA_964246125.1 uncultured Acidobacteriaceae bacterium
GGCTCACAGACTGGTCCGACGTGCGGGCGCGGCAGGTGCAGGAGTGGACCGTGATCCTGCTCGGGCGCTACTCCGACTCCTACGCCAACAACCAGTTCCGCGCGCTCCAGCAGTTCTTCAAGTGGTACGCGACCGAAGACCCCGACGAGCTGCGCCTTAACCCCATGGCCAACCTCAAGCCGCCCAGGCTCGGAATGAAGCTTGTTTCTGTCTTCACCGCCGACGAACTGGCCGCCCTGGTGACCGTGTGCAAGGGCGGTGGGTACCGGAACCGCAGGGACGCCGCGATCATCTCGCTGTTCCGGGACACGGGCATCAGGCTGTCCGAGCTGACCGGCCTGACCACCGATGACCTGTCGCTCCGGGAGCGCGAGGCGACGGTCACGGGCAAAGGGGACAGGCAGCGAACGATCAAGTTCACCCACGACACGGCCCGCGCGCTCGACCGCTTCCTACGCGAGCGTTCCAAACACCAAGATGCACAGATGCCTGCGCTATGGCTCGGGCTGCGCGGTCCCATGACTCCCAGCGGCGTCCAGCAGATGATCGAGCGGCGCGGCCTGGAGGCGGGCGTTGAGGTGTTCCCGCACAAGTTCCGGCATACCTTCACCCACGTCTTTCTTGACCGTGGTGGGGCCGAGGGCGACCTGATGGAGCTGAACGGGTGGTCCAGCCCGCAGATGCTCGCCCGGTACGGCCGCAGCGCGCGCAGCGCGCGAACGCGACGCCATTACGACGACGTGATGGGGGCCTGACGTGATGGTCGCGGTACCGAGTTCTGTCCGAGTACCAAGGCCCACCAATTAGGTATGGGCAGTAGTGCTGACAAGGACATTTGCAGTTGGCCATGCTCGGTGGCGACCCCTATTCGGATCGTCAGGTTGAGTGCGGCGGACGCGATCGAATCGGCACCCGCCTTCGGCCGCTGTAAGGGCGTCACGGCACTCAGACCCCGTTGTAAGACGTAGGCATGCTAAGAGGCGCCCTCAACTTGACGATCTAGTCCTGTCCGACTAGCTAGAGGGGCGGCTGTGTTAGCTGCAAGTCTCTGATGTAGTGCTCGTCTATCTTCTCGAATGATCAGCAGCAAATCACGGCCCAGAAATATCGTCAGCTGTCGATAAGGAGTGCTTGAGTGTAATCTGTTGTGCGAATGCGGAGATGCAGTTCGCATTATGGGAGTTTATGAATATTTTGATATGAGACCTTGACGGTTTGCGTAATTCGGATATAGTGACTTCGCGGTTACCAAGCTACAATCCGATAGATCGCAAACTTCTGTTAGCCGGCATCGCCTTTTTGGAGGCAAGTCATGTCACCCGAGCATCTTAGCAGATTTGACGACTGGGACTTGGAGAGGGGACTGTGGCAACTAGGAGGCCTGGCTGACTCCAAGGCTTTCTTCGCGGGACCGCGCGCACACGAGAGAATGGCTGACGTGCGGAGGGCGATCAGTCACATACGGCTAAACTGGTATCGCTACCCTGAATTCGTCGGTGAACTTGTAAGATTTCTAGACAGTGTGCCAGAACCACTGCCGCCTCGCCCGGAGTTCGCTGCTGCTTGGGAGGACGGACGCAGGCGGGTAGCGGCGCTCCTGGAGAGTCGCAAAGAGTGGTCCGAGCCAGGACAGAATTCGGTTGATGACTACAGCGCCATCCGACTTTTTACATCAGTTTACGGCCATCAAAGAATGTTCCAGGCGATGAATATTGCCTTTCGCGCACCAGATCTAAGTCGGTTCCCGGGAGCACTTCATGCCACTACTTTCCTAGTCGAACTACTAAATATCGACCTGTTTAACTACATTCATTTCAATGATGATGCAAATAATTTTGAAGGCCATGTGTACCGTGGAATGCGTATCAGTGGCGAAGATCGGAAGAGCTTCATACATGCTGCCTCTGAAGACGTAATCGCTGACAGATACCTGGCCGTACCTCTGTCCACCACTTCGGCGAGCGTCACGAGGGCAAAGGCCTTGCAATTCGCGAGACGGACGAAAACATCGTCTGTCGATTCCCATGCACTGCTTTTGGACGTCGCCGTTTATGGTCTGGACCCAACGCTTCTGGCAGCCTATAGAGAGGAATTTCCGGACAGCATCGTCACTTCAATGTGCTCTGTGCCGATTCATCGGCTCTCTGACATCCCGGATGAGGATGAAGTGTTGCTACGTGGCCCACACTTTCAAATCCTGCGGGTTTTTCAAGATGAAGAAACTCTGCCGGG
>CAXTPN010000225.1:2242-4043 GCA_964246125.1 uncultured Acidobacteriaceae bacterium
GTACGTGGTAGAAGTGGTGATGCTGAATAGCAACCGAGATCACATTACGGCCGTCGCTACAAACACTGGAGAAGACAGGCGCATGCGAGATATTTTTCGCGCCATGGTCATCGCGAGCAGGTCTAGGCACTGTGCGGAGCATGCGGCGGCGCATAGCCTAGCGTCAGAGTTCGATTACTACACAGGGGCCGCAGCGCGCGCTTACTCGGACTTCTCTGCCACAATATGACCTTGATCCACCCCGCATGACCTGCGTCCCGGTTGGGCGGGTAGCCTCCTCGTGGACTTTGATCTAGTAAGGAGGCGTCCACCATGCCAGCCGACAGCGAATGCTTCACCTGCGTCACCAACAGCCAAGCAGTTCTCCCGCCACGGGACAACGTGTACTCAAGCGCGTACTGGCGTGCCGCTCATGCGTTCGGGACCGCACTACCGGGTTGGCTCGTCTTGGTACCACTTCGCCACGTCCTAGCCCTGGACGAGCTCACGCCAGAGGAGTCTGCCGAACTTGGGCCGCTGCTACGTGGGCTGACAGCAGCTATGCGCAAGGCCTTGCACTGCGAGAAAACCTACGTCGCCCAGTTCTCCGAGGCTGGAGGGTTTGAGCATCTCCATTTCCATGTCATACCCCGAAGCCCCGGCTTGGCCGCAGACTTCACTGGACCCTACATATTTCGACTGCTCGGCGGAGACCCGCAGCAGCATGTGCCGGAGAGCACGAGAGACCAGGTCGCGGCCAGCATCGCCAGCGCGCTCTCGATTTTATGTAGGTGCATCGCAGCAATGAATCTGCAGGGTTTTAAGTATATCAAGATCAGCGGATAGCAACAAATAGGCTCAGTTCCCGACACCGTACTCCCATTGAGCGCCTGCGGGGTGCTATTGTGCAAAAAATTAGCGTGCACCAACCGCAGGGGGTGCAAGATAGGGAACGTCGCCAACCTTCTAGGGAGCGTCACGGGGTTGCTGTGGGTGGCGTTTGCTGCCGCCGCTCTCATAATCCTACGACAAGTCATAGTTTCAGGTCGTGGTCCACTATCCAAACTAGGATTCGGTCCGAGTGGGGTCACGCTTGAATTCGCTGAGGCGAAGCTTGACCAAGCTGTTGCAAAAGTGGGGAGTTCAAGCGGGGCTGTCGGGGGTGTTGCTAAGAGAACAGTCATCGACCGGATGCAACGCAACGTCGAAGTCCTGCGCGGCGCCGGCGTCTTGTGGGTGGATGATCACCCCGAAAACAATATGCCATTGATAGAGCTATTGCAGGAATTTGGAGTGAGCGTCGATACTTCACGTTCTAATGAGGAAGCTCTGCGTCTCCTGCGGACAAGTCGCTATAATACAGTGATATCAGACGTTGCTCGCGATAATGAAGGGACTAGCAGTAGACTTAAAGGCGTCGAGTTGGCGGATCAGGTATTCAGTGGCTGGGGACTCAAAATCATCTTCTTCGTCGGGCGATTCAATCTAGCTACTCTACCGAATGTCACAGACCAAGAAAAACTGAACCTATTTATCAAAATGCAGAGAAATTCCTTTGCGATCGCCAACCGTCCAGATGAGCTGTTGCACTATGTTATGGACGTTCTAGAGCGGTCGGCATGACTGCGTAAGACAGAAGAACTCATAGACATAGTGAAATCATCCATTGCCTTAATTTTCGATAGCAGTTGCGGCACTTCGTCCAACGGGACGGCAGACGGTCCGTCGCACTGCGCTTGACTGGGGTCGGGGTACGACTCGATGAATATGCCGGCTAGTCCAAGGGCGGCTGCCGTCACGGCTAGGTGCTCGGAAAAGTGAC
>CAXTPN010000226.1:0-4038 GCA_964246125.1 uncultured Acidobacteriaceae bacterium
GATCTCCACCGTGCCGACTCCGCTAGTTGCTTCGCTGGCGCCGGACCTGCCGGAGGAGTGGAAGTTGCGCTACGAGAGCATCCACAACATTGGGGTGATCTGCGTGATCTTCAAGCTGGCGCGGTCGGTAAGTCCGCACTTCTGGGTGAACATTATGGAACCCGACCTGGAGATTCCAGGGGTGATCGAGTTTACGCGGTTGCGCGACATTGGGGGCGAGACGGTGGTCTATGTGCCGTACTACATGCCAGTGACGAATGAGAAGTTTTCCTGGAGCGACGCGCAGTTGCTCAAGGAGGGGTTCGCCTGCCTGCAGCGCATCAACCCTGAGGTAACTCAGGCGGATATCCGGGCGACGAAGGTGGCGCGGCTGAAATACGGGCAGCCTATCTGCGAGCCCGGGTTTGCAGCCAAGCTGCCGCCGGTGCAAACGCCGATCGCAGGGTTGCAGATTGCGGATACCTGCTTCTACTACCCGGAGGATCGGGGCATCGCGGAGAGTGTTCGGCTGGGGTCTGCGATGGCGGCATCGCTGGGGAAGGCCTGAGCCGGAGAGACGCTGCTCACCTCTTGATGAGGTCTACCTTCCAGCCTTCGGGATAGATGGGGATGATGACCTCTTCGCCGTGTTTTGCATGTTGAAAGCGCTCGACGTAGAGGCTGTATTGAGAGTTGGGCCAGTGCCCGTAGCTCCAGTTGCGCGCCATGCCACAGATCAGAACGAGCAGCACCGCAGAGCCTGCATAGCGAGCGAGCGGAAAGTCCTTGCGCAGGAAGCACCAGATAGCTGACCAGAGGAAAAGGAGCGCAGGGTAGAACCAGTAGCGGCAGCCTACGTCATAGGCCAGCAGGGACCAGCGCGGAAGGGGGCCGTAGATGAGCGGGTCTTTAAGCGAGGCAGCCAGGGTGATGGCGGCGAACAATGCATAGAGCCGGAGGGCCAGAGGAGCTCTCTGCAACCCCCAGGCGATGACCGTTAGCCCACCAAGCGTGGCGATGAGAAGCACCGGTACGGGGCGGAACGGCGCACGGACATGGAGTCCTGCCATGGCACCGGTAAAGATGCTTCCGCCCAGCAGACGCATGAAGGGCACCAGACCCGCGCCCAGCGGCATTCCGGGCGCCCTGGGGTGGAGATGAACGAGGATGGCCTGAATGATCGAGCCCACAAACATCACTGCAAGGACGGCGAGCGTGCGGCGCTCTCTTCGCAGCCACCAGTGCAGCGCAACCGGAACAATCATGAGCATGCAGAAGGGGCCGCTGATGGCACCGATGAAGAAGAGAATGAAATCCGAGATGCGCGCGAGGGTGGTCCTGGGCGGTGTACCAAAGGCGATGAATAGCTGCAGCACGACCAGGTGCCACATTGAGTTGGTGAGGACGATGTGAATCTCAGGCACGTTGGGGATGCCGACGTAGGCCACGGCCATGAGGAGGCGAAGGTGCATGGGTCCCCAGGTGGAGCAGCGCCGCGACAGCAGAGCGGTGACGGGCAGCGCCTGGACGATCGCGCCGGCGAGGTTCATCAGCAGCGGCGCCCACAGCATGGGGAAGAAGAGGACCACTCCCACCACAAGGCGAGGGAGAGTCTGAAGGTAGCCCGCCTGCTGCACCTCAAGGGACCTGAGCCAATGCAGGTTGTAGGCCTGCGAGTACCAGACTGCGCCGTCTTCCGCGTAAAACTGCGGGTGCAGGAAGAGGCTGGGCATGCGGCTGAAGAGCGCCAGCAGAACCAAAGCAAAGGCGATGAGCAGCCCCCGCGGGCTTAGTCCGCCGGCTTCATCCCACTGCTGGATTGCAAGGGTCAGCTTGGCGCGCAGCCCTCCACTTCCACCGGTTGATTCGTTCATGCAGTTTGTCCTTGCCTCACTCTGGAAGCTGCTCAGATGGAGTTAGAAGTCGAGAACGACTTGCGAGTAAGTTGGGTCGCGGTAGGTCTTCTCGAGCGCCTCTTCGAGAGGGGTGGCGCGAACGTTGAAGATGCCCGGCCAGTCGATGACGTCAAAGACGTCGGGCGTGACGAGGGCTTTGAGTTGGGTGGCGGTGAAGACTGGATTGCTCGAAAACATTGCATTGACTTTGAGCATCGCCCAGAAGAGGCTGTAGGGGATTTTGACTATTCGGGCTTTGGCTCCGGTCGCTCTTTTGACAGCGCGGATGAGGTCGATGTAGTCAATTCGCTGCTGGCCGGTGATGTCGTAGGTGCCGGTCTTCTGATGTTGAACGGAGGAGAGGATGATGTCGCAGAAGTCTCCGGCATAGAGGGGTTGGCGAAGGTACTTGCCGGAGCCGGGGATGGGGAAGACGGGCACGCGCTGCATGAAGCGGGCGAGCCAGCCCAGGTGCTTGCGATCGAACCAGCCGAACATGAGCGTGGGGCGCAGAACGACCTGCTTGATGCCGCTGGCGAGAACGAGCTTCTCCTGCGCTTTCTTGGTCTCGGTGTAGTTGTCGACGGCCATGGAGTTAACGACGGAGGAGGAGATGTTCACGAGGTAGGGGACCTGATGCTTGAGGGCGGCGTCGACGAGACGCTGGGAGGCTTCGATATTGTTGCGCACAAATTCCCCAGCGTCTGAGCCGCCGATCTGCGCGTGTCCGATGATGAGCGCGTGGCAGCCGGCCAACTCCTGTTCCCAGCCATCGGGACCGCTGCCGTCCTGTGCGAGATCCTGCTGGAGGATGCGGATGCCGGGGTGAAAGCGGCGCAGGATCGCGACGTTGGCGGGATGCTTGTCGATGGCGACGATTTCGGTGTATCCATTGGCGAGCAGGCGGGGGATCAGGTTCTGGCCCATCAGGCCCGCGGCGCCTGTGACTACAATCTTGTTCATTTCGAGCATGAACTCCAGGGTTGGCGCGTCTTTTAGAGAACTTTGCCGTCGCGCATCTGGACGGTGCGATCGGCGTAGGCGGCGGCTTCGGGGTTGTGGGTGATCATGAGGATGGTCTGGCCGAGCCGCTTGTTGAGGTCGCGCAGCAGGTTGAGGACGATGTCGGAGTTTTTCGAGTCGAGGTTGCCGGTGGGTTCGTCGGCGAGCAGGATGGCAGGGCCATTGACGATGGCGCGGGCGATGGCCACGCGCTGCTGTTCTCCGCCCGACAAAGCACGCGGCTTGTGGGTCATGCGCCCGGCGATGCCGAGCATGTCGAGGATGCTTTTGAAGTGGTCGTCGAAGGCGACGGGACGGCCAGCGACGTGGCGGACGATCTGGATGTTCTGCTCGGCGGTGAGGGTGGGAAGGAGGTTGTACTTCTGGAAGACGAAGCCGACGGTTCGTTTGCGCAGGTCGTTGCGCTCGGCGTCAGTCATGCTGGAGAGGTTGCGGCCGTTGATCTCGACCGAGCCGGAGGTGGGGGGAGTGAGGCCGCCGAGGATGTTGAAGAGGGTGGACTTGCCAGAGCCGGAGGTGCCGACGATGGAGATGAACTCGCCACGCGCGGCCTGGAGGGAGACGCCGTTGAGAGCGTGGACGTCGACCTCGCCGGTTCGGTAGGTCTTCATCAGGTCGCGAACCTGGATGATGGGGGCGTTGTTCCTGGGGGCGAGCAGCGGCTCCAGGCTGTCGTGATGAGAGACCAGATGGGCGTCACTCATAGCTGAGGGCCTCGGTGGCATCCTGCTTGACGGCGCGAATGGCGGGAACGACGGTGCCGATGACCGCGCCGACGATGGCGATGCCGGCGGTAATGGGCCACCACTTATAGACCGTCTCCTGCACCAGCGAGGCGGGGATGGCGTGCAGCATGAGCCACTGCGTTCCGTAGGTCATGAGGATACCGGCGGCGGTGCCGACGAGCGCGAGGATGATGGTCTCGCGGAAGAGAATGTTGAGGATATAGCCGGGGCCCGCGCCTACCGCTTTGCGGATGCCGATCTCGCGGGTGCGCTCGAGTACGGCGGTGTACATGGCCATGAAGACGACGATGAAGCCTACGATGGAGGCGATGCCGATGACGACGTAGATGAAATCCTTGAGCATGGTGACGTTGGAGATGGAGAGCTGGGAGGTGAACTCTTCGACAGTGTAGATC
>CAXTPN010000227.1:0-4016 GCA_964246125.1 uncultured Acidobacteriaceae bacterium
CGCTAAATCTCTGCCGAGCGATCGGGTGAAAACCAGCACTTCCTGGTTCCTCCTGAAAGCGGTAGATGTGAAGACGGCGGCAACGAACGGGGCGGTGGTTGCCTTCGGCGACAGCATTACGGACGGTACAGCGAGCACACCGGACACGAACGGACGTTGGCCGGATGTGCTAGCTCGCCGGCTACAAGGAAACAAGAAGACCGCCGGGTTAGGGGTATTGAACCTGGGGATAGGCGGAAATCGGGTGCTGCACGACGGCACGGGGCCGAGCGCGCTGGCGCGGTTCGACACGGATGTGCTGGCGCAGAGTGGCGTGCGCTACATGATCGTGCTGGAGAGTATCAACGATATCGGCCATGCCGCGGACCCGGTGAAGCCCTATGACATTGTGACGGCGGAGGACCTGATGGCCGGGTTGACGCAGCTGGTGGAGCGGGCGCACATGCACGGGATCAAGGTCTTCGGAGGAACACTGACGCCTTACGCGGGAGCCAAGTATATGTCGCCGGCGGGAGAGGAGATGCGCAAGGCCGTGAACCAGTGGATTCGCACGGGCGAGGTGTTCGACGGGGTGATCGACTTTGAGGCGGCGACCCAGGATAAGGCGACCGGCGCATTTTTGGCGGCGGACGATCACGGCGATCATCTTCATCCCAATGACGCCGGGTTGAAGGCGATGGGGGATGCGGTGGACCTGAAGCTATTTGAGTTGAACAAGCAGGAGAAGTACGACATTACGCATCAGCAATGATGCGGTTGTGACTACTGGAGCTCCATACCGGCGAAGAAGTAGCCGATCTCAAAGGCGGCGGTGTCTTCCGCGTCGGAGCCGTGAATGGCGTTTTCGCCGATGGAGGAGGCGAAGAGCTTGCGGATGGTGCCTTCGTCGGCTTTGGCGGGATCGGTTGCGCCCATGAGTTTGCGCAGGTCGGCGATGGCGTTGTCTTTTTCGAGAACCATGGGGAAGATGGGGCCGGAGGACATGAACTCAGTGAGCTCGCCGAAGAACGGGCGCGCGGCGTGGACGTGGTAGAAGCCCTCGGCCTGGGCCTTTGAGATGCTGAGGCGCTTGATGGAGACGATCTTGAAGCCGGCTTTTTCGATTTCGGCGAGGATGGCGGCGGTGTAGCCCTTCTTTACGGCGTCCGGCTTGACGATGCTGAATGTGCGCTGTGCCAACGTATGTTCTCCCTTGAGTCTGTCTGCATCCAGTGTAACGTGCAGGCCTGCTCAAACCCGGACGGGGTGCAGCCTCTCGGCGGAATAACGTTCCGCAGGCTGCTGCACGAACGCCGCGTGCAGGACATCGCCGAAGAGGAGGGCGGTGAGGATAAGGACTGCGAAGGGAGCCTGGCGGTAGAGAAGGAAGTCTGCCCAGGGGCCGAAGGCGCGCATGGAGGCGAACCACTCCCATGAGGGGCCGAGGGAGATGGCGAGAGCCAGCGCCAGGATGGCCCAGGCGCGGAGGCAGTACAGGGAGTTGCGCAGGGCCGCAAGCAGACCGGGGAGGAGCGCCAGCAGGATCATGCCGTCATGGGCGCGATGGTAGGTTGCGAGCAGGCCTAAGGCGGACCAGGCGGCGACGATTGCCAGCCGCAACGAAGGGCCGGGATCGCGCAGGCGCAGCGTGGCGGCGGAGAGGGCAACGAAAGCGGCAGTCAGCAGCGCGACATCGAAGAAGCGGAGATGCGGGGACCAGTAGCCGGTAAGCGAATCGAGCGACGTGATCTGCGCGGCAACCGCGATGAGGTCGTGCCGCTGCGCGTCCATGGAGCCGCCCGTCACCTCGGCATGGAGCATGGCGAGGTAGCCCGCGACCTGAGTGCCGAGAGTGTGCTGAAGGGCCATCCCGGCGGCCAGAACGGCGGCCGCGGCGGCGGCCATGGCGAATGCGCGCAGGGCGAGTCTGCGGCAGCGGGTGTCGTGCATGAAAAAGAGCGCGAGGGCCACCCAAAGGGCGAGGTGCGGCTTCAGCAGAAGCGCCAGCGCGAGCGCCGCCGCGCCCTGCCAGGGGTTTGCACGCGTCGTCAACGCCAGCAGGCACAGGGCCGTGACGATGACAGAGACGTTCCCCATTTCGAGCGCGAAACTGAGCAGCGGCGACGCAGCGACCAGAGCGATGAGCAGCAGGCGCCAGGTGCGGGGGAGGCCGAGTTGTTCTCCAGCGAAATGGGCAAGCGAAGCCATTGAGAACGCGAGCACGATGCCGCTGAACGTGATCCAGGCGTAGACCGCGACGGCCATGGGCAGCGCGGCGAAGGGGGTGAGCAGCGCGATGGTGAAAGGGGGGTAGACCGGTGCGTGGCCGTACCAACTGTGGGGCTGTGCAACGGAGTTGCGATCGAAGACGTCCGCGATATTCGGGAAGCTGTAAGCGTCGAGGCCGCGGGCCATGCACGATGCCGAAGCGTACATGGTCTTGAAGTCGGAGCCGGAGGCCTGCCAGAGATGGACGTGGAAATTGAGGAAGATGGAGAGGAGGACGCCGGTGACGGCAAGCAGCGAGGCCAGGCGCTCGGGCCACGAACTCTTCCAAAATCTTGTGCCTGCTTTGACACGGGGGGCCGGTGCCGCGCAAGACATCACGGGTTCCTTCGCCTGCTCAGGGTGGGCAACCGAGATAGCCACATCATTAGTTGCAGGATGGTTGGCGAAGGTTTCAACGGGTGCAAAGCGGGCACGCGCTAGCCGTGACGCAGTGCGGCTACACTTTTGGAGTACGACCTTATGTGTCGAGTGATGCCCTTGCTTTGTTTTTGCCGCTTTCGTTTTGTCGCGAACACGGACACGGTTTTAACACGTCCTTGATGATCGAAGTGAAAGCCGATGCCCGTTTCATACGAAAACCAGCGGCCCACATAATCACCAGTTGCTAACGTTAGATCACCGCCTTCAAGGTCGGGCTTTCCGTAGCGGCTGAGAATCTCCTTTAGGGGAAGTCCTATCAGGTCCGGCTGGTCTTGAGCAGGTGCCGCGGTTCCGGCTTTTAAGAAAATTGAGAGCACTTTCGAAGTTTTGCGCGAGACGATACATTCGATGCCCTGCTCGGGGTAGAGCCAGTATTCGCGCAACGCCGAAGACAAGCTTCGCTTCGTAGGGCTTCCAAGGCGGCCTAAAAGCTGCGAGGTATGTTGACGCAGATGCAAATCCTCGTCTCCGAAGCCTGGTTTCGTCATTATTCGCGTCCTCGCTTTCCGCTCTGTGTGTCGTTTTCCGAACGCTTCATTTTGAGACGCGCTCTACTGATGATACCTCTCTGTGTTTGAAGCAAAAGTGAGTATTCTAGCGGCCGCTGATTGATCGGCAGTGCTTCTAGAGATGCGAGTTCGATCCGCGCCTTTTCATATTGCGCCCGATAAGCAGAGACACGCCTAGGATTGGCCTTCCTCTCATTCTTTGTGCTGCCCTTTCCCATGGATGGCTCTCAACAGCTTCAGCCTAAGCTTTGCCGAGGAGTTGAGCCATGGCGTCGCCGATCTCGGCGGGGGATTTGACGACGTGGATACCGGCGGCGGCCATGGCCTTCATCTTTTCAGCGGCGGTGCCCTCGCCTCCGGAGATGATGGCTCCGGCGTGGCCCATGCGGCGGCCGGGCGGGGCGGTCTGGCCGGCGATGAAGCCGACGACGGGCTTTTTGACGTTTTCGGCGATGTAGCGTGCGGCGGCCTCTTCGGCGGAGCCTCCGATTTCGCCGATCATGATGATGGCTTCGGTTTCTGGGTCGTCGTTGAGGAGCTTGAGGGCGTCGATGTGCGTGGTTCCGATGATAGGGTCGCCGCCGATGCCGATGGCGGTGGATTGGCCGATGCCGCGCGTCGTGAGCTGATAGACGGCTTCGTAGGTGAGGGTGCCGGATTTGGAGACGATGCCGACGGAACCTTCTTTGTGGATGCGGCCGGGCATGATGCCGACCTTGGCCTTGCCGGGGGAGATGACGCCGGGGCAGTTGGGGCCGATGAAGCGGGTCTTGGAGGAGCGGACGACCTCCCAGGTTTTGACCATGTCGAGCGTGGGGA
>CAXTPN010000228.1:0-3997 GCA_964246125.1 uncultured Acidobacteriaceae bacterium
GCTTCTTCGGTCCGAAGAGGAGAAGGGCCAGAAAGAAGATGAACGCGCTGTCCTGAAAGGTGGGCATGTGTCGGGTCTAATGATACGGGAGGCGCGGCGTTGGGCAAAACTGGGATAATGAAGACGAGGGTTCGACGAGCTGCGGAGGGTGGCGTTGCGAAAGACTTTCACGATGGAGGAGGCGCGGACTCTGCTGCCGGTACTGGGCGCGCTATTGCGCCGTGCGCGCGAGGCCGCCGTGCGCGCGGGGGAACTGGAGGGGGAGATGCAGGCGCTGAGCCAGAGAATATTTCTTTCGGGCGGCATGCATGTGGATGTGGCGGCGGCAGCGCGGCGCCGGGCGGACCGGGAGAAGGCGGTGCAGGAGGCGCGCGCCACGATCGAAGAGGTGGAGGAGATTGGGGCGCGCGTAGGGGAGCTGGACCGAGGGCGGCTGGAGTTTCCTTATGTGCACGAAGGGCGCGAGGTATTGCTGTGCTGGACGCTGGGCGAAGATGAGGAGATTCGGTGGTGGCGCGAGGATGAAGAAGGGGCCGAGTTGAAGGAGATCGGGGAAGGGTTTCGGCGGGATCGCGATCGGCCGAACTGAGCCGGGTCGTCTGGAGGGCGGCGAAGCAGGACAAGAAACATCCTCTGGTAGGGTGGGTGCATGGGGTACTTCAGGGGTGTGGCGGCGCTGGCGTTGGGTTTCTTATGCGCGAAAGGGCGGGCACAGGATAACTATGAGATCCAGGTGTACGGGTCGGAGACGGTGGCCCCGAAGACCACGATGGTGGAGCTGCACAGCAACTACACGGTGAATGGGTCGAAGGCGGTGCCGGGTTCTCGGTATGCGGCCGATGGGACCTACCCCACGACACATGCGGAACACGAGACCGTGGAGATTACGCAGGGCCTGACGAGGTGGTCGGAGCTGGGGTTTTACCTCTTCACCAGCGTCAGCCGGGAGACCGGGTACCAGTGGGTTGGCGATCATCTGCGTCCGAGGGTGCGTGCGCCGGAGAACTGGCATTGGCCGGTGGGCGCGAGCATGTCTCTGGAGTTTGGGTATCAGCGTGCGCGCTTCTCGCCGGACACCTGGACGCTGGAGATTCGGCCGATTGTGGATAAGCAGGTGGGGCGGTGGTATTACGCGTTCAACCCGGCGATGGACAAATCGTTCAACGGGCCGGGTCAGGCGCAGGGGTTGACGTTTTCACCGAATGTGAAGGTGAGCTACGACTTCACGAAGAAGATCACGGGCGGCCTGGAATACTACGCGGCGTATGGCGAACTGGGCAGCTTCGACAGCCTGCACGACCAGCAGCAGCAGTTCTTTCCGGCGATCGACCTGAATGTCTCGCCGAAGTGGGAGATCAACTTCGGCGTGGGCATTGGGCCGACCTCGGCTACCGATCGATGGATCGTCAAGGGAATCATCGGGCGGCGCTTTACGTTTGGGAAGGCGGACCCAAGCGCGGATAAGACGACCGAGACGAAACCGAAGAACTGATGCCGGAGGGTAAGACTTTATCCACAAAGGGTTGTGCGTTTTAGGAGGCGGCAGAGTGGCGGATGATAACTTTTATCGTTTATACTCCGGCTCATGCCTTCGAGCGAGACGAGCTTTCGCGAACTTTGCTCGAAGCACGGGATCGCGGTGACGCATCAGCGGCAGGTGCTGTACGAGGTGATGCGGGAGATGGACGGACATCCCTCCCCGGAGGAGATCTACGCGAAGGTGAAGCGGAGGATTCCGGCGATCTCGCTGGCCACGGTTTACAAGAACGTTCATTTGTTTGTGGAAAGCGGCGTGCTGCGCGAGGTGAGCCTGCACCACGGCTCGCGGCGCGTGGAGATGAACGAGGCGGACCACCACCATATGGTCTGCTCGCAATGTAAGACGATTTGCGATGTGGATGCGAAAGAACTGGGACTGCCGGCGCAGCGGAAGCGGCTGCCCGGCGGGTTTCTGGTGGAGCGGTATGCGGTTGATGTAATCGGCGTTTGTGCGAAGTGTCAGTAATGGCAGAGGAGAAGAGAATGGCGGAGATTATTCAGGATGGATCGAACGGCCCGGCGCACGGCGAGGGCTTCATGACATCGGACGCGGGACGTCCGGTTGGGGATAACCAGAACTCGATGACGGTGGGTCCGCGCGGGCCGATCGTAGGCGACGACTTCTTGCTGTTTGAGAAGATGGCGCACTTCAACCGTGAGCGTATCCCGGAGCGCGTGGTGCATGCCAAGGGGTCGGGTGCGTTCGGCACGTTTAACTGCACCAGCGACGAGATCAGGAAGTACACGACGGCGGCGCTGTTCGTGAAAGGCAAAGAGACGCCGATGGTGATCCGCTTCTCGACCGTGGGCGGCGAGAAGGGGTCGGCCGATACGGAGCGCGATCCGCGCGGGTTTGCGGTGAAGTTCTATACCGAAGAGGGCAACTGGGACATGGTGGGGAACAATACGCCGGTGTTTTTCGTGCGCGATCCGCTGAAGTTTGGCGACTTCATCCACACACAGAAGCGGCACCCCCAGACCAACCTTAAGGACGCCACGATGATGTGGGACTTCTGGTCGCTGGCGCCCGAGAGCCTGCACCAGGTGACGATCCTGATGAGCGACCGCGGGACGCCTAAGGGCTATCGCTTCATGAACGGCTATAGCTCGCACACGTTCTCGCTTTACAACGACAAGGGCGAGCTTTTTTACTGCAAGTGGCACTTCAAGACGGCGCAAGGCATCCAGAACTTCATGGCGGATGAAGCAAGCGACATGCGCGGGATCGACCCCGATTACTCGCAGCGCGACTTGTTCAACGCGATCGAGAACGGCGACTATCCCAAGTGGAACGTGAAGGTGCAGGTGATGACGGAGGCGGAGTCGAAGACCTACCACATCAACCCGTTCGACCTGACGAAGGTCTGGCCGCATGCGGATTATCCGCTGATCGACGTGGGCGTGATGGAGCTGAACCGCAACCCGACGAACTATTTCGCGCAGATCGAGCAGGCTGCATTCGAACCGCGCAATGTGGTGCCGGGCATGGGCTTCTCGCCGGACAAGATGCTGCAGGCGCGGTTGATCAGCTACCCGGATGCGCATCGCTATCGGCTGGGCGGGAACTACCAGTCGCTGCCGGTGAACGCGCCGCAGTGTCCGTATGCGACCTACAATCGCGACGGCACGATGGCGCTGGGAGACAACGGTGGCGCATCACCGAACTATGAGCCCAACAGCTTCGGCGGGCCGAAGGAGAATCCGCGCTATACGGAGCGCAAGGTGAATCTTGACAACCCGGTGATGGGCCGGTGGGATCATCGCGAGCACGACGGCGACTACTACACGCAGGCAGGCAACCTGTTTCGGATGATCGGGCCGGAGGCGCAGGAGCGGCTGTGCGCGAATATTGCGAGCACGCTGCACACGGTGCCGGAGCGGATTCGCACGCTGCAGATCTCACACTTCGAAAAGTGCGACCCAGCGTATGGCGCAGGGGTGGCGAAGGCCATCGACGCCGCGTTGGGAAAGGCGTCGGAGATCGCTAACCCGGCGGGTGAACTGGTCGGCGCTTAGGCTGATTCCCAGGGTGGAGAGGCGATCCTTCGGGGTCGCCTCTCCGTTTTAGGATGGAGATTTGAAGGGTGCCGTTTGGGTCCTGGGATCGTCGAATGGGAACGAGGACGATAACGATGCGTGCTGTCGCGGGAGCGCTGGCGGTGGGGGCGGTAAGTTTGCTGACGGGATGCGGTTTCTTTCCGGCCACGACTTCGTCAAGTTCGACGACCTCAACGTCGGGCGATTATGTTTACGTCGTCAACCAGACGACGGATACGCTGACCGGGTTTTCGATAGGGACTGCGACGCTCACGAGCCTCGGTTCCGTAGCGCTGACCAGCGGCTTGGCTCCTGCTTCAATTGCGGTGACACGCTCGAATACATTTGTGTATGTCGGCGGGAACGGCGCGATCGCGTGCTACTCCGTCGGCACCGGGGGAGCGCTGACGGCGGTGAGCGG
>CAXTPN010000229.1:0-3983 GCA_964246125.1 uncultured Acidobacteriaceae bacterium
CTCCTCGCCTGCGCTCATCGCTTTCGTAATAAAGACATCGCGATCCTCATCTCCCGCTCCTTCGATGGAGAGCTCATCGCACGCGTCGTAGAGCGTCTCGGCTTTCGCGTCATCCGCGGCTCGTCATCGCGCGGCGGAACCTCCGGCCTGCGCTCGCTCGCGGACGCCTACCAGCAGGGCCATCGCTGCGCCATCACCGTCGACGGTCCCCGCGGCCCCGCCATGGTCGCCCAACCCGGCGCATCACAACTAGCTCAACTCGTGGGCGCAGATTGGATCGGCGCCTTCTACGCTCTCCCCACCCGTGCCTGGACCCTCAACACCTGGGACAGGTTTCTCATCCCCAAGCCCTTCTCGACCGTCCTCCTCACCTGGCCCCCGCATATCGCCACAGCCGGACTCTCTCCATCCGATCTCCACCGAGCCGTCCAGTCTGCCCTCGACCGCGCCGTTGACCTTGCACAACAGCAAAGCCCGCGAGATTGACACCGTGGGCTTGCCCGCTTCCAACGGTGCTACTGCACAACCACCGTGATGTTCAGCGAAGCGGAACTCCCACTCCCGCTAGGCGTCAGCGTCACCGGCACCGTGTAAGTTCCCGCCGGCGCGTTGGGAGAAGACTTTGCGCAGCCCGCAAGCCCCAACAAAGCGCCACCCGAGAGCACGATCAGCAACACCGTCAGATGCAGCGACCTTAGCTGCCTCCGTTTGCTGCCCACCAGAGCCAACCCGCCAACGCAAGGAAACAGCGCAAACGCGGCAACCACCGGCAAGCTCATCGGCGCGCCCGGCCGCGACGGCGCCGCAAGCTCCGCCGTCGCTACATTCGTCGCAATCGTCAGCATCGAAGTCTGCGCCGTGTTCGACCCCGTTAGCGTAACGCTCGTCGGAGAAAACGAGCAGGAGAAATGCGCCGGCAGAGTACCGCACGCAAGCATGTAAGTCCCGGTCAAGCCCCCCACCGGCGTCACCGTCAAGGTAGTCGATCCGCTCGATCCGCTGCTCACCGTCATCATAGTCGGCGAAGCCGTAAATGTATACGAAGGCGCGACCACCGTGACCGAAAGCGCAGCCGAAGTCGAACTCGCATAGGTGGCGTTAGCTCCAAGCACCGCCGTCAAGTTATGCGTACCCGCCCCCAGCGCCGCCGCCGTATACGTCGCTGTACTGTTCGTCGCTCCTGCGGTAAGAGTTCCCATTCCCAGCACCGTCATTCCATCCATAAACGTCACGGTCCCCGTCGGCGGCCCCACCGGAGAAGTCACCGTCGCCGTCAACGTCACCGACGACCCAGAATTGATGCTCGCGCTCGAACTCGCCAGCGTTGTCGTCGTGGCCACCGGCGTCGCCAGCACGGTCAAATTCGCCGACGCCGATACATTCGCGTAGTACACTCCATCCCCGGAGTAGTGCGCCGTAATTCCATACGGGCTCCCCGCTACCGCCCCTGCTATCAAGCTCGCGGTCGCCGTCCCCGTTGCATCCAGCAGCGCCGTAGCCACAGCCGTGCTCCCGCTATAAAACGTCACCAGCCCCGTCGGCACCGTAGTCGTACCCATCGGAGCCGCCACCACCGCCTTCAACGGTACCGTCTGCCCAGCCAGCGCATTCGCCGAACCTAGGCTAAGCGTCGTCGCCGCTGCGTTGTTCTCAGTCAACACGCTCTCCGCCAACCGCGCAATCAGGTAATGCCCGTACGTTGTCGGGTGCAGGTCATCCCAGAACAGATACTCATCCGGATCCACAGGCTGTCCCTGCGCGCTCTGCGTCGCGTTCACAAGCCCAAACACCGCGGGCGACGCCAGCACCGAGTTGAACAACGAGAAGATATCCATCTGAAACAACCGCAGCGTCTTGCCCGGATTGGCTGTGGGCAGCCCGGCAACCCCCGCAGCCAGCGCCGTGTTGTACCCTAGCGCCCCCGCTGTGGCCAGCGCCGAAGCCGCCGCATTGCCGTTCAGCCGTGGAATCGCCCCCAGCGGAGGCAGATTCGGAATCAAAAAGTCCGTCGCCCCCGCCGCGATCAGCGCCTGAATATTCGCGGTCTCCAGTGTCGCCGCAGCGGTTATCTGCGCCTGCGTGGTCGCCTGAAGAACATCGTTCGCCCCGCCCCACACTACAAACAGCGTCTTGTTCGTAATCACCGGGTGCGTCGCGAGATACGCGGCAATCTGCCCGCCAACGTTCTGAATCGTAATCGAAAACGTCGTTCCCCCCGAGCTATACGACACTACCTGCGACCCCGCCGCCGTGGTTGCGTCGCCGTAGGCATAGTTCGTCCCTCCATCCAGCGAGTCCTTCACCATCGGAGCCGCCCCCAGCGTCGCCGCCGCCTGCTCGATCCACAAGCCCGTAAACTGCTGCGCCGGCGGCAACGTCAGCGAACCATCCGTGAACCGCCCGTCCGTATAGTCCAACAGGATTCCGGGATAGCGGATACCGTACGCACTCTGCGTCAGGTGCGCCACATTCCCCGTATCCGAAAGCGAATCGCCGAATACCACGATCGTCGTATATGCCTGCGCCCGCAAAGCCACGCCGGAGCAAAGCAGTACGGCAAGGGAGAGGAGGGAGGGAAGAGCTCGGCGAAGGTTCACAGGATTCTCCTTTTCGTGCGTGGCTCGATTCTATCGAACCCACCTCACCCTGTCTCAGCGGATTCATCCCTCGGTAGTGGTATGCCACCCTCCTCTTCTGCGCCCGGCCCCGCTGGAGTATGCTCTGGTAAATCGGCACCACCGGCACAGGAGGAGAGCGATGCGGAGAGTGGCGTGCGTGCTGTGGGGTGTCCTGGCGTTGGCCGTGGCGACTTCCAGGGCCCAGCTCCAGACTCCCGCTCCCACTCCGGCAGACCCCACTCCGGTATCCAGCCTGGACACCTCCGCCATCACCATCGCGGCGGTCGGCGACATCATGATGGGCTCCACCTTTCCCGACTCCTCAAAGCTCCCGCCCAACGATGGGGCCGATCTCCTGTCGCCATTCCTGTCCGTGCTCAAGGACCCCGATATCACCTTCGGCAACCTCGAAGGCCCCCTGCTCGAAGGCGGCGTCTCCACCAAGTGCGGCCCCGCCGCCACCCCGGGCAGCTGCTTCGCCTTTCGCGTCCCTACTCGCTACGCAGCCTACCTCAAGGACGCGCGCTTCACCGTCCTCAACCTCGCGAACAACCACGCCGGAGACTTCGGGGCTCAAGGTCGCGCCTCCACCCGCAAGGTGCTCGACGAACTCGGTATCGCGCACATCGGCAGCGAGCGCGGCACATACGCCACTGCCGTGCTCGAAGTCAAAGGCAAACGCATCGGCTTTATCGGATTCGCCTTCAACGACGTAGCCCCCAACATCAACGACCTCCCCGACGCCAAGCGGCTGGTAGCCGAGCTGAAGCGGCGAGCCGACCTGGTCGTGGTCTCCTTGCACAAATGAGCCGAAGGCCCCACGTTCTCCGCGGCATGGAGCTCTACCGCGACCGCCTCATCGTCTACTCCATGGGAAACTTCTGCACCTACGGCATGTTCCACCTGGAAGCCGAAACAGCCTTGACCGACATCTTCAAAATCCGCATCGCGCCCGACGGCAGCTTCCTCGACGGCAAACTCATCCCCGGGCGGCAGGATGGAGAGGGCGGACCGGTCATGGACGCCACCGGCAAAGCAATCGAGGTTGTGAAGCAGCTCTCCCTCGCGGACTTCGGCCCCAACGCCCCCACGATCGCCCCGGACGGAACCTTCAAGCCCTAACGCAACTGCTCACCCTGCGCTCCCTATTGCCTTCTCGCCGCGCCCGGCCCGCACCCCGATAAACTGACAAAGTGCGCGTCGCCGACTTCCACTTCGACCTTCCCGAAGACCTCATCGCCCAGCACCCGCCCGAGACTCGCGGAGACAGCCGCCTCCTCCGCGTAGACCGGCACACCGGAGCCCGCACCGACGACCACTTCCGCAGCCTCCCTTCGCTCCTCGCCCCGGGCGACCTCCTCATCC
>CAXTPN010000230.1:0-3920 GCA_964246125.1 uncultured Acidobacteriaceae bacterium
ACCCGCCACCGCCATCGTCCGCCTCGCCCAGGCCCTCGCTACCCAGCTCACCGAAGCCGGAACCTTCGAACACCACATCCCCAAGGACCAACCCGGCCTTGGCGGAGCCATGACCGAGGAGATGCTCTTCATCACCCCCGTCACCTCCAACTTGTTGTCATCCCGCAGCGCAGCGCAGGGACCTGCTTCCGTCTCGCCGCTGATGAACGTCTACGAAACCATCGACAAACCCCTAGTCCCCGTCCTCCTCCGCATGGAGCAAGCCGGCGTCCGCATCGACCCCGCCTTCCTCCGCGAGATGTCCTCCCGCCTCGCCGTCACCGTCGACGACCTAGCCGAGCGCATCTACGCCGACTCCGGACAGCGCTTCAACATCAACTCCCCCAAGCAGTTAGGCGAAGTTCTCTTCACCCACATGGGCCTCCCCAAGCCCATGAAATACGGCAAAGGCAAAGTAGTCTCCACCGCCCAGGACGTCCTCGAAGAGCTCGCGCTCAACCACCCCATCGCCGCCCTCGTCATCGAGCATCGCCAGCTCCAAAAACTTAAAGGCACCTACCTCGACGCCCTCCCCCAACTCGCCGACCCCGAAGGCCGCATCCACACCACCTTCAACCAGGTCGGCACCGCCACCGGCCGCCTCTCCTCCACGAACCCCAACCTCCAGAACATCCCCATCCGCACTGCCATCGGCCGCGACATCCGCGCCGCCTTCATCCCCGCTCCCGGCAACCTCCTCATGTCCGCCGACTACAGCCAGATCGAGCTCCGCCTCATGGCCCACTTCTCCCAGGACTCCCTCCTGCTCAACGCCTACCGCACCGGCATCGACATCCACACCCTCACCGCCTCCGAGGTCTTCGGCATCCCCATCGCCGACCTCGACAAGGAGACCCGCGCCCGCGCCAAAGCCGTCAACTTCGGCATCGTCTACGGCATCAGCCCCTTCGGCCTCGCCGCCCAGCTAGGCATCGACCAGAAGGTCGCTCGCACCTACATCGAAACCTACTTCGACCGCTACGCCGGCGTCCGCCGCTTCATCGACCAAACCCTTGAAACCGTCCGCCGTGACCAAGCCGTCCGCACCCACTTCGGCCGCATCCGCCCCATCCCCGACATCTCCTCCCGCAACCCCAACATGCGCGGCTTCGCCGAGCGCACTGCCGTCAACACCCCCCTCCAGGGCACCGCCGCCGACCTCATCAAACTGGCCATGATCGCCCTCGACCGCGAGATCACCCGCCGCAACCTCCGCTCCCGCATGACCCTCCAGGTCCACGACGAGCTCCTCTTCGACGTCCTCCCCGAAGAAGCCGAAGAGATGCAAACCCTAGTCAAGCACGAGATGGAATCCGTAGCCACCTTCTCCATCCCCATCGTCGCCGACGTAGGCCTCGGCCCCAACTGGCGCGACATAAAATAGCAAGAATGGGGAGGAGAGATGCTGGAAAGTGTTCGTAAGTGGGTCTTGGATCAAGACTACCCTCTAGAAATGCGTACCGCACTGGCCTTTCGTAAAGGAGGATTTGAGGTACATCAATCAGAGATTCACTATGACGAAACAGATGGAAAGACTAGAGAGACTGACGTAGTGGCTATAGACCGCAATTACAGGGGCTTAACCAGGATTACTTTCGTTGTGGAATGTAAGTCATCCAAGAAACCTTGGATCATCTTCAGCACGAATCAGGCCACAGCAGGTTTGAACATCTTCTTCAGCTACGCGGTTATGTCCGAGCCCGTCATCGAAGCTCTACATGAAGTGACAAGCAGTGATCCTGACATACGGTAATGCCTTTTGATTTTGCACTCTTTAGCAGACTGAAGTGGTTACGGAAGGACGGTCGCATAGGCTATTCGTTTAGGCAAGCATCTTCGGACGTTGATAATGCCTATGTTGCGCTTGCCTCTGCCATGAGAGCAGCCTGTCATGCGACCGAGGCTAAACGCGATTCGGAGTTTCCCGTGATGAGGATCGTCTTCCCCGTGATCGTTGTCGATGCTCCCCTTGTGAACTGCTATTTAGACGACAGTAATCAGGTACAAGTAGAACAAGTAGATTCAGGAGAAGTGATATTTACTGCTCCAGATCAGGGACGAAGGACAACCTGCATCCGTCTTGTTACCGCTGAGAGGCTTTCCGAATTTGTTGTAGAAGCGAAAGGCAGAGATAGAACAACTTCGAGCTGAGCTACTTACCAAGGAACGAGTTATCTGGAAGGAGCACTATCATTCTGATCCGCCTCTCTGAGCCATCTCTTTGCTCTACGCCGTGGCGGGCCAGCTTTCGGCCCTTGCGCCAACTTCGCCGAAGATGGCTTGGCCTACCAGTAGAGGATACGCGCCGAATGGGAGCGCTAAACGTGACGCATGGGTGATGACTGGCGGATCGTGCTCGATACATCTGTCATGGCTGCGGCATTCCGAAGTCACACCGGCGCCAGTCGCGTACTCCTGAACCTCGTCGCCCAGCGGCAGGTCCGGCTTGTCGCTTCTTCCGCGCTCTATCTGGAGTATGAAGCTGTCCTCACCCGTCCCGAGCAAGTCGCCGTACATGGCGTGCAACCACCCGCCATCGAGAACTTCCTCATCTTCCTCGCAGGCTTTACGGACCACGTCCGCATCCGCTTCACTTACAGACCGCAGCTACCCGACGTTGATGACGAGATGGTCCTCGAAGCCGCGATCAACGGGAATGCCGATGCTATCGTTACCCACAACATTGCCGATTTTCTACCAGCCGCCACACGGTTCGGGATTGAAGTTTTTACGCCCGGGCGTATCCTCAAAGAGAGGTGGAAGATATGACGGAAACTGTCATCCCGGTCCCAATACCCGGAACCCTGCTCGAAGACTTCGCCCAGCAGGCAGCACAGTCGGGCGTCTCCCTCGGAAATTGGCTGGTCTCTGTCGCCGAGGAACGTGTTCGCGATCAGCGGGTCAGCGAGAGATTCTTCCAGCGGCGCCCGCAAGAGTCTGATGGAAAATCGCTGCTGAGCATTTTGGACTCAGCCAACCACGGGCACCCAGTACCCGGCGACGAGCTCTAGCCCCTTCCGTAGATCTGGAAGTCGCCGCCCCAGCGCCGAGTACCGGCACTGCTAAATACAGATGCGGAGTCATCATGCAAACCCTCATCGACATCCCGGAAGAAGACCTCACCCGCCTCGACAAGCTGAGCGAGGACCGCCAAGTCCCCCGCGACAAACTCGTGCGGGATGCGGTCTCCGGCTATTTGGCGGCTCAACCAGACCCAATGCAGGATCAACCTCATCCCGACGACGCTATCGACAAAGCATTTGGCCTATGGCGACACCGCAATGAAGACGGCCTCGCCTATCAAGAGAGGCTGCGAAGCGAATGGGAGAGGTAGCCGCTCTCTTCGACACCAATATTGTGATTGATCTCCTTGATGGAGTTCCACAAGCGCTCGCCGAGATTAAGCGATTCGAAAATCGCTCGATAAGCATCGTTACTTGGATAGAAGTTCTTGTCGGAGTTCATCCGCACGAGATGCATGACGCAACAGCACTCTTGAAGCGTTTCAATCTTGTACCTCTAACGCCGAAGATTGCAGAACTAACAATCCTGGTACGAAAGCAACATCGTGTTAAGCTCCCTGACGCCATCATCCTTGCAACGGCGCAGGCCGAAGATCGCGTACTCATCACCCGCAATACTCGCGACTTCTCGCCCGACTTGCCCGGGATCAGGGTTCCCTAACCGCCTCTAGGCTTCTCAATGCCTTTCAGATCCGCTCAACCTGATAGACTTAGAAGTCGCGCACCTGCATCCCGCGCACCTCCTCGCCTCGGCTCCCGCGCCCGTGAGACCCCAGCCCAGAACCCAAGGAAGACCCCACACCGTGCCCTACGAAACCCGCCTCAAGCAAGTTGAAGAGAAAAAAGAAGCCCTAAAGC
>CAXTPN010000231.1:0-3916 GCA_964246125.1 uncultured Acidobacteriaceae bacterium
TATCCGCTTCTCGTTTAGCCGAGCGGACTAGTCGAGGATCCAATCTTGTCGTTGGTCTCTAGGGGCACTCGACAGCCATTGAGAAACATGCCCAGCAGAGTGAAATAACCTATCGCCAGGATCAGTTTCCGCGTGCCGACTTGGCCGTATCGGTTCAGCAAGCCGGACAACGTCTCATCCGTGAGCGCCCCTTTACCCACCAACTCATCGGTCGCGGAGCACGCCAACAGATAATCCGGCGCCAGCCCCTGCACCGGCCCATCTACCGCCACTGCATCGATCTCGTCCTGTGTGAGGCCGGTGTTGAGAGCCATCTTGCTATTCTGCTGCCATTCATACGGCGCATGCAGAAGTGTGGCGGTCCGCAGCGTGGCCATTTCCCTCAGCTTGGGCTCGATATCGTCGCTCTGGAATAGCGCCTTCACCAGCGCAACAATTGGCGCGAAGCAGTCTCCTGTGCCAGCCAGCATTTTGGTGACATTCAACACGCCGGGTTTATACTTGTCTCCCATCGCGTTCCTTACGTCTTCTTCCGAAGGAAGAGGGATGGTTAGCTTCGTTGTGTAGGGTAATGGTTTGCTCATGGTCTTACCTCGTATTCAAGAGTTTCTTAGAGAAGAAACGAGTAACTAAAGGAGCTTGTCCGGTGTGATTGGAAGATCCCTCACGCGCTTCCCTGTCGCGTTAAAGATCGCATTGGCGATCGCTGCGGCCGTGCCCACCAGGCCCATTTCTCCGAGTCCCTTTGCGCCCAAAGGATTGGCGATCAGGTCCGGCTCCTCTAGCCAGATCACCTCCATGCTGTGGGCGTCCGCATAAACGGGAACGTGATAGTCGGCAAGTTCGGCGTTTATCCACATCCCATTGCGCGGGTCGAGTTGATTGCCTTCCATCAACGTCATGCCGATGCCCATCGTCACGGCCCCGATGTACTGACTTTTCGCGAGCTTCGGATTGATAATACGACCGACGTTGATCGCGCTCAGGAATCGGCGCACCTGCGTCATGCCGGTATCGGCGTCGACAGCAACCTCGCAGAAATGTGCGCCATAGGAGTCCATGGCGAACCTCTTGGCTTTCTCCTTGTCAGGTCCGGCAACGGCGGTCGCCTCCACCTGTTCACGGCCGGCACGGCGCAGCATGGATGCAAAGCTGTTGTCGCCCACAGCAGCCGTCGCCCCAAGCTCACGCAGTTTCGTGAAGACGCTTTCACAAGCCTCTTTGATGGCCGTACCGATCCACATTGTGGTTGTCGAGCCGCCCGTTTGCATCGCCGGTGGCAGATCGGAATCGGCATAGTTAAAGATGATGTCGTCAAAACTCACGCCGAGGGTTCCGGCGGCGATCTGCCGCGCCGTAGTAGCGATGCCGTTGCCGAAATCATGCGTGGAACTCTCGACAATGATTAGCCCGTCCGACTGAATGCGGCACCGCACGTGGCAAGGGCTGCCTTTGAGTGGGTACGTCGTTGACGCATAGCCATGGCCGATCAGCAGGTTGCCCTCCCGCCAGGTTCCCGGAGTTTGCCGTCGCTCTGCCCAGCCGAACGCAGCAGCTCCCTTGTCGATGCAGTCGAGCAGGCGGCGGCAGCTGAAACTCTTTCCGGTTATCGGCTCGGTAGCGGGTTCGTTTCGCCGTCGCAGTTCGAGAGGATCTATGGACAGTGTGTGGGCCAGTTCGTCCATGGCCGCCTCCAAAGCATAGATGCCGGTGGTCTCACCCGGACCGCGCATGTTGGTGGGCTGGTTGACGTTCAGGAACACGATCTTCTGAGCCAGCGCACGATTCGGCGCGGCATAGAGCCCTGCTGTCAGCGCGGAGAAGGGCTCCATAAATGGATCCGTCTTGGAACAACTGGAGAACCCCTCATGAATGATCGCTTGGAGCCGCCCGTCGCTCGTGGAGCCGAGCGCGACCCGCTGCAGCGTGTCCGGACGGTGGCCGCTGCCGAAGGTGACCTGACGGCGCGTGAGCAACAACTTCACAGGCCGTCCGATCTGCTTCGCGCACATGGCGGCAAGCGGGACATGCGGGCGGACCGCGCCCTTGCTGCCGAAGGCGCCACCCACGAATTTGGAGCGCACATGAACTTTTTCGTCCGGCAATCCGAACGACTGAGCGAGATTGCGCTTCACGCCTTGCACGTAGCGCGAAGGTTCTTCGACGAAGAGCTCGTCCCCACGCCACTCGGCAAGGGTTGACTGCATTTCCATGGGATGGTGATTCATCAGGGGCGTCGAGTAGGTTTGGTCGCTGTTTCTCTCCGCCCTTCCGAGCGCTCCTTCCGGATCTCCATCGATAACGACGACCGGCTCGCCCACGTAGGATTCGGGCTTGCGTGCCTGAGAGAGATTACCGGTGAATGAGCAGGTCGGCGTCTCCGCCTCGTACTGGATCGACACCAGGTCGGCTCCCGCCAGCGCCGCCTCAAAGCTCTCGGCCACCACTACCGCGACAATCTGCCCCCAGAAATGGATGCGGTCGGATTCGAGCGGCAGCACGCAAGACGCTGTATTGGTCGTCTCCACGGCCGGATTGGCGGGCTGCTTCACGGTGTTGTTAAACGTATCCTTCGGCCTGTGCAGGCGCATGGTGTTCTGGTGAGTGAAGACCTTGATCACGTTCTCTGACGCCTCTGCGGAGCTGAGGTTCACGAGCGCGATTCGTCCTTTGGCAATCGTGCTCGTGACAAGCACGGCATACGCCATGGCTGGCAGCGAAAAGTCCGCGGTGTACTTAGCCGATCCGGTCACCTTGAGGGCCGCGTCGGCGCGTTCCTGTGGATAGCCGGTCACTCTTGCCCTCCCGTGCCCTTCAGCGCAGACTGCAAAGCGCGCACAATCAGGCGGCGCCCCAGTTCCACCTTGTAGCCGTTGTGTTGAAGAGGCTTTGCGGCTTCCATTTCCAAAGAGGCTGCGGCGGAGAATAGTTCCTCGGATGGCTTCTGGTTCCGGAGAAGATCTTCCGCGGCGACCGCGCGCCACGGCTTATGCGCGACTCCTCCCATGGCCAACCGAACGTCAGCGATAACCCCGTTCTTTAATTCCAGCGCCGCTGCGACCGAGACGAGCGCGAACGCATAGCTGGTTCGTTCGCGCACCTTGAGATAACAAGAGTGATCGGCAAGGCCGTTAGGGGGAACCACCACCGCGGTGACGATCTCGCCTGGTTGAAGCCGGTTGTCGAGCTGCGGTTCTTGGCCTGGCAATCGATGATATTCCGCGAACGGCGTCTCACGCGGCTTGCCGTCGACACCATGAATGTTCACCGTGGCATTAAGCGCGGCAAGTGCGACGCACATGTCGCTGGGATGAGTGGCAACGCACGCATCCGTCCAACCGAAGATCGCGTGGGAACGGTTGATGCCTTCGCGCGCGCTGCATCCGGTACCCGGCGATCGCTTGTTGCAAGGCAACGCAGGCTCATAGAAATAAGGGCAACGTGTCCGCTGGTTCAGGTTGCCGCCCGTTGTTGCCATGTTGCGGATCTGAGCGCTTGCTCCGGCAAGAATCGCCTGGCTGAGCAGCGGGAAATGCTGTCGCACGAAAGGATGATTGGCCGTGTCGCTGTTTCGCGCCATGCCGCCGATTGACAACGCCCCACTGCTTGCGTCCTCTTGCGCAGGGCCGATACAGGTCAGCGCGAGCCGGGTCACGTCCACCAGTGAATCTGGCCGCTCGATACCCTCCTTCATCAGGTCGAGGAGGTTCGTCCCGCCCGCGAGGTATTTAGCGTTTGGCCCAAAGGCGCGTATTGCGCTTTCAGGATCGGAAACTCTCTTAAAGGTAAACGGCCGCATCGTTACGATTTCCCTTTGGCCGGAGCGAGATCCGCTGCGATCGATGACAAATGGACTTCTCGGAACGCGTCGATCAAGTGAACGTAGGCTCCGCAGCGGCAGAGATTTCCGCTCATC
>CAXTPN010000232.1:0-1556 GCA_964246125.1 uncultured Acidobacteriaceae bacterium
CTTTAGTGGTGGTGCATGGACGCTTCGCTCAGGATGACGTGCATTTAAGTCAGGCTAGTTTGTAGAAAAACTCGACGTAGGATCGGACGGCGCCCTCCATGCCGGCGACTTTCGGGTTGGCGGAGTCGATGATGAAGTATTCGTCGGGCGCGTGGGCACCGTCGCCGTGGCCGAGGCCAAATTGGCCGGCGGCGAGTTTGAGTGGCGCGCCGGTGAAGGTTACTCCGGGCCAGGAGCCGGCGAGGCGCGGCCAGAGGAGGGGGTCGATGCCGGCGGATTTGTAGCTGGCGACGAAGGCATGGACGAGCTTGGCGGACGGGTCCGTCTCGGTGGGGTCGTAGCCGCCGCTCATGTTGACCTCGATGTCGGCAAAGCCGTGTTTGGAGAGGTGCGCCTTCAGCAGAGCGAGGGTGCCTTGGGCGGTCATGTCGGGGACGATGCGCATGTCGATTTTAGCGACGGCGCGGTGGGGGAGGATGGTTTTGCCGCCGGGGCCGGTATAGCCGGCGACGAGGCCTTCGATGTTGATGGTGGGCTGGGAGGCGAGGCGTACGAGGGAGTCATGCCAGGATTCGTCTTTGTACATGTGCTCGGCGCCGGTGGACTTCATGAAAGCAGCCTGGCTGCGTTTGGGGATGGCGTCTTCGAGGATTTTGGTCTGCGCGGGGGAGAGCGGGCGGACCTTGCTGAAGAAGCCTTCGACGGCGGGGGTGTGGCCGTCGGGGCCGATGAGGGTGTTGAGGGCCTGGATGAGATGCCAGACGGGGGAGTCAAGCTGGGCCTCGAGGCTGGAGTGGACGTCGTGCCTGGGGCCGCGGCCCCACTTTTCGCCGGTGGAGACGAGTTCGAGTTCGACGACGCCTTTGGCGCCGAGGTTGATTTCGACGGAACCGTCAAGCGATTGGCTGCCGAGGGGGATCATGACGCCCATGCACTTTTTCAGCGCGGCCTCGACTTCAGGCTTGAAGACGATTTCGTGGAAGTTGGGGGAGCCGATCTCCTCTTCGCCCTCGCAGACGAGGACGATGTTGACGGGAAGCTTCTTGCCGGAGGCTTTGAAGGCGTGGAGAGCGGCCAGGACGGCGGTCTGCGGGCCTTTGCTATTGGTTGCGCCGCGGCCGACGATGACTTTGCCGAGGCCGGGCTTGTCGACGAGGCGAGCTTCGAGGGGTGGGGATGACCACTCGGCGGGGTCGAACTGCTTGACGTCGTACATGAAGTAGATGCCCAGCCAGGTGGGCGCGCCGGCGTCGAGGGTGGCGAAGACGCCGGATTTGCCGGCGGTGGGCACAACCTCAACGTGGGTGAAGCCGGCGTCGCGGGCGAGTTGGGCCATGTACTCGGGGCCTTGCGGGTAGTTGCGGTTTTCAGCGGCGATAGAGGGAAGGGCGATCCAGTCCTGGAGGATTTTTACGGTGGCGTCGTGCTGGGTGGCGATCTGGGCGATGACGGCGGCTGCATCGCTGGATTGTGCGAAGACGGAGTGGGGGGCCGCGGCGAAGATGGCGGAGGTTGCGGCTGCGCGCTGGATGAAGTCGCGGCGGGTGAAGGGGGGG
>CAXTPN010000232.1:1618-1998 GCA_964246125.1 uncultured Acidobacteriaceae bacterium
ATGCGACCTCCTTGAGATGAGCAGAACAAGCAAGGGCTAAATGCGAAATACAGGGGTCCTTCACTGCGTTCAGGATGACGGGCGTGTTGGCAATGCGTTCAGGATCATGGGCGTGTTGGCACTGCGTTCAGGATCATGGGCGTGTGGGCACTGCGTTCAGGATCATGGGCGTGTTGGCACTGCGTTCAGGATGACGGGCGTGTGGATGGGGGTCCAAGGCTACTGGAGCAGGGAGAGGAGGATGAGGAGGGCGTTTTGCGGGCCCTTCCAGGAGTCGGTGATGTCGTCGGTTTCGCCGAGAGAGTGGGCGCCTTGATCCTTGCCGCCGCCGCCGATGGTGATGGCGGGGATGCCGAGATGCTTGGGGCTGTTGGAGGCGC
>CAXTPN010000232.1:2008-3911 GCA_964246125.1 uncultured Acidobacteriaceae bacterium
ATGTTGGAGTCGCTGGAGCCGGCGCCGCAGGTTGGGTCGCCAAAGCCGAGGGCGACAATGGCGGCGGCGGCGGTGACGACGATGGCGGCCTTGGGGTCTGTCTGGCCGGCGGGGCGGATGCCGATGGGCTTGATGGTGACGGAGAGCTTGCCTTTATCGTGCCAGCGGGCATTTTCCTCGTCGAGGCCCTGCTGGACGGCTTGCTTGAACTTGGCGTCGACGATGTCGAGGGACTTGATATCGGGAGAGCGCTCGTCGAACTCGAACCAGGCTTCGAAGGGGATGGAGTTGACGGAGGTTCCGCCGCCGACGAGGCCGAGGTTGAAGGTGGTTTTGGGTTCCGTGGGAACCTGGATTTCACCGATGTGGGCGGCAGCGCGTCCGAGGGCTTCGATGGGGTTGGCGAGGCCGAAGGCTCCGTAGCTGTGGCCGCCGGGGCCGGTAAAGGTGACGCGATAACGATAGCTGCCGACGCCGCCGTTGGTGAGTCGCTGCGGCTAACCGGGCTCGATGGACATGAAGTCGTCGATCTGGCCTGTCAAGGTGCTGTTGAAGAGTTCCTTCATGCCGCGGAGATCGCCGGGGCCTTCTTCGCCGACATCGGCCACGAAGGTGACGGTGCCGCGGGTCTTCAGGTGCGCTTCGCTCATTCCGCGGATGACGGCGAGTACGGCTGCGAGGCCGCGGCAGTCGTCGCCGATTCCGGGGCCTTTGAGGAGATTGCCGGTGCGGGTGACGTGCACGTCGGTTTCGGGCGGGAAGACGGTATCGAGGTGAGCGGCCAGGACGAGGCGTGGATGCGGCTCCGCGCCGGGACGGTCTCCGAGAACGTTGCCGGCGTGGTCGATGCGAACGTTCTGGAGGCCGGCTTCACGGAAGAGGCGGGCTAGCTCGGCGGCGCGCTTGTCCTCGTGGAAGGGTGGGGAGGAGATTTCGCAGAGGCGGATTTGTTCGTCGATGAAGTGGGGTTCGTTGGTCTTGATGGCCTGCATGGCGGCCTGGACGTCGGCGCGGGCGAGGATCTGGCTGGGAGTCTGGGCCGGAGCATCGCCGGCGTAGGCCGCCAAGGCGAAGAGGAGCGGGGCGACGATCGGGAGGGACGAGCGGGAGAGATGGATCATCGGGTAGTGCTATCCATGGTGTGAGATCGGCTAGGCGCGCCGTGACTCCGGCAGATGTGGATGCTAATGATGCGGCAGTTCGGACTGCTGTGTAGGAACCGACGGGGCGAACGCTATGAAATTGGGAGCTATGGCATGGTTGTAATTGCAATCGGGGACGGTGTCAATATGCGCGGCCTGGGAGGTGCATTTCGAGAGGGAGGCGAAAATCGGCTAACGCGAATGAGGGAGGGTGAGGTATGCTTCGCAGAAAGAGACAAAGTTGGGAAGGTGGCGAAGGCGTGGGTTGCCGAAGATCCCTGCGGGTGAAGACGAAGGCTGTGGAGCAGTTGTGGGCAGTGTGGGGCAGTAAGACGCGGTTGAAAAAGCTGGATAGGAGCTGATGAAATGATGGTTCGTGCTGGATTTTTTGTAGCTGGAATGCTGGCTTGCGCGACGCATGCTGGAGGACAACTGGCTTCGGGGGAGCGGACGCAGGTGGAGCAGCTTGTGGATGCGAAGGCGGATGCTTACAAGAAGGTCTCGAAGGAGATCTGGGGTTATCACGAGAACAAGAGCTCGAAGCTGCTGCAGGAGCAGTTGAAGGCGGGGGGTTTTTCGGTGCAGGCGGGGGTGGCGGACGAGCCGACGGGATTCGTGGCGAGCTTTGGATCGGGCAAGCCGGTGATCGCGATTCTGGGGGAGTTCGATGCGCTGCCGGGGCTATCGCAGCAGGCGGTGGCGACGCGAGAGGCGGTGGTGAGCGGCGCGCCGGGGCATGGGTGCGGGCACAATCTGCTGGG
>CAXTPN010000233.1:0-3554 GCA_964246125.1 uncultured Acidobacteriaceae bacterium
GCACCCGGGGCAGCGTCAGGTTCTGCTCCACCGAGAGCTCTCCCGCGAGCCCCTGCTCCAGGCGGCGCTCGGCGACGAACGCCACCCCCGCGGCGATGAAATCCCCGGTGGAGCCGCGCTTGCGGCTGAGTGAGATTTCCCGCCCGCCGACCGTGAGCGTGCCCGTCCGCGCCTCCCGGGCGCCGCCGATTGCCTCGGCCGCCGCGACCGCGCCCGAGCCGACCAGCCCGGTCAGGCCGACGATCTCGCCCTTTTTCAGATCGAGGTCGAAGTTCGTCACCGAGCGCACGGCGAGCTGGCGCACCGAGGCGGCCAGCCCATCCTGGGCTCGGCTGTCCACCCGCCCGTGGGTCACCAGGTGACGGCCGAGCATCAGCCGGGTGAGGCCGGCCTCGTCGACCGCCTTGGTCTCGATGCCGGTCTCCACCACCTGCCCGTCGCGCATGACCGTGACCCGGTCGGTGACCTCGACGACCTCTTCCAGCTGGTGCGAGATCATCAGCACCGAGGCGCCGTTGTCGATCACCGACCGCACCAGGGCGAAGAACCGCTCCCGGGCGGCCTTGCTCATGGCCCGGGTCGACTCGTCAAAGATGATCAGGCCACCGCCTGGCTCGTGGTCCTGCATCGCGCGGGCGATGGCGACTGCGGCCCGGTCCTCGGCCGACAGCTCGCCGACCCGCTGGCTGACGTCGAGGCGGGCCCCCAGCCGGACGAGGACTTCCTCGACCGCCGTCCGCTCTGCCTTGCCGTTGATCTTGCGCAGCAGCCCGCCCGAGGCCCGGAAGCGGCCGAGCCGGACGTTCTCCCAGACCGTCCGGTCGTCTACCAGGCCGAGGTTCTGGTGAACGACCGACAGACCTGCGGCCCGGGCGTCGAGGGGGGGGGGGGGGGGGGGGGGGGGGGGGGGGGGGCGCCGGCGGCCGGCGCGCCCGCCCGGCCGGCCCGGCGGGGGGCGGCCGCGGCTGCGCCCCCAAATGCCACACCCCGCACGACATCCCCACCCGATACGGCTTCACCAGGCTCTTGTCGTTGTAATAGCTCGGGTCGTTGTAGTACCGCACCGGGTCCCAATGCGCCTTCGCCTTCTCGTCGAACGCAGGGTTCGGAAACAGCCGCAAGCCCACGATCCCCGTCCCATAACCGTAGTACGAACCCACCGGCACGGTCGTCCCGCGTGCGCCGATCTTGATCCCTGGATACTTCTGTTCGTTCTCGAACGGGTCCGCCGGGCAGTCCGCCTTGCGCTTATCCAGCCATAGTCCAAACCGGTTCGGGTCAGGGCCCGTCGCCTGCTCGAAGCACGGCTCGTTCACCAGCCCCAGGTACTCCCAGCGATTGCTCCGCTGCGCCGGCAGCCCCGGCGCCGACGACACAGTCTTCAGAAAGTCCAGCGCCTCCAGGCTCTTGGCCGAGATCAAATCCCAGAAGCGGTCATTGCCCGCCGTCCACACAATCCAGTTGTTCCGGCCCTTCACCTCGTCGGTCGTCAGCGCCACGCCGCCGTCCATGTCGTGGTAGTAATCCTCGTCCGCGGCCGGCAGGCTCTCGGCCGACCGCCCCGCCTGCATCGCTTCGTCCCGCACCTTGCCCGACTTCGAGTGCGGCAGCACCAGCGCCGCCGTAATTAGCAACAGCACCAGCACGATCGGCACAACGATAATGGCCAGCAGAACCCGAGGCCACACCCGCCGCCTCTTCACAGGATATGTATCGCCAGTCATGCCACCCCTCCCGTCCGCTCCGCCAGTCTCAGATCTTCCAGAATCGCATCACTCGCCTTCTCCGCCGCCATGTACACCGCGCTCACGATGAAGTACCCCGGAATCCGCGGAAACACCGAAGCGTCGACAACTCGCAGCCCCGTCGTCCCCAGCACCCGGAACCTGCTGTCCAGCACCGCCATCGGGTCCTTCGACTTGCCCATCCGGTTCGTGCAGGACGCATGGTGCCCCCACGCCTCGGCCTGGATAAACTCGGCGATGTCATCGTCCGAGGCCACGCCCGGGCCCGGCAGCAGTTCCTCGAGCGGCACCTTCTTCTCGATGTGCTGGTTCATCTCCCGCGCAAACTTCACGCCCTCCACCACCGACCGCAGATCGTCCTTCGCCGCATCGTTGCCCTCCTCGAAGTAGCGGAAGTGAATCGAAGGCACATCGCGCGGGTCGTCGCTCTTCAGCTTCACCTCGCCCGCCGTGTTCTGCGTGTGCGCCTTCAGGATCGCCCAGGTGAACTTGTCCTGATACCGCGCCAGCGCGCTCGAATAGCCGGGATAGTAGCCCTTGAAAAACGACGGCAGCCCGAAGATAAACAGGTCCGGATCGACCTTGTCCGGGCTTGACCGCTTGGTCACCGCGATCGCCGCCCCATTGGTCGTATACACGCCCTTGCCCCGCTCCCACTCGGCCAGCGTTGCGTCCGGCGCCGCGCCCTCCTCCGGCACGGCAAAGCTCGCGCCCTTCAACAAAGCGAACGGCTTCTGCGTCTGCGACACCACGCCTACCTCGTACCGGTCTTGCAGGTTCTTGCCCACGCCCGGCAGGTTGACCACCGGTGTGATCCCAAACTCGCGCAACTGCGCCTCGTCCCCGATCCCCGAAAGCATCAACAACTGCGGGCTGTTGAACGCGCCGCCAGACAGAATCACCTCGTGCCGGGCCTTCACCGTGGCCTTCACCGGCTCGCCGTCCGCGACCGCGTCTGTAGGCGCGCTGCGCGACGCGCGATACAGCTTGGTTCCCAGCAGATACTCCACGCCCACCGCGCGCTTGCCGTCGAAGACCACCTTTGAAGCCAGCGCGCCCGTTAGTATCTTCAACCGGCCCTTCGTCTCATCCACTGTCGTCAGCAGCCGCTCGCGCGTCCCATTACGCGCGCCCATCCGTGTCGCCAGCGGCGTCAGGCACACCGCCTCCCGCCCCTTGCTCGTCACCGTGCGCCAATCGTTGGGGTCGAAGAGCGTCTCGATATCCAGGCCCAGCCCCGTCAGATGATGCGCCAGGCCCGTGATCGCGGCCTCCGCGATCAGCTTCAGCAGCTCGATGTCCTTCAGGATCATCCCCGCGCTCGCCACCTCCGTGTGCAGCCAGCCTCCATAGCCGTGCCGCGCCGGGTTCGTCCCCTGCCCGTGCAGCAGCCCCGCGATTGCCTCCTTCAGCCGCTTCACCCCTGTAATGTAGCCGCACTGCTCCAGCCGCTCGAAGTACGTCCGCATCTTCTCCGGCGCCCATGAGCTGTCCCCCGTCAGCTTCTGTATCCCCTCCCAATCGCTGTTCTGCGGATACACCGTAATCATCGCGTTGTGCGCCGTGCAGCCGCCCAGCGTCCCCGCCCGCGGATACAGGATGCCGTCCTCCGCCGCCACATACTTCGAGTCCTTCTGCTGCATCGCCTGGTCGTCATAGTGCCGGACAAAGAAGTCCCAGCTCATCGCCGGGTCTTCGCTTGCTAAAGGATGAAAGCAGGGCACGCGATAGTGAAAGCTGTTGCAATCCCCGCCGGCCTCCAGCACCAGCACGGTGTATCCAGCGCGCGCCAGGTTCGCCGCTACAGGC
>CAXTPN010000233.1:3564-3907 GCA_964246125.1 uncultured Acidobacteriaceae bacterium
ATGTACGTTTCGAACCTCTCTTCACAAACATTCCCGATCCCACAACAACAAAATCATAAATTTCTTCTGACAAGAGACCCTCGAGTCTTTCCTACATAAACAACGCGGCCCGGCAGTTCAGGGAGAACTCGTGCAGTAAACGGTGGGCCTTAATCTGATGTGCGACTACTGAAACATGGACTCGGCCTCAAGTCAAGTGCTGTATATTCGTCATTGTCATTCCGGGCCCACGAAGTCAAAAGCGCTTCCCTGGAGCTCCTCATGCCGCATCGCCTCTCCCGCCCATCCGTCATCGCCGCCGCCGGCGTCGCCACGTTGCTGCTGCTCTCCGGCTGCGTTCGCA
>CAXTPN010000234.1:0-3902 GCA_964246125.1 uncultured Acidobacteriaceae bacterium
CGTCTAGGTCGAGGAAGATCACCGCAAACCGCCGGTCCGGCCGCCGCCTCAGCCGCGCCAGCGTCCGCTCCACCCGCTCCAAAAACTCCGCCCGATTCGCCAGCCCCGTCAGCCCATCATGCCGTGCCGAGTGCGTCAGCCGCGCCTCCTCCTGCTTCTGCCTGCGCAGGTCCCGATACGTCACCAGCGTCACGATGCCGGCACCTTCGGACCGCACCCGCACCATATGCAGGCACACCGTCACCTCCTCGCCGGACCGCGTTCGCCGCTGCGTCTCCATCTCGCCGCGCCCCGTAATCCTCAGCATATGCAGCATCAACTCGCGTTCGTGCTGCCGCCCCTCCGGCACCACCAGCTCCGACAGCTCACGCCCGATGCATTCCCACGGCGTGTACCCGAACAACCGCGTAAACTCCAGGTTCACATGCACGATCTCTTCCCCGCGCGTCACCACCGTCGCCTCTGGGATCGCATCCAGCACAGCATCCACCAGCAACCCCTCCAGCCCGGAGCTTACCTCTTCCGCCGCACTCCTCATTCTTCGGCACTCCTCACCTTCACTATCGACCGAATCAACCTGCAACCTGAGACTGTGCCGGCCGCTCTCCTCGCCGCAAAAAGGAAAAGCCCCGGCCATCGCCGAGGCTTCTCTCCTTCCGCTCAAACAAAGATCATCCGTTCGCCGGCAAACCCACCTCGATCAACGGCTCCGCCGAGTTCGGCTTCGCATGCCGCTCCACCGTGATCTTCCGTTCTTTATGCTTCAGCGCCTGCTGCTCCACCTTCTTCAGCGCATCATGCAGCGCCGTCAGCATCTCCGTCCCCTCGCACGTCGCCACCAGCGAGTCCGTCGCCGTCTTCAACGTCACCTCGGCGATCTGCCTGTACTTGTCTTCGGTCAGAATCACATGCGCACTCACCGTGCGCCCAATGATGCTGTCGATCCGCGCCAGCTCCGCATCCGCCAGCCTCTTCTGTTTCTCTGTAACCGTGGTTCCACGTCCGGTGTATTCAACGATCATTCCTTCACCTCGTGTTCCTTGCTACACATCCTACGATGCCACGCCATTTTCCGGGGATGCCGTTGTTTCAATACCCCAAAACGCCAACCCGTAATGGAACTCCTGCTGCATCCGCGGCGCCAATGCCCCGGGCGCCCCATCTCAGACGCAGCTTCGCGCGGCTGAGGTGGGGTGTCGACGACCAGTCGCCGGCCCTCATCGCACCCGCCGCTGATGCGTACTCGGAATCTGCATATCCTCCCGGTACTTCGCCACGGTCCGCCGAGTCACATTGATCCCCTGCGCCTTCAACTCAGCCGCCAGATGATCGTCCGTCAGCGGCTTGCGCGGGTCTTCCTCCTCGATCAGCTTCTTTACCTTCCGCTTCAGCAGCACCAGCGGCAGATCGCCCCCCTCCGGCCCATTCACCCCTTCGCTGAAGAAGAACCGCAACTCATAAACCCCCTGCGTCGTATGCACATACTTGTTCGCCACCGCCCGGCTCACCGTCGAAGGATGCACCCCAATCTCCTCCGCCACCTCCTTGATCATCATCGGCTTCAGCGCCTGCTCCCCCCGCTCCAGGAACTCGCTCTGCCGCCGCACGATCGCCTCGCACGTCCGCACAATCGTGTTCTTCCTCTGCTCGATATTCCGCAGCAGTTGAATCGCGCTCTTGTACCGCTCCTTCACATACTCGCGAACCTCTTTCTCCGTGTTCTTTCCCCGCAGCATCTTGCGGTAGCTCCCGCTCAACCGCAGCGTCGGCATGTCCTCCTCGTTCATCACCACCACATACTCGTCATCGCGCTTCACAAACGCCACATCCGGCTCGATCAGCCGCGTCTCGGACAGGTTGTACCGCTGCCCCGGCCTTGGGTCCAGCGTCCGAATGTACTCCACCGCCGTCTGCACCTCCTCCGGCGTGCGCGCGCAGCTCTTCGTCAACTCCCGCATGTCCTTCTTCTGCAGCAGCGCCAGGCAATTCCCCACAATGTGCGCCGCCACCCCAAACACATCCTCCCCCCGCGCCCCATCCTCATTTTGTTTGTCATTCTCAAACTGTCTGTCATTCCCGAAGGGAATTTGCTTCTCCTGCTCCTCCCGCCGCCGCAACACCCCCGCAGCCTCCCGCCGCTGCGCCGCAATCTGGATCAGTAGACACTCCCGCAGGTCACGCGCCGCAACCCCGATCGGATCCAGCTGATGCATCAGGTTCCGTGCCTGAACCACCGCGCGCAGCAACCCCTCCGCCGCAACAGATATGGGTGCCCCAGGTCTCAATTCTGAGACATGGGATTCCGCCACTCCGCCCTCCTCCGGCCTGCCCTTCAGCGCCCGCTCAAACGGAATCGGCTCCCCCTTCGCGGCAGCCCTTGCCCGCGCCGCCTCATCCGCGGCCAGCCCCTCCACCAACTCCTCATCGCTCGCCGTCAGATACCCATTCCCATCCAGGTTCCCGACAATCAACTCCGCCGCGGCCCTCACCTCGTCCGTCATCGTCAACGACCCAAGCTGCCACAGCAGGTGATCGCTCAACGTACTCGGCGCGGCAAGAAAGTGCTCGAACGAAGGCTTGTCGTACTCCTCGAAGTTCGACGCCACCTTAAACCCAGGATCGAGATAATCCTGAAAGTAACTCCCAAAATCAATCTCGTCGAACGGGTCCTTCTCCTCCCGCTTGCTCTCCTCCACCACCGCCTCGGCAGAGCGCTCCCGATCCCCCTCCAGCCCCGAACGCTCCTCCAGCGTCGCGGCTGATTCCTCCAACTCCTCCAGCACCGGGTTCTCGATCATCTCCGAGTTGATCATCTCCTTCAACTCGAGCTTGTTCAACGCCAGCACGCTGACCATCTGCACCAGGCCCGGCGTCAGCACCTGTCGTTGCGAGACCTTCAAATTCAGCTTCGGTTGCAGCAGCACTCAGAACTACCTCAAGACAAGCCCAGGAGATCACCTGCTACCCGCTTCCGCGGATAAGCTACGTTGGACCTCAGTCTACTCTTCCGCACACACGCTTGCAGCCCGCCGCCCATGCACCCTTTGTGTCATTTCCCATCAGAATTCTACTGCCAACCCACCCGGAAATTACATATCTGTTCACCCCATCGGTCAGGGGATGATCTGCCGCGCCAATGCCCCGCCAATGACCGCATTGGTAACCAGATGCCGATCAGAGGTCGCTAAACGCCCATGACGTGCGCGCGCCAGTGCAGATAGGTATCCGTCACCTGTGCGGAGTCAGTAAGGCGCCCGGCATGCACATACCTTGGGTCCAGCAGTGTGAGGTCGTAGTACCAGCCTTCATGCCCGGGATCGATCAATGCGATCAACACATTGACATCAAGCAGGTACCGAATCGACCTAACTCCTTGGCTAACTGCTTCACGAACCCCGAAGTCACCTTAGGCGCATTCGGCGACACGGGTAGCAAAGGCACGCCGTTGCGCACCCTTTCGGTTGAATCGCGGTGCCGCAACGCTGTCCGCGCCAGCGAGGACATGATCTCGCCAATGCTCTTACGCTCCGTGTTTGCCAACTCCTTCACGGCAGCCAGCACATCGTCATCGATAGCGATAGTTGTACGCAAAGTTCTCCCCTTATCATCAGTCAGCAAATATCTAGTCCATCGAGAACTTCTCCCCCAGATAGATCCGCTTCACCTCAGGGTCCCTCCCCAGTTCCCCCGGTGTACCAGCCCTAAAAATCTGACCCTCGTTGATGATGTAAGCGCGATCCGTAACAATCAGCGTCTCCCGGACATTGTGGTCTGTAATCAGCACCCCAATCCCGCTCGCCTTCAGCGCAAAGATAATCTCCTGCAGATCCAGCACCGCGATCGGGTCGATCCCGGAAAACGGCTCGTCCAGCAAGATAAACGCCGGCTCGATCGCCAGGCAC
>CAXTPN010000235.1:0-3897 GCA_964246125.1 uncultured Acidobacteriaceae bacterium
GTTGGAGATGGCGGGGCTGGAAACGACGGAGTCTGCGGTGGTGGGGGTGCCGCGGATCAAGACAGCGCACGCGGCGCTGGAGTGCGTGGAGCATTCGACGATCGAGATCGGGCGGTCGCGGATCATCCTGGGGCGGGTGGTGGCGATGTATGTGGAGGATGCGTTCGTCGATCTGAAGGGGCCGTACATCCGGGCGGAGGAGCTGCATGCGGTGGGGCGGATGAACGGGCTGGGGAACTATGTGAAGACGCGAGATTCGTTTTTGAATGTGCCGCGGATTGGGTATGAGGATTGGGTGAAGGGGAAGCGATAGCGTCAACAAGCCCCTATGCCGTTCAGGGCCACAGAGCTCTCGGCTGTAAGGATTCATCAGTTTTTCAATGACGATTCATCAAGAGGCGCATGAGCGGTCCCGATACTGAGACGGTTCAAACAACCCATGTTTCGAGGATTGGCGCGCCATGTTCAGGAAAGTTTCAGCGTTGATGTTGACCTATACAGTGATTCTTGCCGGGTGCAGCACGAACAGCAGCCAGCCTGCTTCCACTGTTGTGCCTACGCCGGTGGTGACGCCGACGACGAGCGCACAGGCGATCAAGCATGTGGTTGTGATCTTCGGCGAGAATATCTCGTTCGATCACTACTTCGGGACGTATCCGAATGCGGTGAACAACCCGGGCGAGACGAAGTTCACGGCGGCGGCGGGCACGCCGATTCCAAACAACTATGTGGCGTACCCGGGTTTGCTGACGGCGAATCCGAACCTGAGCGCGGCGAACGGGGCGGGGGCGGCGAATCCGTTCCGTCTGTCTCCGGCGCAGGCCGCGACGGCGGACCAGGACCATGGCTACACGGATGAGCAGGCGGCTTACGACAACGGGAGGATGGACCTGTTTCCGATGTCGGTGGGCCGGGCGGACAGCGCGGCAGTGGCGACGGCGACGGGGGCATCGGCGGTAGCGACGACAAGCGGGCTGACGATGGGCTACTACGACGGCAACACGACGACGGCGCTGTGGAACTACGCGCAGCACTATGCGATGAACGATCATTCGTTCAGCACAGTGTTCGGGCCGTCGACTCCGGGCGCGATCAACCTGGTCTCGGGGCAGACGAACGGGGTGGTGAATACGGTGAACCCGGGCGGGTCTGTGGTGGCGGATGGGAACGGGGGGCTGACGCTGATCAGCGACGCGGACCCGACGGGAGATTACTGCTCGAGCACGACGAGCTCGGTGAGCATGTCGGGTAAGAACATCGGCGATCTGCTGAATGCGAAGGGCGTGACGTGGGGCTGGTTCCAGGGCGGCTTCGACCTGACGGCGACGAACCCGAACGGGACCATCGGCTGCACGCGTTCGAGCGTGTCGGCTTATACGGGGACCCAGGTGGACTACTCGGCGCACCATCAGCCGTTCCAGTACTATGCGAGCACGATCAACCCGCTGCACAGCCGGCCGACGCCGGGGGTGGCGATCGGCGCGGCGGATGCGGCGGCGAACCATGAGTACGATATTCATGACTTCACAGACGCGCTGAAGGCCGGGAACATGGCGAGCGTGAGCTTTTTGAAGGCTCCGCGGTACCAGGATGGGCACGCGGGCAACTCGGACCCGCTGGACGAGCAGACGTTCATCGTGAACACGGTGAATGCGATCGAGCAGTCGAGCTTCTGGCCGAGCACGGCGATCATCCTTGCGTATGACGACTCGGACGGCTGGTATGACCATGTGTCGGACCTGGTGAACGGGTCGACGACGACGGCGGACAAGATCAGCGGGGCGGGCGTGTGCATCAGCAGGGCGGCTTCGCTGATGGCGCTGCCGGGAGTGACAGGGACTGCCGCGGCGCAGGGCCGCTGCGGCTATGGGACGCGAATGCCGCTGGTGGTGATCTCGCCCTGGGCGAACAAGAATTACGTTGACTCGACGGTGACGGACCAGAGCTCGATCACGAAGTTTATCGAAGACACGTTTCTGGGCAGTCAGCGCATCGGCGGAGGATCGTTCGACAGCATCGCGGGGTCGTTGAACAACATGTTCAACTTCAGCAACGGAGCGGTGGTGCCGAACCCGAATGTGGTGGTTCTGAATCCGGCGACGGGTGCTGTAACGAGCGGCAACTAGGAGGAGATTCACCGGTCCTTCACGTTGGTTTTGTAAGGTGAGGGCACACACTTGCGGCGCGGAGTGGTGCCTCTGCTTCGCGCCCTGGAGTCAAGCCCGTGCCCTGGTCCCGACGATCGTTTCTGGAACGTGCCGCCGCTTCGGGCGCGGGGTATGGGGCGCGGCGGGTATTTGCCCAGGCTGCGCAGAGCCAGATGGGCGGCGGAATGAAGATGGGTTCGGCGCAGGGGCAGGCGGGGCGTGTGGCGGCCCCGGCACCGACCCCGCCGCATGTGGGGCCGCCGATGCTGCACACGCTGGAGTTGACGCCGTTTGTGGATGCTCTGCCGATGCCGCCGGTGGCCAGGCCGGTGCTGCGCAAGGGCAGGCGGATGCTGACGCTGACGATGCAGGAGGTGTATGCGAAGGTGCATCGCGACGTGCCGGCTACGCGGATGTGGAGCTATGCGGTAGAAGGCCGGGGAGCGGATGCTCTATCGCCGTTGATTGAGGCGCGGTCGGGTGAGGCTTTGGATATTTGCTGGGTGAACAATCTGCCGGCGAAGCACTTTCTGCCGATCGACCATTCGCTGCATGGCGCGGGGCGGGATGTGCCGGAGGTGCGGGCGATTGCGCATGTGCATGGCGCGAAGGTGATGTCGAAGGACGACGGCTACCCGGAGGACTGCTTTGAGCCGGGGCAGAGCCGGACGAGCCACTATCCGCTGGAGCAGGAGGCGACGGCGTTGTGGTACCACGACCATGCGATGGGAATCAACCGGATCAATACTTATGCGGGCTTGTTTGGGATGCTGCTGCTGCGCGACAAGGTGGAGGACTCACTGGGGCTGCCGGCTGGGAAGTACGAGGTGCCGCTGATTTTGTACGATCGGGATTTCACCGCGAAGGGCGAGCTTTTCTACGATGTGTCAGGTGATCCGGAGAGTCCGTGGATTCCAGAGTTCAGCGCACAAGGGATCCTGGTGAATGGAAAGATTCGGCCGTTTTTCGAGGTGGAGCCGCGGCTATATCGTCTTCGCCTGCTGAATACGGCGAACAGCCGGTTCTTCAACCTTTCGCTGTCGAACGGGCAGGCGCTGGTGCAGATTGGGAGCGACCAGGGATTGCTGGGCGCGCCGGTGGAGATGAAGCGGATCATCCTGGGGTGTGCGGAGCGCGCGGACGTGCTGATCGACTTCGCGCAGGTTGCGGGACAGACCCTGCACCTGAGGACCGGCGCGCTGGAGATGCTGGAGTTTCGGGTGGGCAGGCAGACTCCCGGGGCGAGGGGATCGATTCCTAGGGCTTTGCGGCCGGTGAGGCGGATTGCTGAAACGGCGGCGGTGAAGACGCGCACGATCACGCTGCATGAATACAAGGATGAGGCGGCGCGGTCGATGGTGATGCTGCTGAATCGCAAGCGCTGGCATGAGCCGACGACGGAGTTTCCCAAGCTGGGGACGACGGAGATATGGGAGTTCGTGAACCTGACGGAGGACACGCACCCGATGCACCTGCATATGGTTCGCTTTCAGATACTGGATCGGCGGGCGTTCGCCACGACGGAGTACCTGGTCGAAAAGAGGCTGCGCTATACGGCGGCCGCAGTGCCCGCGGAGGCGCACGAGCTTGGGTGGAAGGATGTGGTGCAGTGCCCGCCGGGGATGATTACGCGGATCATCGTGCCGTTCGACGGGTATATGGGGAGGTACCTATACCATTGCCACATTCTGGAGCACGAGGCCAACGACATGATGCGGCCGTTTGCGGTGGTGGCGTGAGGGGACCGGGC
>CAXTPN010000236.1:0-3892 GCA_964246125.1 uncultured Acidobacteriaceae bacterium
CCCAAATCTCACGCAGTTCTCCCCGGAACACACGGGTTTCCAGGAATCGCTCAAGCGCGGCAGAGATTTTTCATGGGGATCGTTCCCGTACGTCCTCACTACGAATCTATACGGATCGATTCGTAGGGTCAACCAGGCTGCGGTGCCTTGAGAGTGCGCCACGCGCCCACATCGTAGTCTTGCCGCTCACTCAAGATTCAGCCTCCCGACCACATTCCGCCTCCGGGCTACCCCTGCAAATTCCCACTTGACTGACTTCAGCGAAGGATGGAGCCTTATCCCCGAATCAATACTCACCTTTGCCTCTCAGATGCTCCCTGATGCTTCAGGAATATTCACGCACCGAGCGGCTTGGCAACTTATATGTCTTACTAACTTCTGCCACACGAGGCCAAAAAATGCGCAAGCTCCTCACCCTGTCACTCGCTCTCTTACCCCTCACTGCTCTTCCCACCATTGCGCGCGCCCTACCTACGGTTTGTACAGCTGCCGGTTGCAACGTGGTCATCCCGGGAGATCCAAACGCCGCAACCCTCCAACTTTGGGGCTCCCGGCGCAACTGCGACTGAGGGTTACACCATAAGCACGAGAGACAATGGCACGAGTTTCCTGGTGAATCTCGTCGACGCGAACTCCAACGCTCTTGAATTCTCCAACCTCTATTTCGACACAATCGCCTCCACGCCTAATACCGGATCCAATCTGGGGTTCGAGTTTGGGGCAAATTCCGAGGATGCTTTCGATCCGAATAGCGGCACAAAGTACAATCTAACCGGAACCGGAGTTACTTCCGTCTTCACCCAGAACGCGACTGGTACGTCTGTCGCCATCACCATCCCAAACACATTCTTTCTGAATAATCCCCTGGCAATGCCGTTCGCGGACACACCTCCGGGAACTCTGGTTTCGTTGCATCTTTCCCAGAGCTTTGGTTACTCAGTGGTTGGTGGCAGCGCCAACTTCCCCGCTCCCGTGGAGTTGGGTGACGCAATTGTCGGAACCGCGGCTGTTACTACCACTCCAGAGCCCTCCAGCCTACTGCTCCTTGGTACCGGAGTGGCGGGAATCGCCGGTGCCATCCGTCGGCGTTACTCGAAGAAATAGTCGCAACCTCGCATAGACGATTAGGCCGCCGCTCCTGTTCTCAGAGATACCCCAGGGGCGGCACCTTCCCCTCCCGTGGCTGCTGTGCTGACTACATCCAAGAGCTACAGAACTGCCCCTCACAGCCTCTCCACCATCACATCCGTACTCTTGATTAGCGCCGCCGCCCCATCGCCCTTCTTCAGCCCCAGCTCCCGCGCCGCGCTCGCCGTAATGATCGCCGTCACATGCAGGTCCCCCGCCCCGATCACCACCTCCGCAAGCAGCCCCTCTACCCGGATGCTCAACACCTTGCCCGCGATCTGGTTTCGTCCACTCACCCGCCGAAACCGCTCCCGCGACTCCCCCTCCGGCTTGGCCTTGTCCTTCGCCAGAAACGGCTTCAGAGCCGCCTCCGTCACCCGATGGTGCCCACCTGCCGTCTGCACCGTCTTCAACTTACCCGATAAAATCCACTGCTTGATCGTCGGGTAGCTCACCCCAACCATCCGTGCAGCCTCCCGCGGCGTCAGCATCGCAACTTGTTCAGCCATAGCTATACATCTACCACCACCCGCAGTCCTTTGCGACCTTCGCTTGTTTGTCCCTCCCAGGGAATCTGCGTTGCACCCCTGTTCGTCATTTCCCGAAGGATTCCGCTGTTGCTCTCCCTCGCCCTTGCTTTACCGGCCTCATGTTCCTCATCTGGGTGCTCATCCTTCATCTTTCCCGCTGCCTTCACATCCCCCAGCATCGGAACGAATGGACCAGCATGTTCATCGCACTCGCCATGTCCGCCGGAGCCTTCCTCCTCGCCTCGCTATCCCAGTGCTCACGCTGTCAAGCCCCTAAACCGCCCGGAATCGTGCAACTCACTCATAGCATTGAGGATATTGTCCGCATTTTGTTGGCGTACCTGTCCCTGCCCGCCACGTATAATAGATGTAAGACACATAGGGAGTCTGTGAAGTAGTGGTTTCTGGCCGAAGGCCCGTCCTATAACAGATTGGGCAAAGGCCCAGGTTCACGAGAGGGCAAGGAAGCAGAGGAACCACCGGGAGCCTTTGCGTGCCACGCGGGGTTGAATAACTGTGTCAGGCTCGACAAACCAAAGACCTATCTCTCATGGTTTGAATACTTTAGATACCACGAGCTCGGAAACAAAGGACTTTCTATACTTCCCAAGCTGAAGTCCAGACTTAACCTGCCTGTTTTGAATACTTTGGATACTTTAGGGGGGAGGGGGGCTAGACCTCAACCGGCATGGATTGCCGCGCGCCAACCGCCGCGCTTTAGCTTTCCTCGCCCAGCCAGCGCCCGGAATCGAACAAGTTCCGTTCCATGCTCCTGACCCACTCCGTCGTTTCGTTCGCCTTCTTCCCCGCATTCTCCGCCCCCGCAAACTCCCGACGCATCGCCGCAAACTTCGCCTCCAAATCATCCAGAGCCGAAAGCAGCATCGCCTCCGGAGTCATCGGCAGCTTTGGCGACCCGAACTCCAGCCGCCCATGATGCGAAAGAATCATATGCTCCACCAGCACCCGCAGCCGTTCCGGAAAAGGCGCCAGCTCCCGCACCTTCTCCCGCAGCATTCCCTGCGCAATCGAGATATGCCCGATCATCTGGCCCTCGAGCGTGTACGCAAAGTTCCGCTTCCAACTCAACTCCCGCACCTTGCCGATGTCATGCAGGATCGCCCCCGTCACCAGCAAGTCCCGATTCACCTCGGGATAGAACGCCGCCGTCGCCACGCACACCCTCACCAGCGTCAGCACATGTTCCAGCAGCCCGCTGATCCAGGCATGGTGTAGCATCTTCGCCGCCGGTGCCAACCGAAACGCAGGCCCGATCTCCGGGTCGTCCAGAAACGCCAGCACCAGCCGTTTCAGGTCCAGATCAGTAAAAGCGTTCACGAACCCACGCAACTCCGCATCCATCGCCTCCATGGGAAACTCGGAGATCGGCTGGAAGTCGGAGGTATCCACCTCGCTCTCCGCCGCGCTCCGCATCCTGGTCAGGGTGATCTGCCACTTGTCCTGATACTTGGAAATCTGCCCCTGCACCTTCACATAGCAGCCTTCGCCGCACGATGAAAATGCCTCGGCGAACTCCTCCCACATTCGCGCTTCAAGCGACCCCGTCTTGTCGCTCAACGTCAACGCCAGATACTGCCCGCCGCCCTTCTGTCGCTCCCGCACCTGCACCTGCGACAAACAGAAGTAGCTTGTCACTACCGCATTTTCGTGCCGCGGCGCGTCCTTTACATAGAAGTCCTTCATAGCCTTAGCTTGGAGGCGGCGTGGCCGGAGGACCCGTAGGATTGGGCGACGTGGTCGGTGGAGCCGTAGTGTTCGGCAGCGTCGTCCGGTCCGCCGTCGGCGGCGTCTTCGGACTCGCCGCGGGCGCATCGCTCGTGGGAGCCAGCGCCGGATTCGCCGTCGGAGCCACAGTGGGAGCTGCCACAGGTTCCGCCTTCGGCTTCTGCTCCAGCCGCTCCTTCGGAGCCTTGGCAGCCTTCGGCTCGCCCTTCACATGCTTGGGCTTCTTCACCTTCTTCGGTTTGGCGGCGGCATCCACCCCCGCAACGCCCAGCGGAGCAGCTTGCACCTTCGCCGCCGCGCTCTCTTGGGCCGTCATCGCCTCCGGCTTCGCGGCAATCTTCTCCTGCTGCTTCGCCGAAAGCGTCGTAATCTTCTTTTCTTTCTGCTCTTTAGCCGTGGCTGCAAACCGCGTCTTCTGCCGCTCCGGTGCCTTGGGCGTCAGCGGATTATCTGCCAGGTTCGCCGTCTCCACTGCTGCCGAGCCACTT
>CAXTPN010000237.1:0-257 GCA_964246125.1 uncultured Acidobacteriaceae bacterium
CCCGCCCACACCCCAGCACGCGGAGATCGCGGTCAGCTTCCACGCCGCGCGCTCCATCGGCGGCGACATGTACGACTTCCTCGACTACCGGGCCGCCCCCGGCACGGACTCCGAGAGCGCGCCTGCCCGCACGCTTTTCGTCCTGGGCGATGTCTCCGGTAAAGCCGCCCCCGCCGCCCTCTACGGCGCGCTGGTCTCCGGCATCCTGCGCTCGCTGGCTCCGCGGAATCTCTCTCCCGCGGGGCTGCTCGCGGCCT
>CAXTPN010000237.1:267-3852 GCA_964246125.1 uncultured Acidobacteriaceae bacterium
CTGGATTCCCAGTACGTCACCATGCTCATCGCACTGTGGGATGACTCGGCGCGCACGCTGCACCTCTCGAACGCGGGCTCGGTGCAGCCCATTCTGGTGACGCGCACCTCGGCCCCGGCGCAGGGCTCGGCCCTCACCGACGCCCTTGAAGCCACGACCATCCGGATCGCCGGCTTTCCCCTGGGCATGTTCCCGCAGGTCACCTATGATGAGACCGCCATTCCGCTCGCGCCTGGCGATCTCGTCGTCTTCTTCTCCGACGGCATCACCGACGCGGTCAACTCGCGCGGCGAGCAGTTCGGCGAAGAGAGCCTGCGCATGCTGTTGCAACACCATCCCACCGCGATCAAAAGCGCGCAGTCCGCCGTCGACGCGATCCTCGAAGCCGTGACCACCCACCGCGCAGGCATGGAACACTTCGACGACGAGACCATCATGGTCCTGCGCGCGCGGTAGGACGTGCTACCGGAGCATCGCCCAGGTCACCGCCGCCAGCAGCGTCGCGACGACAGTGATAGCCGTATCGGTCAAGCGCACCGCCTCGCTGCGCCCATCCTGCATCTTCATCCAGCCCGTCAGCCCTGACATCATCAGCTTCATCGCGTCGCCCCCTGAACTTCTCCATCACCTGCTCAATCGGCATGGGAGAGACACAACCTAGGAGAACGATGAATTTCGCCGACCGAAGGTACCGCGACTCTATGTGCGCGCTTACCTGCGGCGACGCTTCAGGCCCACCCGGAACAGCACTTGCATGATCCGCGCCGCGGCCTTCAGTGACGCCTTCCAATCGCCCGACACCTTGCTGACGCCGCCGATGCGGCAGCGGTAGTTCACCGTGATCTCCTGGATGCGCAGCCCCATCTGCGCCGCTTTGACCTGCATCTCCAGGTTCCAGCCATAGGTCAGCTCCGACATGTCCATCGCTTCGAGCGAGCTGCGCCGGATCGCGCGAAACGGCCCCATATCGGTATAGCGCACGCCTTGCAGCACGCGCAGCAGCAAGCCTACGAACCGCCCTGCGAAGACCTGGCTGGGCAGCATCGATCCCGGTTCGCGGTGGCCGCGAATCCTGGACCCGATGACGAAGTCCGCTTCATTCGCGGCGATCGGCCCGGTCAGGCGGTCGAGCGCGGCAATCACATCCGACCCATCGCCATCCATATAGACCAGGATGTCGATCCCGGGGAGCGCCGCCCGCGACCCCGCCTGGCAGGCCGCGCCATATCCTCGCGGCGACTCGATCACCCGCGCCCCAGCCGCTCGCGCCACCTCACCGGTCCCGTCGGTCGAGCCGTTATCCACCACGATGCACTCGGCGATCTTCGACCACGGCATCTCGCGCACTACATGGCCGATGGACTCGGCTTCGTTCAGCGCTGGAATGATAATCGAGACGGGCATCAGGTCTCCGGCTCGAAGCAGGAGGCGCGCAAACGGCGGAACCACTCGCGAGTAAGCGGCGCGTGGCGCAGCGTCATTTCGAGGAAAAACGCGAGCACCACGGAGGTGTAGAGAATCTCGTTCAGGTGGTACTGCGGCGGGCCAGACCCTACCGCCAGCGCGGTCGTACACAGAAAGAACAGGCCGCCAACGTAGGTCAGCACCGTCAGGCTGGGCAGCAGCACTACCAAGGGAATCAGCCACGCCACATACCAGGGGTAGTGCGGCGAAAACAGCAGCATCAGCGCCAGCGCGAAGCCCAGAGCGGGTGGCAGGAACGCACCCGGCGCGCTCTCCGCGCGGCACCCCGTGCGCCATGCCCACACCGCCAACCCGGCGAAGACCAGGCACGCAAAGATCAGGAACGCCGCATTCGATAGCTCATGCAATCCGGGCAGGTGCCGCGCCCAATCCAGCAGAAAATAACGCGTGCCCGTGTCCATGCCCTCTTCCTGCACATACCCGCCCAGAAAGCCGAAGACCATCTTGCCCGCGGAGAGATACACCGCGTAGCAGCAGGCGGCGAGCGCGGCCATCGTCGCGGGCATCTTCCAGTCGCCGCGCCGGTAGAGGGCCGGAAACAAGACCAGCGGATAGAACTTCGTCAGCACCGCGAGGCCCAGGAACAGCCCCGTCCAGACGGGCTGCCGGCGATAGCGAAACAGCAGCGCGAGGGTAAGAAAAGCCATCACCATCGCGTCCACATGGCCCGATCCCGCGAACTCCCAGATGAGCAGCGGGCACCAGGTGTAGAGCAGCGCCGCACCCACCCTCCACTCGCTCCGGACGCCCATCTCGCGCAGCAGCCGCAACAATCCCCACAGGGTTACGCCCTCAAACAGCACCATCGCCGTCTTCATGAAGGTGACCGTCGGCGAAATCCAGGTGATTGCGTAGAACATCATCTGCGCGACGGGGGGGTAGATGGTGTGCGCGTAGTCACGCCGGTTGATATTCAGGTACAGGTCTTCATAGGGCTTGCGCAGGAACTCCAGAGCCGCGCCGCCGGGCACATAGCGGTAGGGGTTGATGCCCGCATGCTGCACCACGCCATCCCACGCATAGCGATACACGTCGGAGGACAGCGCCGGCTCGGGATAGAGCGCCACCAGCCTGCACAGGACAGCAAACGTCAGGATGATGGGCAGCGTATACCGATCGACGTTCGTTGGTTTGATCAGGAAGATCGCCAGCGCCGCGACGTAGAGCACAAGCTGCGAGCTCGACACCCCGGAAAGCCCAATCTTGTAGTTGGCGCTGTCGTATTCGACGATCAGCTGGCGCGTAAAGCCGATCATCGCAAACCCGATCAGGCACAGCGCCGCGTTGGTCTGCCATGGCCGCGCGTCAGACCAGCGCGCCTCTCTCATGCCGCCGCCATCGCGGCCAGCAGCGCGTGCGTATGCGGCGCGGCATAGCCCTGGATCGTTGCAAACCCCGGTGCCACACCCTCCAGCAACTCTGCCCGCAGCATCTCGAGCGTAGCCGCGTCATCCACGTCGTACCACAGCGGCAGCGTCACCACCTCCAGCCCCGCCTGCTCGCACCGTTCTATCGTCTCTGCCAGCACGCTCCCTGTGCTCCACGCGATGCGCTCGAACGGCTCCGGGTGCGCCCGCTTCATGCCGATCAGGTAGTACCCGCCATCGTGCGAAGGCCCCAGCACAATGCGCTCGCCCGGCTCCCGCAGCGCCTCCACCGCCTGCCGAAACGCCTCCGCCGGCACCGTCGGCGAGTCCGAATCGATCAGGCACACCGCCCCATAGCCGATCGCCAGAATATCTTCCGCCGCCGCCAGCAGCCGCTCCCCGACCCCATCCCCCCTCTGCGGCACCAGCGCGAACCTCTCCGGCAGCAGCCTCGCGCACAGCGCCTCATCGCCCACCGGCGTATACGAGATCAGCCCCGCTCCGCCCGCAATGGTCGCCAGATTCTCCGTTGTGTCCATTAGGAACTGAATGTTCAAAGCCGCCGTCTGTTCCAACGTCAGCGGCGGCGAAAGCCGCGTCTTCACCCGCCCGGCCTTCGGCGCCTTCGCCATCACCGCCAGCGCGCAAAGATGCTGCAACGCCGCAATCGGGTGCGCCGGATCGAGCACCGGATAAGGACTCTTCGCATCGGCTTCGAGCGCCACCTCTGCCA
>CAXTPN010000238.1:0-3849 GCA_964246125.1 uncultured Acidobacteriaceae bacterium
GGGCTTTGAAGGAGCTCGGTATCGAATGGATCCCGGCACATAGCCCGCAGGCCAACGCTTACGCTTCACACTGCACCTCTTTCGAACATTGTGGTAGAAGCGGATTGATTGGCCGCCGAAGCAACAGTTTTGTTCCTTGCGCCTTCCTGGGTGCGTCAGCACCAATCGGCTCGTAGAGATGTTCGGGTTTATCGGTGTAAGCGCGCGCTTTGAGCAGCCCGTGAGCGGTCCAGATCTTCACGGTTTTCGGATTGACGGACAGAGCGGCAGCCATCTCGTCGAGGGTCAACATGCCGAGTGCCCGCAGCCTGTCGAAACGGGATCGAAGCGAGTATCGCTTTTGAATGCGGGCGATGTAACGAGCGGTGAAGAGTTGACCCTTGCCAGAACGGAATCCGCTTTCGTTCAGCGTCACCGCAATCTCACTAAAGGTTTGCAGACTGAGTAACTCATCGATCTTACGGACGACTTCTGTGTCAGTCATCCAGCTTTCCCAGGATCGCAATGGGTTGGGTAGCGTGACGGTCCGATCGGCGCCGCCGCGAAAACGAAGATGAATGGTGATCTGCTCGCCGCGAATCATCGTGACATCTTCCACGAGTAACCGGATCATCCGCTTCCGGTCCCGATCCTCGGTATCAGGATCTCTCCAGAGCCGCGGAAAATCCTGAGCCAGCGCCAAGATCGCTTCTCGTTGCTCCTCATGAAAGATCTTGCGGTCCTGCTCGCGTCGTTGTTCATATTCGTGCTGAGTCTCGGTCAGAATACGTAGTTTCTGATTCCAGTCCGCTTCGAGGGTATCAGCGACCAATCGATTCTCCGGATCCACCCGCATGTATCGACGCTGAGCCAACTCGGCTTCGTATCTTGCCCGTTCCACTTGCTGCTTCCGAAGGCGATCTGATTCATCCAATCGCGTTTGTAATTCCTGCTGAACGGTGAGGGCAACGTCGAGCGTAACAGGGTTCACCAGTTCCAGGAGCATGTCGCCAAGTACGCGATCGATCCCGACACCGGGAATGCGTTGACAAAGTGGTTCAGCATTCTCGATTCCTTTACGCTGACAGACATACTCCGGACAGAGACGTCCGCGCCGTAGGTGGTAGCGAAGCGTCATTCGACGGCCGCACTTGCCACAGACAATCAACCCTTGCAGCAACGCGGGACCTTCGCGCGGTGGGCTTTTCCGTCGATCGGATCCGATGGCCTGCGCGCTCTCTCGCAGGCGTTTGAGATTCCGCTCATACTGATCCCAGCTGAGATAGGCAGGATGCGACTCGGGAAGAAAGGCGTGCCATTCTTCCCGAGGCAAAGGCTGTACGGTAAACTCGCCGTCCAAGCTCTTGCGCGTCCGGGTGCGCCCGAAGACAAACGCTCCGGCATAACGAGGGTTATGCAGCACTCGGAGCACATGGCTATGCTCGAGCTTGCCCCAGATCACTTCACCTTTTGCTGGACCGGAGTGAATGCGGCGAGGAAACGAAACACCGGCGTTGCGAAACTCCCGGACAGTCGCCATCGCCGAACCAGTTCTATGGAACGCGTCGAACAGCATGCGGATGGTGCATTGAATCTGCTGGTCGGGATCGAGGATCAACCGCCCCAGAGCGTCGTAGGCGAAGCCGATCGGCGGCCGCATGAATAACTCGCCGCGTCTGGCTTTGTTGAGAATCCCACCTTGCAGCCGCGCTCGCAGGACGTGCAGTTCGGCTTCGCTCATGGTTCCTTTCAGACCCAACAACAGCCTGTCATTGAAGTGTGCCGGATCATAAATTCCGTCCTCGTCAAGAATCAGAGTATCGGCCAGCGCGCAGATCTCGAGCAATCGATGCCAGTCCATCGAGTTCCGCGCCAGTCGGGAAACCTCCAGCCCAAGCACGATGCCGGCGCGTCCCAGACTAACCTCAGTGACCAGGCGCTGAAAACCTTCGCGGTCGGCGGCCGAAGCTCCGGACTGGCCCAGATCGGAATCGATCACAACGATCTGGTCTTGAGGCCAGCCAAGAGCGACTGCATTCTGGCGAAGAGCATACTGCCTCTTGGTGCTTTCCACATTCTCGAATACCTGACGAAGCGAGGACTGCCGGATGTAGAGGTAAGCAGTCCGTTTCAGATGGGTTGGTTTGACTTTCTGGTGTGCGTCCGCTCTCATACGATCCTCTTTGGGGTTCTGTGAAGCAGCATGCTGGCAAGCAGAACAACGATCTCCTCGCGAACTCCGGAAGGTAGCCGGAACTCGGGAGGGTGCGGTTCTGGGGTCCTGTTGGTTTCAGTGTGGAGAAGTTGGCTGCAGGCTTCCGCCCAACAGCGGAGCCCGCGCGCCATGATCAGAGCAAGTCCCGGTCCTTGATGTCTTCCGCGGATGGCATGTGAACGGAGATCTTCATAGGCAGTGATTAGACGGCGATCTGAAAGACAGGCGCCCGCAGTTTCTGAGCTCACTGCAGTTTTTTTTGACGCCGCAGTTGGCGGTCGATGCTGCGTGGGTGAACCGAGATGCCGAAGCGATCCGTAATTCGTTCGGCAAGTTGAGGACTGGAGATCGCTGGCTCGGCGAGCCGGAGTCGCGCCACAAACTGCATCAACTCTCCGGTCAGCTTGTGTCCCGATCGAGGTCCGCGCTTGTGGGGCAACAGACCAGCGAGGCCGGCTTGCTGAAACGCTGCTTGGGCCTGATAGAACGACGGTCGCGAGAAACCGAAGGCCTTGGCTGCCCGACTGACGGGTTGCTTTTCTATCTCGACCTGGCGAAGCATCTCGTATTTCACTTGCAGTAGATCTTCGGGATCGAAGAACGCGTTGTCTTGAAAGCTCTCGTGCTCGACATCCTGGGGGCGAGGATTCAATGTTCCCTGACGGCGGAGATAGGACTGTTTGGTCAGTCGTTGATCGGGCATGGTTTGTAAACATAATTATGTTTCCATTCGGCCGGATGTCAAGGGCTTTTTGTCCCGATAGCCTCACAAAGCTGGCGATTTTGGAAGTCGAAAAAGTTAGTGTAGCGTACCAGAACAGAATCCGGATTGGACCAAACGACAGGATTATCTTTACACCAGCAGCATAATTCACCTTACACATCTCGCTTCTCGCGTGACGCAAGGCCGCGAATCAATCCGGCCAATTCCAACAGATCTTCAGCCCGAAACACAGCTCGGCCTGCGGCTACGAATAGAACTGGGTCAGCAGCGATCGCATCCGTCCAACTGGCCGGCATAGCGACAAGTTGCAGGTGTTCGTCATAGAAGTAGACGCGGTCCTCACCCCAGGTGTTCTTATACGCCACCAATTCGAACTCTCGGTCATGCCAAGGATGAAATGGGTGAGTGACTCGAAACGTTCGCGCCGCAATGTCACCTTGCGGCGCAGTTGTCAACGAAGGCCAACGGGCACGTGGAATCGTTCAACGGCCGGTTCCGGGATGAATGCCTGAACGCAAACTGGTTCACCAACCTTTCGCATGCAAAGAAGACCATCGCAGCCTGGCGCCACGATTACAACGCCGAACGCCCGCACAGTTCCTTGGATTACCGCACCCCGAACGAGTTCGCAGCAATGCTCGTTCCAGCGCCAAACAAATCAACTAAGATGGGAGAACTCTATTTCTAAGTGGTACCGCCAAACGGGGCACGTCACAGCCACGCCCCTGTCCTTAGAGTCGAGGAGTCGAAGGGGCAGGATCGTTCGCGGAGAACACGTCAAATCGTCTCTGAAACAAAGCGCCGTCAGCGATGTCTGTCGAGTTTACCGTCGTGAAGCTCTCAATTGGCTTTCGGCTTCGTGCGCCCGATCCGCGGTTTCGGGCCGTCGTACTGGGGGGATTCGCGGCGCTGCCAACCGAGGCTTGGCTCC
>CAXTPN010000239.1:0-3824 GCA_964246125.1 uncultured Acidobacteriaceae bacterium
TGCCGGGCATGGCGGGCATCATGGCGGACATGTCCATGCCGGGCATGTCCATCGGCATGCCGTCGACGGTCATGGTGGTGGGGTAGCCGCGCTCGGTGAGCCACTGCTTCATGTAGCGCATCTCGTCGGATTGGGAGACGGAGATGCGGCGGCCCATCTCCTTGACGGCGGGCGAGGAGCCGCGGACGGCGAGGAGCGCGGTCATCTCGACGGCCTGGTTGTGGTGCATGATCATGCCCTGCATGAAGGCGATGTCGGCGTCGGAGGGTTTGCGCGGGGGCGCGGCGGCGGTGTCGGGTGTGAGGGTCTTGGAGGGCTGACCCGGCGCGCCGGGCTGGACGATGTTGGGTTGGGCGATGTTGGGCTGCTGGCCCGGCGCGAGCGAGGACAGAGCGGCCAAGACGAACGGGAGTGCAAGTCTCATGGTTTCGGAGTGACTGTATCTAAGCACGGATCGCGGGCGGGTTCAACGAGAAACTTCGGAGGCTTGACCCCCCTCCCCCCTAAAGTATCCAAAGTATTCAAAACAGAAGGTTTAAGTCTGGACCTGGATATGCGTGGAGTTGAACCGTTTTTGGTGCAGCGGCTTTTTTGAGGGGGCGCGGTCCGGGGGCGAGTTCCGCCGGCGAGGGATGCGCACCGTAGAATGGCGAGATTACCATGAAACTGTCCACCGCTCGTATCTTCGTTCCTGCCCTGCTTACGGTCGCCATTCTGGTCGTGACCCTGAATGCCTGGTTCGCGTTCCGTTCGGTCAACGCTCTGCTCGAAAACGAGCGCTGGGTGCAGCATACCTGGGAGGTCATCTGCGAGGTGGAGCTGATTATGGGCTCCGCGAAGGATGCCGAGACGGGGAATCGAGGCTACCTGATAACCGGCGAAGAGGCCTACCTGGAACCCTATACCGCGGCTCTCCATGAGCTTCCGAAAGAACTGGACCGGTTCGGCGGCCTGACCGCGGACAACCCGGTCCAGAGGCAGAATGTGGCGGAGATGCGAGCGGTTCTCAGTCGGCAGCTGGAGATGCTGAGGGCGGGGATCGAGCTGCGGCGAACGGGTTCCGCGAACGCCGCACGCATCATGGACATCAGCCGCACGGGCAAGGCGGAGATGGACCGGCTGCGGCAGATTGCGGACAGCGCGGAGGCCGAGGAACGCCGCCTGCTGGCGCAACGCGCCTCGCAGACCGAGTCCGCGAGCCATCGCACGTTTTTCAGCATCGGCCTGGCCAGCCTGCTGGATCTTCTGCTCATCCTGGCGATGTTCCGGTACTTCGATCGGGAACGCACGCTGCGGCTGGCCACGGAAAGAGCAGCAGAGGGCCTGGCGATTGCCCATGCTGAAACCGCGGCGCAAGCGAAGGAGGTTCAGCTGCTGAACGCCACCCTGGAGGAGCGGGTGCGGACCCGCACGGCGGAGTTGGAGACGACCAATCGAGAGCTGGAGGCCTTCAGCTATTCGGTTTCGCACGATCTTCGTTCGCCCCTGCGCACCATCGACGGATTCAGCCTGGCGCTGGAGGAAGACTATGCCGCTTCGTTCGATGAGACGGGCCGAGATTACATCCGGCGCGTTCGGACCGCGGTGCAGCGCATGGGCCAACTGATCGACGCCCTGCTGCAGCTTTCCCGGATCACCCGGGCCGAGATCACACGCGAGGAGGTGAATGTTTCGGAGGTTGCGGCATCGGTCGCGGCGGATTTGCAGGCGGCGAACTCGGGTCGCGAGATCAGTTTTTCGATCGAGCCGGAGCTTCGTGCCTCAGCCGATCCGAAGCTGATTCAGGTTGCGCTCGAAAATCTGCTGGGGAACGCGGTGAAGTTCAGCTCGAAGGTGCCGCATCCGTCGATCGAGTTCGGCATGGACAAAACACAGAACGCATTTTTTGTGCGGGACAACGGCGCGGGGTTCGACATGTATTATGCCGATAAACTATTCAATGCGTTCAATCGACTGCACGGCGACAAGGATTTCACGGGTTCCGGAATCGGGCTTGCGACGGTGTCGCGGGTGATCCGCCGCCATCACGGCCGCATCTGGGCGGACAGTACGGTCGATCATGGCGCTACCTTCTGGTTTACGCTAGGTTAGAACACATGGACACGAACAAAAAGATGATACTTCTCGTTGAAGACGATCCCGACCACGAACTTCTCACGATTCGGGCTTTGAAGAAGTCGAATATTGCGAACGACGTCCATGTCGCGCGTGATGGGGAAGAGGCGATCAATCTGCTGTTCGGCGCGGAGCCGGTGACGCCGCAGGTGGTGCTTCTGGATTTGAAGCTGCCGAAGGTGGAGGGACTGGAGGTGCTGCGGCGAATCCGCGAGAGTGACAGCACCCGGATGCTGCCGGTGGTGGTGCTGACCTCGTCGGATGAGGAGCGCGACCTGATCCGCAGTTATCAACTTGGGGTCAACAGTTATATACGCAAGCCGGTGAGCTTCGATGACTTCGCCGAAGCGACTCGTCAGCTCGGCATGTATTGGCTGGTTCTAAACGCATGCCCACCGAAGATCTAGTTCACGAACACATTCGTCTGCTGCTGGTCGAGGACAATCCTGACGACGCGTTCCTGTTGCAACGGCACTTGGCCCGCAACGGTTTTTCCTTCGATCTGACGCGGGTTGAGACGGCGGTCGATATGAGCCGCGCACTTGAGTCGGAGCAGCTTCCCGACATCATCATCGCCGACTACAATCTGCCGACGTTCAGCGGGCCGGCGGCATTGCAGATCCTAAAGACCTCGGGTCTGGATATTCCCTTCATCATGATGTCGGGGGCTATCTCGGAGGAGACGGCGGTCGACTCGATGCGGGCCGGAGCGCAGGACTACGTCACCAAGCAGAAGCTGGTGCGGCTGATACCGGTGATGCAGCGGGAGCTGCGCGAAGCGTCCGCGCGGCGCCAGCGGAAGGCGACCGAGCTTGCCCTGGAGGCCAGCCAGGCACGATTTCACCGGCTGGTGGAGGCGATGCCGCTGGGCCTGCTGATCTCCGATGCGGAGGGCCGCATCGTCTATGTCAACCACGCGATGGAGCGGCTGATCGGGCATTCGAACGACTCGACGCACGCGGGAAACCTGACCCTGGATGGGTTGTGCCCCTCCCTGCGCTCCGTGCATGAACGGCTGAACCTGGACACGGATCAGAGGCTGGAGCCGTTTGAGACGACGTGCCGGAGCGCGTCCGGCCAGACGATCGAGGTGCTGATCGGGGTTGCGCTCTTGAATCCGGAGGCGGCGGTCGAGGATCGGCAGTTTGCGGCGTTTATCGCCGATCTGACTTTGCAGAAGAAGAGCGAAGAGGCGCTGCGGCGCACGGAGAAGCTGGCCGTTGCAGGGCGTCTGGCGGCGTCGATTGCGCACGAGATCAACAATCCGCTGGAGGCGATTACGAACTGCCTGTACCTGGTTGGCTCGACCGAGCTGCCGGCGGATGCGCGAACTTATCTTCTGCTGGCGCAGGATGAGCTGAATCGAGTGGCGCAGATTACGGTGCAGACATTGCGCTTTTACCGGCGGTCGACCAGTGCCGGCGAGACCAACCTGCACGATCTGATCGAGACGGTGTTGACGCTGCTGAACTCTCGTTTCCGCCAGCAGCAGATCAGAGTGGTGCGGGAGTTTGGCGAGATTCCGCCGGTGTTCGGGCACGATGGAGAGATTCGGCAGGTGCTGGCCAACTTGATCGGCAATGCGATCGACGCGCTTGCGGAGGGAGGCACGATCCGCATCCGAACGGCGCTGTCGCGCCATCGCGCGAGCGGAGAGCCGGGAATCAGACTGACGGTGGCCGATGACGGAATGGGGATGAGCGCGGAGA
>CAXTPN010000240.1:0-3819 GCA_964246125.1 uncultured Acidobacteriaceae bacterium
TTATCGACCTGCGGGGCAACATCGACACGCGTCTCCGCAAGCTTGACGAGGGCCAGTGCGATGCGCTCGTGCTCGCCTGCGCCGGTCTCGACCGCATCGGTCGCGCCGAATCAGTCCACCAGCGCTTCGAGGTGGACGAACTCACGCCGGCTCCCGGCCAAGGCGCGCTCGCCCTCGAAACCCGCAGCCCGCCATACCCGCTCGACACTGATGACCCTGATCGCGATCCCGCCATCTACGCCGCAATCCAGACTCTCGATCACGCCTCTACCCGCTTCGCAACAGCAGCCGAGCGCGCCTTCCTCTCGGCTATGGGCGGCGGCTGCGAACTCGCCCTCGGAGCTCACTGCATGCCCAATGGCTCTGGTTGGCGCCTCCATGCCCAGGTCCTCAGCCCAGACGGAGAACAATCCGTCCAGATCGCCTGCGACTCTATCGTCAGCGAACCGGCCAAATTACTCGGCCAGCGAGCCGCCGAACTCTTGATAGCGAGGGGTGCGCTCGACCTGTTGAACGAATAAGCTTTAGAGGGTGCCGGTCAGTGCGCTGAACGAAGCAAACAGGTCAAGCTGACTGGCTGGAGGGGATACGTCGAGGTGTGGTTTGCGATGCGGAAGGTGGTCGATCGTGATGAGGTAGGGCAAGGCGGCTTTGATTCGCACATGGAGCTTCTTCAGATCGTCTACAACGAGAGCGTGGTAGCGGCGGATGTTCAGAATGCGTTCGACGCTGCGGTAACCAATACCGGGAACCCGAAGCAGCGACTCGCGGGGCGCGGCGTTTACATCGACAGGAAAGAACTCGGGGTGGGTGCGCGCCCAAGCTGTTTTGGGATCTTCCGTGAGGGAGAGGGAAGGATTTTCATCCGTGGTGAGTTCCGACGCTTCGAAGCCATAGAAACGCATGAGCCAGTCTGATTGATATAAGCGATGCTCGCGTATCAGAGGAGCGGCTTTCGGAGGGAGCCGGGCATCTGCCTCCGGGTACGGCGAAAAGCCTGTGTAGTAGATGCGACGCAATTTATATCGATCATAAAGGCGCGTTGCGGTGCTGAGGATTTGCCGGTCGTTTGCCGGCGTAGCTCCAATGACCATCTGCGTTGACTGTCCCGCTGCTGCGAACTTCGGTGCCAGGGGGGACTTTCTGCCATCTTCGTCTGCCTCATCTTTACGGGTAGCAATCTGCGACATGGTGGATTCGATGACAGTGGATTTTTTCTCAGGCGCCAGTTGGACAAGGTCGGCTGGGGTGGGCAGCTCAATATTGGCTGAGAGACGGTCTGCGTAGAGCCCGGCTTCGTCGATGAGAAGTTGGGAGGCACCGGGAATCGCCTTAAGATGGATGTAGCCGCCAAACCTATGTACCTCGCGGAGTTGCTTCGCGACTGAGACGAGTTGCTCCATCGTGTAATCCGGTGACTGGATAATGCCGGAAGATAGGAATAGCCCTTCGATGTAGTTACGCTTGTAGAAGTCGATCGTGAGGGAGACCACCTCTTCTGGGGTGAAGCGTGCGCGGCGTATATCGGACGAGACGCGGTTGACGCAAAAAACGCAATCGTAGGTACAAACGTTAGTAAGGAGAATTTTCAGTAAGGACACGCAGCGGCCATCGGGTGTATAGGAATGGCAAATGCCCATCCCATCTGAGTGGCCGATTCCTTTGCCGTTGCCTTTACGGGCGGCGCCTGAGGATGCGCAGGAGGCGTCATACTTCGCTGCGTCGGCAAGTATTTCGAGCTTTTGCTGAGTCGTCATATCTGCTGCTCGTTGGATTCGAGCGATCGTCTAGCTGGAGCATTAGATACGAGCCTCAGTTTGCCGAGATCAACAAATCTGTTTTACGCGTATTTGCGAAGGACTCCAAGGACCTTGCCCTGAATGCTGACGTTAGCCGCAGGGGCGTAGATGGGCGACATCTCGGTATTGGATGGTTGCAGCCGAATCATGCCGCCCTCGCGGTAAAAGCGTTTGAGCGTGGCATCCGCCCCATCGATGAGAGCCACAATGATCTCGCCCTCACGCGCCGTTCGTGTGCGTTCCACAAGAACATAGTCCCCGGACAGGATGTGCTCGTCGCGCATGGAATCGCCGCGAACCTCCAGGGCGAAGACCTCGCGATTTCCGATGATGTCACCTAGCGAGATGGATTCAGCGGCTTCAATCGCTTCGAGAGGTTGCCCGGCGGCGATGCGCCCGAGAAGCGGCAGGCGATCATACCCTTTTTTGGAGGAACGGGCCGGCAAGACGTCGATGGAGCGGCTACGGTTGTGTGCGCGCTGAAGCAAACCCTTGTTCTGCAAATTCGTGACATGTTTGTGGACGGTTGCCAATGACGTAAGGCCCAGACCGGAGGCGATCTCCTCGTACGAAGGGGAGTAGCCATTCTTCTGAGTGAAGCCAGAGAGGAAGTCTATTACTTCTTTTTGCCGTCGTGTCATGGCCATGTGCAAATTGTAGCGAATAAAAAGCGAATTGAAAAGTAAGAAATGACACACCACTTTGTGTGGCATGCCTCTTGCAGGCTTGTACCGCAGATGGGTACTTGGGAGCTGATGTATGGGTACCCTGAAGTCACTACACGGAAGTTGCAGGGAAAAAGGTCTGCTTGATCCTAAATTGGTGTTCTCATCCCTAAGTGGGAGTAAATCTGCTAGAGAGTTCAGTTTCATCTTGTGGTCTGGCTTATGAACAGCGAAAGTAATGAACAAACGCGGACCAAAGTAACCCGTTCAGAGGATACGCACGACTGCCGGGTACTTAGCCGCGAACCTAGTCCCAGGGAGGTATGAAATGCGTATTTTGATTGTGGAAGATGATGCTGCACTGGGGTTGTTCCTGGCGAAGGGCTTAAGAATTGAGGGCCATGACGTTGAGTTGGTTGGCGATGGAAAATCCGGGCTGGAACATGCGCTGCAGCATACGCCGGACCTGATGGTGTTGGACTTGAGCCTGCCGCAGAAGGATGGGATCCAAGTATTGGAAGAGATGCATGGGAGGTTTGCAGGAACATCGGTGCTGGTGCTGACGGGTCGGAACGGAATTGAGGACCGCGTAAAGTGCTTGAACCTGGGAGCAGACGACTGCATGCTGAAGCCATTCAGCCTGAGCGAGCTGATGGCGCGCTGTCGAGCCTTGATGCGTAGAAGAGAGCAGTTCGCGGATCCTGTGCTTCGCGTGGGGGAGGTGGAGTTGAACCGGATGGCGCGAACGGTGACGCGCGATGGCCGGACGGTGGAATTGACGGCTAAGGAATTTGCGCTGTTGGAGCACTTGATGCAGGCGGGCGGGCGTACCTGCCTGAGGAGCGATCTATTGCGAGAGGTATGGCAGGCATCGCCGGTCGCGGGAACGAACGTAGTTGACGTTTATGTGAACTACCTACGCAAGAAACTGGGCGCGGCGCGATTGGGATTGGCCGGCGTCGACTCGGGTTTGGACCGGGTGATCGATACGGTTCGCGGCGAGGGGTATGCCATGTCGGCCGGCTCGGCAAGCCCGGGACGCAAGGGTCCGGAGAAGGTGCCTGAGGTGCTTGCAGTCAGGATGGATGCAGCAGGCTCGTGGGGAGTTGGGGCGCGGGCACTTGCTTAGGGCGGAAGTACAACAACAGCGGGTCGAGGCAGAGACGGTAGCGTGGATGCAAAAGGCGCTGCACGATCTCTGCCAGCCGTTGACCGCGCTCCAGTGCCGGCTGTTTCTCGCAACGATGGTCCCAGTGGGGATGCCGGAGGCTGAGCTGATGGAGCTGCGGGACACGGTTAAGGACTCCCTTATCCAGTGCGAGAGGATGATGACGCAGGTGCGGGCGATGCAGTAC
>CAXTPN010000241.1:0-3765 GCA_964246125.1 uncultured Acidobacteriaceae bacterium
ACCGTGGAGTGGATACGCAGTAAGGTGCGCCGTGGAGAGTTCGCCTCCGAAACCGACTTTATAGACCACCAGGTCCGAACTCTGCGCGAAGAAGACCAGGAACTTGAGTCCTGGCTGAAAAATGTTGTCGCGCAGCGATACGACGCCCACAAAGCGAATCCAGGCTCCGCACTCACCCTCGACCATGTAAAAGGAAATCTAGAACAGAGGCGCAAAAGGAGAGTTGAGCAGTCGCTGTGAGCCTGCCAGTCACCTTGAACCGCGAGCCCAGCAGGATCCAATTGAAATCCAAGACTATCTCGGACTCAGGTTCTCCTGGCAAAACGCGGAGCGATACGTTGAACGCATCGTAAGTGCCTGTGAGTCGCTCGGATTTGCCCCACACCGAGGTGTGCTGCGTGGTGACATTCGTCCCGGTACTCGCTCCATCGGCTTTGAAAGGCGAGTGACGATTGTATTCGAGGTGGAGGAGACTGGCGTCGTGATCCTGGGCATCTTCTACGCTGGCAGACTGCCGCGCTGACAGATTATGGAACTCCCTCAATCCCGCGTACCTTTGCCGCATCCAACCTGCTGAAATGGACTCCATGGAACCCCTAGTCATCGCCGGTCGAACCTTCACCTCGCGCCTCATCGTAGGCACCGGCAAATACAAAGATGGCCCACAAACCGCAGCCGCCATCGAAGCCTCTCACGCCGAGATGGTCACGGTAGCCGTGCGTAGGGTCAACCTTGACCGCACCTCCGAGTCGCTGCTCGACTTCATCGACCCCAAACGATACTTCCTCCTGCCCAACACCGCCGGCTGCTACACCGCCGAAGAAGCTATCCGCGCCGCGCGCCTCGCCCGCGAGGTCGGCCTCTCCGACTGGGTCAAAATCGAGGTCATCGGCGATCTCCCAACCCTCTACCCCGACATCCAGGCCACCGTCGAAGCCACCCGCGTCCTGGTCAAGGAGGGCTTCACCGTGCTCCCCTATACCTCGGACGACATCGTCTTCGCCCGCCGCTTGATCGATGTGGGAGCCGCCGCCGTCATGCCGCTCGGCGCGCCCATCGGCACCGGCATCGGCATTGCAAACTCCAGCTCCCTCCGCATGCTCCGCGAGCTCATCACCCAGGTTCCCCTCATCGTCGACGCCGGCCTCGGCACCGCCTCCGACGCCGCCCTCGCCATGGAGATGGGCTTCGACGCCGTCCTCCTCAACACCGCTATCGCCGGAGCCCAGGACCCCGTCCTCATGGCCTCCGCCATGGGCAAAGCCGTCGAAGCCGGCCGCGAAGCCTTCCTCGCCGGACGCATGCCGCGCAAGCTCTACGCCACCGCCAGTTCGCCCATGGAAGGCATCTCGAAGTGAGCAAAGTCTCTCGTCGGCCCGTCTTGTGCGCGGTCGCGTTTAGCTCTCACAAAAAGTGGCTGCACCAAAGATGGTTCAACTTCCAGCATACCGAGGTCCAGACTTAAGTCCTTTATAACGAGACTTTAGATACTTTAGGGGGGAGGGGGGTACAAGTCTCCACGAACGTCAAGTAGACTGACACCCATGCGCGTCTTCGGCATCGATTGCGGCACCGAGTTTACCGGCTTCGGCGTCATCCAGACCGCTGAAGTCGACCCACGCGCCCGCTCCTCGCAACTCCTCTACGTCGCGGCCGGAACGATTCGCCTCAATAAAAAACACAGCACCGCCGAGCGCCTGCTGCAAGTCCACACTGAGCTTTGCACCCAGATCGCTCTGCATAAACCCGACATCGTCGCCATCGAAGAGGTCTTCTTCGCGGCCAACGCGAAGTCCGCCTTGAAGCTGGGCCAGGTCCGCGGAGTCGCCCTGCTGGCCGCCGCGCAGTCCGGCCGCGCCGTCGCCGAGTACGCGCCGCTTTCCATCAAGAGCGCGGTTGTAGGCTACGGACTTGCTGCCAAGGAGCAGGTCCAGTTCATGGTCATGCGTCTCCTCCGCCTCGAACACGCGCCCGATTCCGCTGATGCGACCGACGCGCTCGCCGTCGCCATCTGCCATCTGCACACGGCCCAAGACCAGATCGACCTCCAGACCGCGGGTGCCCACCGTTGAACTTCCTCAGCAAGCTCCTGCTTCTTGGCGTAGCGCTTCCAGCCGCCGTACTTCCGGTCGAAGCACAGCAGCCCCCAGATGCCGTAATCACCTTCCAGTTCGAGCGTCCCGGCCTGCCCGTGCCCAGCTTCCTCGTGACCGTTCATCGCGACGGCACCGGCACCTACGCGGCCACGGTCGCGCCCCTCGAGGCGCAAACCTCCCGCTACGGCTCCTACGTCGCCGCACCCACCGGCCCTTCCACCGAGATCAAGCGCACCATCGCGCTCACGCCCCAAATCACCGCCCAGCTCTTCGAGCAGGTCCACACCACCAATCGCTTCCATGGCGGCTGCGAGTCGAAGGCAAAAAATATCGCCAGCTCCGGCGTCAAGACCCTCACCTACAGCGGCCCCGACGGTCAGGGCCACTGCGTCTACAACTACACCGAGATCAAACCCGTCGCCGCGCTTGCCGACGCGTTTCTGGCCATCGCCTTTACCCTCGATGAAGGCCGCAAGCTCGATCAGGCGCACCGCTACGACCGCCTGGGCCTCGATGAAGAGATGCGCATCCTCGTGGAGGCGGTACATGACGGTCGCGCCATCGAACTGGGCAACATCCGTTCGACCCTGGCATCCATCGCCGAAGACAATCAGCTGCTGGAGCGCGCTCGCGGCCGCGCCGCCACCCTGCTGGCCGGCATCACGCTCCGACCATGAGACGTGGCTCCAGAAGCCAAGCTAACCTCGTAGCCCTCGGTACAACTCCACCATCGCCTCCAGCGACGCCTCCTCCGCCCTTGCTTGCGCCCCCATGCCGCCCGGCCAGGCCTTCGCCACCTTATTCGCCGCGTAGCCCGCGAACCGCAGGTTGTTGGCTAACGTCTTACGCTTCTGTGCGAACGCCTGTTTCAAGAACGCGTCGAACCCCGCCGCATCCACGCCAAGCTTTGCAAATCGCGGCGCAAACTCCAGCCGCACGACCGCTGAGTACACGTCCGGCTGAGGACTGAACGCCCCCGGCGGCAACGTAAGCAGATGCTGCACCTCCGCATACATCTGGGTCGTCGCGGAGAGCAGCCCATACTCCTTCACCCCCGGCGCAGCCGCAATCCGCCGGCCCACTTCCAGCTGCATCATCAGCACCGCCCGCCTCACCACGCCGGCTGAAGCCGCCGCAAACAGGTGCAGCAGAATGTCTGATGTAATGTAGTACGGCAGATTACCGATGACATCCAGCGTCTCCGGCGCGGCAACGAACTGGCCAAGATCAACCTTCAGCACATCCGCCTGAACGACCGTGATATTCTCGCGGCCGCGATAGCGAAACTCCAGTTCCGCCGCCAGCGACCGGTCCAGCTCCAGCGCAATCAGCCCGCCGCAGCGCCCCGCCAGAAGATCGGTAATCGCCCCATGTCCAGGCCCGATCTCCACCACCGTGCGCGCGCTCACATCGCCCAGCGCGCCCGCGATCCGTTGCCGCGCGTCTTCGTCCACGAGAAAGTTCTGGCCCAGCTTCGGCTTGCGCGTACCCTGCATCTCTTCAGCCTAAACGCTTGGGCGCGGTTCTTTCTCTGGCTCTCTCCCCCCGGTTCCCATAAACTCACGAAGAGCATCAGATCGAAAAGCGATACACGGAGGCAAGTGTGGACTGGACCCCAGGCGGAGTAAGCAGCGACATCGAAGACAGGCGCGACGACTCAGGCGGTGGC
>CAXTPN010000242.1:0-3752 GCA_964246125.1 uncultured Acidobacteriaceae bacterium
CATTAGAAGAGGCTTCCGGCTCGATGGCGGACGTGAGACGTACCCAGAGTAGATTGCGAAGCACCACGCCTGCTGCTGCCGCGCTATGCGGTGAGCAGGAATCACTCGCGTCAATGTAGGCACACGCACCTTCGCGGGAAGCTGACGCCAGCAGCGCGAGCGCGATCGCGCTACGGCCTGAGCACTCCGGCCCGGTAATTTCACACAGTGTGCCGAGGGGGAAGCCGCCGTCCAAGAGCTTGTCCAGATGATAGTTCCCGGTCGGGTGGAGGCGTGGTGCGGACTGCGGAACCGGGGAAAGCGCTGCCGGAATGCGTGCGGCGAGCCTGGCTTCGATCTCCTTTTTCACCATCGCTGCAGTTGCGCCCATTTCTTCGCCCTTTCTTCGCCTCTAGAATGCCTACTGTACCGCAGTTGCAAGGCGAAAATCCACTTTGCACACTGGGGGGTGCAATGAAGACAAGTTGCGCACTATGCTGCGCAGGGGGTGAACAAGTTAGGGTAGACCAAGTGAAGCGCGATTCCTGCCGGTGCGTTTTTGCATATCGCCTTGCGAGTCTGGGCCAATCAGGCTAGGGCGTCAACTCGGAATCGAAAGCTGCAAGTCGTTGGCTGCCTGCTGGGAGAAGTGTTCGCCATGTGATTGAAGCGCGGAAGGTTTGTTTACTTCTCGGCTGAGGAGCTTGCCAAGGAGTGACGCGCTGTCGGTAAAAATATGGGCATCATGCGATGCACGTGACACGGAGACGTAGGCAAAGCGAGAGTTGATAAGGTCCGGATGGACTTGTGTGTCGATATTGACCAGCACTCGATCGGCAGTCAGCCCCTGAGAACTGTGCGAAGTCACGGCATAACCATGATCGAAATGCCGCTTCTGGCTGGTGTCAAACCTAACCGCCTTGCCGTTATCCATACGAGCTGCAAGCTGCCCATCGTAGCCGATTCGCTCAACGGTGCCCAGATCGCGGTTGGCTACGCCCAGCTCCCGATCCGGCGCGGTGAACATCAGACGATCTCCCACAGCGAACTCGCGCTCAATTTCGCGATAAGCGCTGATGCCTTGGAGCCGGGCCGGATTGTAGGTGACCTGTTCTCCATCGGGTTTCTGCACCGTGAGCAGGTTGTCTTTGGGTTGGGTGGAGATGACCTTCGCATAGGTGTGTTTGGGGATGCCAAGATCTCTGCTGCCGCGCTGGTAGTGCAGCACGTCGCCTACCGCATAACGTGCGGCCCATGTGCGATCCGCGCCAGTCATATCCGAGCGGGGAGCAAGCACCTGCAACCGATGGCTTTCCGACCCCACGGTGCCTACGGCCTGCAGCTCAGTACGAACCGCCTGGTTGATCTCGCGGCGCGAGGCATTATCTGGTGAGACGACGATGGTGTTCTCTGGATGCGAAGCGTAGCTGCGAGCTATCGAGGCAATGCGCCTTTTCTGATCGATGATCTCCGTTATACGTCCCTGCTGTTCCAAAAGAGCGATGCCCTCGGCCACCTGGCCGCGCGAAAGATGTTCAACCGACCTGAGCAACTCCGGGTCTTTCTGACGAACGATCTGGTCAAGCTGAACGGTCTTCATCCCGGCTTGAACCAATTGCTCGAAGGGCTTGCCGGCCTCAACACCCTGGTGTTGCCGAATGTCGCCAATGAACAGAACACGGTCGTTTGAGTCGAGATTCTGAAGGAAGTCACGAACTTGTTGAGTGCTGGCGAGACTGGACTCGTCAACCATATACAAGTGGCGCTCCGGCGTAGGCTGCTTAGGCCGCGCAAGGAAGCCTTGCAAGGTGTCGGCGGAAATGCCGGCATTATGGAGTTGGTGCGCGGCGCGAGAGGTAGGAGCAAAGCCCTCAACGACGAGGCCGCGCTGTTCCGCAGCCTCTCGCATGGTTCTCAGGGCGGTCGTCTTGCCCACACCGGCGGAGCCCTGTAATCCCTGTACGGTATCGCGCGAAGTCAGGATTTCCTCGGCTGCGCGACGCTGCGCCGTGTTGAGAATTCCTGATTTTCCTGTGTGTTTCACAGCATCCTGAATGGTCATGATCGACTCAGCCCGACCTTGCCCCTGTAGCGTCTGCCGTAGCACTTCCTTCTCGGCGCGTATCGTCTCAGCGGTTGTGAACTGCCGCCCTGTGTCATGCTTTTGGCCTGCGACACGCTGGAATTCTCCAGAGACTACTCGTGCCTCGAAGCTGGCTCGCACTTCCGCATAGGTGGTTTCGCTCATGCCGCGTCGTAATGCGTCGCGGAAAATATCGCGTTCGTCTGTGACTGCCTCCCGCTCGAAATTGCGGTCACGAGCAAAAGTGATGGCCTCTTTGGCGACTTGCCACCTGATCTCCGCAAGGTGCTCGGCGGCATTTCCCCGGCTGCGTTGGTGGGCTTCCGCCACCACCTTGTCGGGTTGATCGCCATACTCTGCGGCAAGCAAACGATGGGCCGCCAGCACCTCGCTAGGCGACTGGATCAACTTCTTATCTCGCGTGGAGTGAGCGGCGATCTCTGCGGCCTCGTGACCGCTAAAGCCGCTTTGTTCCATCCGCTCGCGTATCTGCTGGCTCCGCAAGCTGGAGGCGTCAAGATATTCTTGGGTGTATCCCTTAATTTCAGGCGCGCCACTGCGTCCCGCTTCGATCTCATAACCAAGATTGCGCAGGCGATACGTCAGTTCTGATTGATAGATGGCAGTCGCGAACTGTTGTGAATCGAACAAACTGCGCTCCTGCAAGGCACGGGTCTGGCCGTCGCTGCGCTCGGTGACATTGAAAATGACAGCGTGGGTGTGGAGCTGCGGTGCGGCGTAGCCCTCGACCGGACGGGCGGTGTCGTGTTCAAACTTCGCGGCGATGAGTCGATCGGTAGTCTCCGCCGGATTGTTGCCGCCAATGCGGGCCTGGGTGTAGTGCTCTAATTCCGTCAGCGCGGTAGTGACAGCTTGGCGGTGCGCCTCCCGAATACGCTCATCGCCACCGACCAGAGCGGTCAGGGAGATGGACTTCGGCGCGGAAAAGGTCGCATCCCAACCGGCCCGGTGTTCGACGGACTTGATGGTCTTTCCGCCTGCGCTTTGATACTCATACGCCTGCCGGTGCTGCACCAACTGGTCGCCGGTAAGCGGATGCTGGCCCTCCGACAACCGGGCGAATTCCTCCGCACCGACAGAGGCGGAGAGTCCGAACCGTGCCGCGAGTTGGCCCTGCCATTCTCCCGGAATCTCGTGCCCCCGGCTCCAATAGCTCTGCTCGGGCGACGTGAACTCGCGGACATGATAGGTCTGTGCCTGGGACGCGGAGAGTGCTTTTGAGATACGCAGCATCCTTAGTCTCCGAGCGAGAATCCAGCTTGCACGGACTCTTCGTCACCTTCGGCAATATCCGATTGCGCTGGTTTCTTCGTCAGCGTCTTTGGATCGAAAGCAAGATCGTCATCTGCAAGTGGCCGGGGTACGAAGGCGGGCTGCGTCGCGGGAACATCGTTGTATGCGAAGCTAAAGCGGGCGACGTGATTTCCCAGCTTGAGGAAGGCGTGTTTGTCGGGCAGGCCGGAGATTTCTGAGTCCAACACCAGCGGTTCTACCTGTCGATCCAGAGTGAAGTTCTTGCCCCCGCGCGAGCCGTCAAAGTTGGTCTCGCGCATCCGCTCAATCTCGACCTTGCCGATAGCGTTGGACACCCACTCGGCGGCCTTGGGTTCGGTGGTTCGCAGGAAGATTTTCGTCGCCGGTTGGGACAGCATCACCTCGGCCATATGGC
>CAXTPN010000243.1:0-3678 GCA_964246125.1 uncultured Acidobacteriaceae bacterium
GTCCCAAGAAGAATGAGACTGCCCGGTTCAGGCGTTGAGACGATGATGATGGGGCCGGTCATGATCGCGCCGGTGGTCGGAGCTTCTTCGAGCGAAAAATATCCAGTTCCGCCCGAAGCGATGCCGCCTATGAAGTTCACCGTCCCCGCCGTGTTCGACGAGTTGATTCCACTGAACGTGGCGTCCGCGCCACCATACGCGTAGATGCCGTATTGAGCGACGTCTACCGCGTTGCCCGGAATGCCGAATTCATCGATTCCATCCCCGTCGAACCCGAAGATGTCTGTTGTGGATGTGAGAGCGATACTCGTGACTGTAGACCCGTAGTTATTGATGACGCCAACATAGTTGTCGTCATTCCCGTCATAGGGATTTGTGTTTGGCTTGGTAAGGGTTGTCGTGCCGTCCGCATTGATCGTGATGATTGTGTTGCATCGCGTTGTGGTGATCGCAGCATAATATGCGCTGCTGGCACCGGTGAGGGCAGGGCATGCATCCGCGTGAGCGGCGACAGGCAGAAGAAGGGCAGGAGCAATCAGAAACGGGAGTTTAAATAGCCTCATGGTGATTCCTTGTATGAATTTTGTCGTGAGGGGCCCGTGCCTGTTTTATATGCTCCGACGCCGCCCTTCAAGAGGAAAATTCTGCGGCTTCTCCGCTGCGAGTAAGCCGTTCATTCCAAAGGATTGAGCGTTCTTACTGCATCTCATGATGCACAGGTACAATCATGTAAGGAGGTTGGAAATGCCGCACATGGTCTTTTGCAGCAAATATAAAGCCGAGATGGAGGGCCTCGACGAGCCCCCCTTCGACTCCGACTTCGGCCAGAAAATCTTCAAAAACGTCAGCAAAAAGGCCTGGGGCGAGTGGGTAGAACGCCAGAAGATGCTCCTCAACGAATACCGCCTCCAGCCCTGGACCCGCGAAGCTCAGGAGTTCCTCGTCGAACAGATGAACGGCTTCTTCTTCAACGAGGGCGAGGGCGGCTCCCTCCCCAAAGAGTTCGTCGCGCCGCACTGATGTACACTGAAAGTACCCTGTCGCCGCGCCCTCGCGTGGCTTGACGCAACAAAGTCGGGACGTGGCTCAGCCTGGTAGAGCGCACCCTTGGGGTGGGTGAGGTCGCTAGTTCGAATCTAGTCGTCCCGACCACTTTTTCGCCGCGACCACCCTGGACAGCGGTGCAACGACCCGCATACCGTACTCGTCGCAGGAAGAAGGCCCGCCAGTCCCCAAGTAACGCGGCCTCCCCCGCTCTCCAACCTCACCGATCCTGCATCTTCGGCAGCTCCATCAGCAGCCCGCCGTTCCCCGTCTGCACCGTCGGCAGAGCCCCATTCCAGCGGTCGATCAGTGCCTTCTGGTTCTCAATCTTCCGCAGCTCCAGCAGCTGCGGCGTCAAGCTCGTCTGCCGGATCCGGTTCGCCTCCGCCTCGCCCTGCGCCCGCGTCACCGCCGCCTTCGCCTCGCCCTCCGCCTGCGCCACCGTCTTCGCTGCCTCCGCCTGTGTCTTCGCCAACTCGTTGTTCGCCTGCTCCGCCGCCTGGATCGCCTGCGCCTTATTCGTAATCGCCTGCGCAATCACCGCCGGCACCCGGGGCGCGCCGATAAACCCGAACTGCTGTATCCCCACCCCCACCGGGTCCATCTTCGATTGAATCAGCGCCTGCACCTTGTTCAAAAACTCCGTCTTCTGCTCCCCATAAATCTGCTCCACGTTATAAGTCGAAGCCACCTCGTTCAGCGAATTCCGCACAATATCCCGCAATATCCCATGCGTAAACGTGTCCAGGTCGCTCACCCGGTACTTCACATAAAAGTCCGGCACCCGCGAAGGCTGAATCGCATAACTCAAGCTCACGTCCGAGTAAATCTCCATCCCCTCCTTCGAGTTGTAGCTCATCTCCTCGTTCTGCGCCCGCCCCTCGTTCAGGTTCGCCGTCCACTTCACCGTCTGCACAAACGTCGGAAACTCGATAATCTGCGACCGCAGCGGGCTATAAAACACCCACCCCGTCCGTATCGGTATCTCGTTCGCCCCGCGCTGCGACCCGCTCAACACCACCTCCACCCCCACATATCCCGCGCCAATCCGAGTCACCGCCGCAATATAGTTGAAAAAAATAATTACCGCGATCAGCAGCACCAGCAGCAGCCCGCCATACTGCATCAGCCTCCGCACCCGCGCCGCCTGCGCCTCCAGGCTCACCGTCCGTCCCGTCTTACCATCCACCGTAGGTCCATTAAAGTTCTCGAACATCGTCTTACCGCCTCTTCCACACAACGTACAACGCACCAAACCCGCCCGCCGCCGTTCCCAGCAGAAGGCACACGCCGCCAACAACAGCCAGATTGCTCGGCAAATTCAGTAAATGAAAAGCGGTCACCATGCCCTCGAACATCAGCATCGTCACCGCGACAGAACACACAACCCGAAGCAGAAAATACACAGGTCCTCGGCCATTCATCCCCGGCCCATCAACCAGAATCCATTATAGTCCTGCCCGCTTCCTGCGAACCCTGCACGCAACTGTCCACCGTCGCAACTCCATGCAATCATCGATTCGTGCCGCTCTCTTCATCCAGCGCCGTCCAGCAGTACATCGCCGCCATGCGTACCGCCCACTCGCTCGGCGCTCACACCGCTGAAACCACCTTCTACACCCCTTTCGCCAATCTCCTCAACATAGTCGGCGAACGCCTCAAGCCGCGCGTTCATTTCCAGGCCCACCCCGGCACCCACGGCGCAGGCCTCGTCGATGGCGGCCTCTTCCCGCTCTCCCGCGGCTCTCAGCGAGAGCCTCTTCCCGGCCAGCTTCCAGAGCGCGGTGCCGTCGAAATCAAACCCCCCGGCACCAGCCTCGCCACCCTCGCGCAATCGCCCCAGGTGCGCCGGTATCTCGCCACCTACGGGCTCTGCCTCATCACCAACTACCACCAGTTCCAGCTCCTTGCGCTCGCGCACGGCCAGCCTTCCATCCTCGAAAGCTACGACCTCGCCTCCACCGCCGACGCCTTCTGGAATCGTCCGCTCGCCGAACTCGCCCACCAGCACGCCCACACCCTCCCTGACTTCCTCCTGCGCGTCATGACCCGCAAGGTTCCGCTCGAAAAGCCCAAGGATGTCGCCTGGCTGCTCGCCTCCTACGCCCGCGAAGCCCGCGCCCAAGCCGAATCCCATCCGCCGGCTGCATTCGACGCCGTTAAGTCAGCCCTCCAGCAATCTCTCGGCATCACCTTCGAAGGCGAAAAGGGCGAACACTTCTTCCGCTCCACCCTCATACAGACCCTCTTCTACGGCATCTTCTCCGCGTGGATTCTTTGGCGGCGCACCCCTGAAGCCCACGAGCCAAACCCGCGCTTTCGCTGGCAGGACTCCGCCGATCATCTCCGCATTCCCGTCCTGCGCGAGCTCTTTCATGCCGTATCGGAGCGCGGAGCCCTGCGCCAGTCCAATCTCGTCCCCTCAACCGCGTCCAGCCGGCCTTCTTCGCCACCTTCAACGACGAAGACGCCGTCAATTACTTCTACGAGCCCTTCCTCGAAGCCTTCGACCCTGAGCTCCGCAAGCAGCTCGGCGTCTGGTACACCCCGCGCGAAATCGTCCGCTACATGGTCGAGCGCGTCGACCATCTTCTCCGCACCGAGCTCCACGAGCCACTAGGCCTCGCCAGCCCC
>CAXTPN010000244.1:0-3671 GCA_964246125.1 uncultured Acidobacteriaceae bacterium
GGCGGATATTCTGGCGGCTTGCGTGAATAGCCCCGGACGGAGCCTGAACCACTCGGCACCGTGTGAGGTGCTGAGGAGCTATGCGGGGCTTGGGGGAGCCCCGGATACGCTGACGGCGATGCTGCTGATTGTGCAGTACCCGAGCCAGAATGTGGCGCAGTTATTTGGGTTGGCTTCCGCTTCGGGACCTTTCCAGCCCACACTTACCTCCGCGCCGACAAGCTTCGTCAGCGGTCTTTCCGTTTCATTCGGGGGCGGGCCATATGATGACCTCTCGGACCAAGTTCGTTCAGACAGCCAAGGCCATATTTGGGTGCTCAGGCCGTATCCCGGAACTGTAAGCCAATACGATAACACCTCAATCTGCTGCACTCCTACTATGTTGGAGCAGCCGTCGGCGGAGGGCTTGCTTTCAGCATCACGGTGGACCCAAACGATGACCTCTGGGTACTCGACATCACCGCTGGCTACCTAGGATTGACGAAAATCAGAAATGATGGCGCAGTCCTTTCACCTAGCGGGGGCTATCCGGTTTCAACTGGCGGTATCGCGAATCCCTCCAGTGGCGAGAGCCTCACTTCAGATGCATTTGGCGATATCTGGATCGCGGTCATCCGGACCAGCGATTCTGCCGCCTGCGTGACCGAATACTCCAGTTCTGGGAGTCTCTTGTCACCTGCAACCGGATACTGTGGCTCGCAAGCTATTGCAAGTTATCCCACGCAGGTGGTCGCAGACTCCTCGGGGAATGTATATCTGTACTTTGGGGTTTCTAGTTCTTCCGCCATTGAGCAGTTCTCGCCGACCGGCAACTACGTGGATTTTCCATTTCCCCCCGATCCGGTCGGTGGAATCGGTCTTGGTGTCTCCGGCTTCTACGCTGGTGTTTTCGACCCAAAGTTGCGGCACCTCTGTGCTTCAGGCGAGAACACAATAAAGCTACTGACCCTTAATGGGACCTATATCGCATCGGTCTTCTACTTCACGTCCTACTTCGTTCCTGATGGCGGCAGGGGATTGGCCGTTGATGGCGGGGGAAACCTCTGGCTCGCTAATTCGCAGGGAATACTGGCAGAGATCGGGCCTTCTGGTAATGCCGCTTGTCTTACAAGCGGTTCCGCTCTCTGCGGAATCCAAGTCCTTCCTACCGTCCCGAAAGCCAGCGGCACAATGGCTGGCATCGCCATCGATCCCAGTGGAGCAATCTTCACCGTGGATGTAGCCAACGGCGCTTTGCTCAAACTCATAGGACTGGCCACAGCGAAGTAGTACAACGCAACTCACTCCAATATGCCCATCTCATAGTCATGATGTCGAAGTTACATCAGTACGCCCGATTCTCTACCATTACTCGCTGTAGTTGATGGACTCGATGCCGAGGTATTCGGCGGATTGGCCTAGCTGTTCCTCGATGCGGAGGAGTTGGTTGTATTTGGCGATGCGGTCGGTGCGGCTGGCGCTGCCGGTTTTGATCTGGCCGGCGCCGGTGCCAACGGCGAGGTCGGCGATGAAGGTGTCTTCGGTTTCGCCGGAGCGGTGGCTGATGATGGAGGTGAAGCCGAAGCGGCGGCCTAGCTCGATGGCTTCGAGGGTCTCGGAGACGGTGCCGATCTGGTTGACCTTGATGAGGATGGAGTTGCCGCATTTTTGCTCGATGCCGCGGCGGAGGCGCTCGGTGTTGGTGACGAAGAGGTCGTCGCCGACGAGCTGGATCTTGGACCCGATCTGCTCGGTGAGGTACTGCCACCCGTCCCAGTCGTCCTCGGCGAGGCCGTCTTCGAGGGAGACGATGGGGTACTGGCGGGTCCAGTCGATCCAGAAGTCGGCCATGGCGTGGGAGTCTAGTTCGCGCTTGTCGGACTTTTTGAAGACGTACTTGCCGGTTTCCTTGTTGAAGAACTCGGAGGAGGCGGGGTCGAGGGCGATGGCTATGTCTTCGCCTGCTTTCAAGCCCAACTTCTCGATCGCTTCCAAGATGAGTTCGACGGCTTCGGCATTGGATTTCAGGCTGGGCGCGAAGCCGCCTTCATCGCCTACGGCGGTGGAGTAGCCGCGCTTTTTGAGGACGCCTTTTAGGGTGTGGAAGACCTCGACCCCCTGGCGGAGGCCGTCGGAGAAGGTTTCAGCGCCGACGGGCATGATCATGAACTCCTGGAAGTCGACGTTGGAGTCGGCGTGGGAGCCGCCGTTGAGGATGTTCATCATGGGCGTGGGGAGCAGGCAGGCGTTGACACCGCCGAGGTAACGGAAGAGCGGGATGCCGAGTGCGTTGGCGCTGGCGCGGGCGGCGGCCATGGAGACGGCGAGGATGGCGTTGGCGCCGAGGCGCGATTTGTTGTCGGTGCCGTCGATGCCGATCATGGTGGCGTCGAGCAGGCGCTGGTTGGTGCTGTCGATGCCGACGAGCTCGGGGGAGAGGATGGATTCGACGTTGTCGACGGCGGAGAGTACGCCTTTGCCGAGGTAGTGGGCCTGGTCTCCGTCGCGGAGCTCGACGGCTTCGTGCTCGCCGGTGGAGGCTCCGGAGGGGACGGCGGCGCGGCCGGTGGCTCCGCCCGAGAGCAGAACGTCGGCCTCGACGGTGGGGTTGCCGCGGGAGTCGAGGATCTCGCGTGCGGTGATAGAGACGATGTCGGTGGAGGGGGTCATGGCGGGTCCTTTATGTGTATGTAGGCCGATCCGGTGGTGGAGACGGTCGTTGAGGCGGGGTCGGCGGTCTACGGGAATGGGTGCGGCTCCGGGGTTTGCGCCGGCGATGGAGTGGACCAGTTCGGCCTTGGGCGGAGTCACTGTGCGGATTCTAACAAAGCCGCGCGGTGTTGGCTGGGGGGGTTCCGAGGTGGCGATTTGCGTGGCGCGGGAAGATGCGGGTCGCTAGGCTTTGGATAGCGGCGTGGCGGCGGGTTGTCAGCGCGCGGGCGGCGGGAGAGATGCGATGAAGATTGGATTAGCGGCAGCGATTGCAGTGACGATGGCAGCGGCGGGGTTGGCGCACGGACAGACGACAGGCGTCAGCCATCCGGAGAACGTGCCGATAACGGTGGGGCCGGAGGCGATGCCGCAGCCGTCCTATGAGGCTCCGGCGAGGAGGACGTTGAGCAAGCCATCGGCGGCTATCGTTGCGGCTCCCGATGCTTTCGCTCCGAGCGTTGCTTCACCTGTTGATACGCCGAGGGTGGCGAGCGTCGAGAGCAAGCCGGTGCGGCGTGCTACGGACGTGGATGGGCTGATAGTAGGCGACGATGTGACGGGTCTGGTGCGGCCGGAGACGGATGAGAATGTGGTGACGCGCATCGCGGGACCATCGAACCAGCTGCCGGCGGGGACGACGATGAAGGCGCGGATGGGTGAGTCGCTGACGACCGGACACACCAAGGAGGGAACGGTGTTTACGGCGGAGCTGACCGAGCCGGTGCTGCGCGATGGGCGGGTGCTGCTGCCGGCAGGCTCCGTGGTAAGCGGGCGGGTAACGGATGTGCATGGCGGGCGCAGAATTACGGGCGCGGCGTCGATCCACCTGTTGCCGATGGCGGTTACGCTGCCGGATGGGACGAAGTACAAGATGCGTGGGCAGATAATCGACACAAGCCTGTACAAGCAGACGAAGGTGGACAGCGAAGGGACGATCCTGCGACGGGACCACAAGGCGGCTACGGGGGCGGCGCTGGGGC
>CAXTPN010000245.1:0-1366 GCA_964246125.1 uncultured Acidobacteriaceae bacterium
ATTGCCGTGACAGGGGCTTCAAGTATACAGTTAGAGTTGAGCGGAGGGTGGCGGAGTCGAACCGCAATCCTGCCAAGGACTTCGGGGATATAAAGCCCCGTTCTAGCACCGGCTAGTCACCCTCCGTAAACGTTCCAAACGTGTCGGGCAGCGATACCTCCGCTCCTTCTGTGGTCTGATTCTCCATACCAACCAAACCAAAGATGTTTGGACCCGGCCGGGTGAAGATGATGCCTTTTCGGACGTATGTTCCGAGAGACCCCACCAATGACACCCGTGCATTCTTAGTGTTCTCCACTCCGGCAGAGGCCAGAAGCCGGTTTACATGTAGCGGTGCGCCGTTCTGAATGATCGCCTCGCGCGCTTTGGCTAACATGGTCCCACTTCGTAAAACAGCGGCGGGTTCATCAACGGCGGCAGCAGCGTGCGATTCGCGCGGCAGTACCTTGATCGAATCCTGGATTGCTTGGAGATACACATTCGCCCGTTCGATCTGGGTTTGAAGGTCGGCTATTTCGTCGCGCTTCTTGTCGGCCAGCTTTTGCAGATTCTCTCTCGCGCCCATACCCATCACCTTAGCGTGAGCATACGTCATATCTGGTATGGGCGCAAGGAAAAGAATGGAAAACATGGAATATGGCGTATAGTGGAAGGAAACTTGCGCAAGTGGAGGACTCATGGCCGGAACGGACAATATCATCTTTGAGCGTCTAAAGGGAATCCAGCACACTGCGAACAATGGAGCCGACTACTGGAACGCCCGAGAGCTGATGGCCGTACTGGATTACGCAGATTGGCGTGATTTTCAACATGTCGTTGAAAGGGCGAAAGAGTCCTGTGGCATGGCTGGGCATGTTGTGGCGAACCATTTCGGGGAACTCCCCGACTTGGTCAGGATCGGAAGTGGGGCCATGCGCGAGAGGGAAAACTTAGCTCTGAGCAGGTACGCCTGTTATCTCGTCGCAATGAATGGAGACACATCAAAACCTGAAATTGCCACGGCTCAGGCCTACTTCGTTGAGCAAACATACAGACAGGAGAGGCAAGATGCCCTAACGGATGACGAACGCAGAGCCGTATTGCGGGATCGCGTCAAAGACGCAAACCGGCGGCTGAGCGGAGCCGCGAAAGAGGCGGGAGTCCGAAACCAGATGTGCGGCGTCTTTCATGACGCCGGATACAAAGGCCTATATGGCGGCCTTGGCGTCAAATCAATCAAGATAAAGAAGGGCATACCTGCGAAAGACGATCTCCTCGACTGTATCGGACCAACGGAACTCGCTGCCAACGAATTTCGCGTTACCCAAGCTCAAGAGAAACTGAAGCGTGAGAACATAAGAGGCGAAAGGAACGCAATCCATACACA
>CAXTPN010000245.1:1376-3649 GCA_964246125.1 uncultured Acidobacteriaceae bacterium
ATCGAAGTAAGAAAGACAATGGAGAAGATCGGGGGGCCGATGCCAGAGAATCTTCCATCCGCCCCATCTATCAAAAGGCTAAAGCGTGATGCGGGAAAATTGGAGGAGCCGAGTGCAAGTTGACAAAGACAAGTTCGATGCCCTATTGCACCGCATGATGCAAAGCCCCCCAGAGCCGAAAGCCGGGATAATGATAGAGGGCAAGGCCGGGAAGATAATACCCGCTACTCCCCAGCCGTCAAAGCCGCGTAAGGCATAGCCGGAGTCTTCACCATCTCCGCAAGTCTCATGCTGAAACGGTCGGACGCCTTACGAGCATTGAAGCGGTACTCAAACTCCGTTAGATAGCGGTGAAGGTGCTTTATCGAAACGCGGTGAAAGCTCCCTATCAGGCCGCGCTTGAGGAGTGAGAAGCTGGATTCCACCGTGTTCGTGTGGAAGTTCGTACCCGGCACAACCCACTCCTGAGAGTGATTCACCATGCGGTGAGCGTTGGGGTACTCGGATTTGAAGAGTATTTCGTAGACGCTGCTGGAGTCGGTGATGACGCGCTTTGGGAACTCCTGTAGGTTGGCTTTGATGATCGGCTCTAGCGTCTTGCGCTTGCCGTCTGGAACGTGGAAGTAGCGGACCCGGCCGGGTTTGTCTTTCGTGCTGCGCTCACGCATCGCCAACACCATCTCTTTGGGGGGACGAGCCTCACTCCGCCGCCCAAACCGCCGGATCGCCGTTCCCCCGATGTACGTCTCATCAATCTCCACCGTGCCTGTTAGCGGCATCAGGTTGCCGTCTGTCATCGCCTTGCGAATGCGGTGCGCCATGTACCAAGCGGTGCGGTAGGAGCCGATTCCAAGGTGCTCTTGTAGCTGCTTTGCCGAGATGCCTTTCTTAGCATCTACTACGATGGCGAGGGCCATAAACCACTTGACGAGGGGCAGATGGGAGTCATTGAAGATCGTACCGTTCGTAGCCGAGAACTGCGATTTGCAAGTCTTCTCTAGGCACTGGTAGATGCGGGTCCGTTTGTTCTTCCCCGGCTTCTTACGGGTAATCCTGCTGATTTCCTTTGCTCCGCAGATGGGGCAACGGATACCATCAGGCCAGCGCATCGTTTCGAGGTAGGCGAGGCAATCGTCATCTGACTGGAACTGTTGGGTTACATCTATCAGGTTCATCGTCTCGCCCTCTTGTTACTTCTTAAGAATAGGGGAGATTGCCTTCTGTGTCAAGTGCATAATTGTCCTTAGCCTCGTATCTACAAGGTAAAATATTCAATCCATTGGACTTACGGCTAAGATATTCAAAACAAAGCAGTTACTACTCTGTCGAAGGCGCCGTGCCTGTTGAGGTCCTGCATTAATTGTACTTGGATGGAGGGGGTAAGTACGCCATGAAAATTTTTGCGTGAAAGCCGCGTGGTTGTTGGGATTTCTGATTAGGAGGGGGTTTAGGGGCTTGACATGCGATTTTGCTAGGTTTTTGGAGAGAGGTTGTGGCTAAAAAAGACAGCGTCCTAAGTCGAATGAAGATCCCTCCGCTGCGCCGCGGATGACGAAACAATGGGGAGTGCGGATGCAGAGAGAAGATAGAGTAGGCAACGGCAGAAGCAGGGCAACCGCAGGTCTCTCCGCTACGCTGCGAGATTACGTCATTTTGTATGACGTCGTGACCGATGACCTGAAAGTGCCGTCTTTTGCCGTCGCAAACGATACCGACCCTTTTAAGGTGAGGCTGTGAAAGGGTGGGGGCGCCCGGTCCGGCTAGCTAGTTACGGCGGCGGCCAGACAGGAGTTGGAGGACGGCGAGGAAGATGTTGATGGCGTCGAGGTAGATGGAGAGGGAGAGGGAGACGGCGGATTGGCCGTCGCCGCCGGCGCGGATGCGGGCGAAGTCGCCTACGGTGAGGAGGGTGAAGACGCCGAGGATGAGCCAGGAATAGGTGTCGGGCTGGATAATGGTGAAGAAGATGCTGACTAAACCGAGGAGCAGCACGCCGAGCAGGGCGAAGGTGGCGATGCCGGTGAGCTTGCGGTAGTTGATGTTGAAGAGGTAGGCGACGATGCCCATGCAGGCCATGCCGAGGCCGGTGGTGGCGGCGGCCTGGAAGACGATGGCGGAACCTACGGTGGCGATGTAGCGGTGGATGAGGGGGCCGATCTCCCAGCCCATAAAGTAGGTGAGAAGGAGAAAGAGGCCCAGTGCAAGCGCGGGGTTGGCGCGGCGGGCGAAGTTGATGTCGAAGATGAGGCCGAGCACGGCGATGAAGCCGGGGA
>CAXTPN010000246.1:0-3640 GCA_964246125.1 uncultured Acidobacteriaceae bacterium
GTCCCCACCTTCTGCTGCTCCAACACCGGCACAATGTCGCCCTTCACCTCCGCCGGCGTCTTCAAATGCGGCTGGTCATGCTGCTCTACCTGGATGATGTGATACCCAAAGTCAGTTTTAACCAGGTCCGAGGTCTGTCCGTTCTGCAGTGCAAACGCCGCTTTCTCGAACGCCGGCACCATCTTGCCCCGCGTAAAGAACCCCAGATCCCCGCCATTCCCCTTGCTCCCCGGGTCGTCCGAGTTTGCCGCCGCCAGCTTCACGAAATCCCCGCCGGCCTTCACCTGCTTCTGCACGTCCTCCGCCTTCGCCTTCGCCGCCGCATCCGTCTTCGCGTCCGCGCCCTGCGGAACCGCGATCAGAATATGCCGCGCCTTCACCTGCTCCTTCACCTCATACTGGCTTTTGTGCGCGTCGTAATACTGCTGTAGCTCCGCATCCGTCACCTGCGGCTTCCCGCCCGGTATCTGATCCACCCCAAAAGAAAAATACTCCAGCTTCCGCGTCTCCGGAATCGCCGTCGCGTACCGCGCCGCGTTCTGCTTGAAAAATGCCTGCAGGTCAGTGTCGCTCGGGTTCACTGTCTTCGCCAAGTCCTCCGACGACACCACCGCGTAGTCGAACTTCACCTTCGTCCCGCTCACCCGGTACGAATCCCGCACCTCGCTATCCGAAACCGTCACCCCGCCCGTAATCATGATCTGCAGCCGGCTCTGCTCGATCCTGCCCTTCAGATAATCCTCGAACTGTGCAATCGTCATACCCATGTTGTTCTGCACGAAATTCATATAGGCATCGGTCCCGATGAACTTCCCGCCGGGAAAGAAAAGCTGCCCCAACTCCCCCTCGTGCATCACGCTCAACAGGTCCTGATCGCTCACCTGCAACCCCCGCCGGTCGCCCTCGATCTTCAGAATCGCCTCTTGCACCAGCTGCTGCCCCGCCCGACTCTCAAAGTAGGGCATGATGTACGCCGGAATCTGCCGCCCCTGAGACTCCTGCTGCACTGTCCGCGCAATCTCCGTCCGCGTCACCGGCACGCTCTCGCCAAACAACTTGCCCAGGAACCCCGGCTCACGCACCGTCGCATACGCGTTCGGGTCGCTTCCCGCGCTGGCATTATCAAAAATTCCCGGAACCAGCGTAATCACCATCGTCACCACCGCCGCGCCGATAATCACGCCAAACACAATCTTGATGAACTTATTGTCCTGCTGCAAAATGCGAATCATGCTGGATAAACGACCTTTACTTCACAAATTGGTGTGGCAAACCGAGCCGTCATAAGCCGGTGGCCAGCGAGCTCTTAGTATAAATCAGACCTTTGGTCCGTCTTTTCGCAAGGGTAGAAACCCGCGCGGTTGCACTTGCCCGTTCTCCTCCCCTCCCACACCCGTGTCATCCTGAGCGAAGGCACTCACAGCCCCACCGTGAGTGCCGCAGTCGAAGGACCTGCGGTTGCACTTGCCTCCCCTTCTGCTGTTATCTATCTTCCTTAGTTGTCATTCCGCAGCGCAGCCAAGGAACCTGCGGTCGCACTTGCGCTGCATCGCGCCCCGCCCACAGTAGCTAGTGCACCAAACCCACTCCGCCTGAAATAATCCTTCAAAACACCAGCAAAATCACGTGTCAACCCCCTAAAGCATCCAAGCGCTTCAATCTAAAGGAGATATTCATGGCGTAGTTACCCCCGCGCCTCCTGTACAATTAACACATCCCCAAAACGCACCACGTCCCTGACGCAAGTAAGTCCTCGGGACATTCGAAGCGTTCTCCCCTGGCAAAGATGCGCGGTGGACAAACCGCCTGTGCGAACTGCAACAGACGCAAGAACACGACGTCGCGGAGGACTGGAGCCGGAGGGTGGCGCAATCCCTAACGGGCAAGTCCACAAAGCCGTGGACGGACTATCGGGTTTTAAGATCCGTGTGAGAGCGTTCCGGCAAGCTTGTTTCCGGGGAACAGGGGACGGCTCAACGCATCTCAGCAGCTAAAGCAAACCGCAATGGAAGTCCAGACTTAAGTGCTTATTTTTGAATACTTTGGATACCCTAGGGGGGAGGGGGGGGTACCCTCCCCAAGGCAACAGAAAGCCCGGCAATCGCCCTTGCTTCAAGTCTGCCGCAATCTGCCTAGCACTTTCTTCCTGCCGAAGGCGAAGTCCAGACCTAAGTGCTGACTTATGAATACTTTGGATACTTCAGGGGGAGGGGGGAACCCTGAAGCATCCAAACATCTCAGTAGTTTGGATACCCGTAAGGCCCATACGGCCCCGGATAACGGTAGTAGGGGTACGGGTACCCCGGCGCGACATACACAGGATACCGCGGACGCAGTTGCCGCCTGTCCGCTCCCGCCGGAACCCCATACGCCAGCCGCTGCATCTCCTGCTCCGACACTGTCGTCACCGTCGTGTCCTGCGCTGTATGGAACGTCAGCATCGCCTCCGATGGAATGTAGATCTGCCCATTCCCCGACGCCGCCGACGAGCCCAGGCCCAGCGCCGCGCCGATCCCACCGCCAACCGCCGCTCCTACACCGCCGCCTGCCAGCGCGCCGATCACCGCGCCGCCCGCGCCGAACCCAGCAGTCTTGTTGATTGTCTCAATCGTCTTATCGCCGCCGTGGTGGTCCCACACGTCTGACACCAGAGGATAGGTCCTGCCGCCCAGCGTCACCGAAGTCAGTTGAATCTGCATCTCGCCCCGGCCCTTCAGCACGCCCGAGCTCTTGGCGTCGATCACCTTGCCCTGCACCGCCGCCCCCCGCGGAATCGCCACCAAGTTCCCGCCGATCACATCGTTCGCCACGATGCCGTCGAACGTAGACCCCGGCTGCGAACGATTGCTCGAGAGCGGCTGGTTGATCCGCACCCGGATCAGCGCGCCGCTCGGTATCACAACGCTCTCCCCGGCCTGCTGCCCGCCGGCAATCGGACCGCCCTGCGCATACTGCCCGCCCTGCGGATATTGACCACCTTGGGCATACGGAGCCGCGCCATTAGGCGGGTAAGGATACGGCGGATAGTTAGGATTGTAAGCAGGCCTGCGCCCGTACGGATAGGGCGCATACTGCGGTTGACCCGCCTGCGCGCCGCCACTCGGCATCGGAGGCGCCTGACCCGTCTGCCCCTGCGGCATAGGAGCCTGCCCCCCCGGCATCTGCGCCTGAGGATTCTGCTGTTCCATCTGCTGGTCGAGCTGCTGATCCACATCCGGGTTGTTACGCTGCGCCTGTTCGGCGGGCGCGCTTCCCGGAGCCGGCTTTTGTCCCGCGGCCTGCGGAGTCGTCTGCACATCCGCCGGAGCATACGTTCCATCGGATTGCAGGACCAGAGGTGCCGCACCCTGGTTCGACGCCACCGGTTCCCCGGGCGAGCTCAATTGCAACTCGTCCACAACCTTCTTTACGCCCGCCGCATTGGCAGCCAGCGTCTCTGCCTTGCGCCGCGCCGCTTCATCGCGCACCGACCCTGTTAAGGTTACCGTGCCATACACCGTCTGCGTAGTAACGGCCTCATTCGCCAACTCCGGTGCCCCGGCCAGCGACTTCAACACATTCGCCTCAACCTGAGCATCCGGCATGGTGTTCTGCGCCACCGCCGACCCCCCCCCCCCCCCCCCAGCGGCCCCCCCCCACC
>CAXTPN010000247.1:0-506 GCA_964246125.1 uncultured Acidobacteriaceae bacterium
CTCATGACCCAGCACCGCCCTCAACCTCAATCGCTCCTCCTGAAGCACCTCCCGCACCGGCCCTTGCGCCACAATCTTTCCATCCGCAACCCGCACGACCTCGGCCTCCAGCAAAAACGCCTCGCCCACATCGTGCGTCACGCTGAGCACCGTCATCGCGCGCACCCGCAGCCAATCCCGCAACTCCACCGCAAACCGATCCCGCAGGGCCAGGTCCATCCCCGCGAACGGCTCATCCAGCAGCAGCAGCTTGACTGGTCGCTCCGCAAACACTGCCGCAGCCACCGCCCGAGCCACCGAAACCCGCTGCCGCTCGCCGCCGCTCAGCCGCCGCACATCGGTCTCCGCCAGTCCGCGCAGCTGAAATCGCTCCAGCACCTCATCGGCCAACCGCGATGGACCGCGCCTGACGCCATAGCCGACGTTCCGCCGCACCGTTCCGGGAAACAGCCAGGCCTGCTGCATCGCGCCGCGTACCGCGCGCTCATGCGGCGGCACCCAGACTC
>CAXTPN010000247.1:516-3618 GCA_964246125.1 uncultured Acidobacteriaceae bacterium
CGTCCGCGCAAACCCCGCAATCGCCCTCAGAATCGTAGTCTTCCCGCTTCCCGACGCGCCGAACAGGCAAGTCCACGGAGCGTTCAGCCGGAACGCAACCTCCATCTCCAGCAAACCCGCCTTTGCCCCAAAGTCCGCCCGCAACTCATCCATCGCGCACGCCCCGCCCCACAGGCCGCAGATAAATCACCAAGAGCGCCGCCAGCGACACCCCCACCAGCATCAGCGCGGTCGCGTTAGCCGCATCATATCGCCCGTCCTGGACCTGATCGTAGAGCGCGATGGACAGTGTCCGTGTCACGCCCGGCAGGTTCCCGCCCAGCATCAACACCACGCCAAACTCCCCAATCGTATGCGTAAACGTCAGCACCGCGCTGGTCAGCAACGAGGCCTTCGTCAACGGCAACACCAACCCCAGAAACACCTTACCCGGCCGCGCTCCCAGTCCTTCAGCCGTCTCCACGTACCCCCGGTCCACCCCCTGAAACCCAGCGACCAGAGGCTGCACCGCAAAGGGCAGGCTATACAGGATCGACCCAGCCAGCAGTCCCGCGAAGCTGAACGCCAGCGGATGTCCAAGCGCCCTCGTCACCAGTCTTCCCACCACCGTCAACGGCCCCAGGCCCACCAGAAGATAGAAGCCGATCACCGTAGGGGGCAGGACCAGCGGCAACGCCACAATCGCTTGCACCAGGGCGCGCCAGACTCCCTTACCCTGGGCGATCCACCACGCAAGAGGCAGCGCAATCGACAACAGCAAAACGGTGGTCGTCGTGGCCAAGCGCAACGTCAACCAAAGTGCCTGGCTCTCCATGCCGCGATTCTATACGGTTGAATCCAGCTAATTGCCGCGATCCAATCCGAACATCGTCAGGTTATCTTGAACCTTTGCGGAGGTCAGCCATTTCATAAAGCTGCGTGCTTCCTCCAGATGCTGTGACTTCTTGATCACCACTCCACACTGGCGAATCTTAGGGTACACAGCGGGAACGCGCACGAAGTCTCCAACCTGCTTCATGTGCTCGGAGTTGGCAAGGGTCAAAGAGATGAAACCCATCTGCGCGTTGCCGGACTCAACGAATTGTGCTGTCTGGCTAACATTTTCGGCAACCACGAGCTTGTCCTTGACGCTGTCGAACAGCTTCAGTTGCCTAAGCGCCGCGTAAGCGGCACGGCCAAACGGCGCGTGAAACTCATCCGCGACCGAGATACGGGTAACGCGGGGATCGGTCAGCTTCTCCATGCTCAGAGGCTGGATCGGAGAGTCTTTCCTGGCCCACAAGACCAATGTGCCATTCGCATAAGGCACAGGCTCCTTTTGGTCGGCAAGGCCTGCGGCCACAACCTTCTCGGGAAAGGAGAAATCCGCTCCGAGGAAGATGTCGAAGGGTGCGCCGTTGACGATCTGCGTGGCCAGCGCGCTTGAGCTTCCGAACGAGACTTCCAGCTTAGTCCCCGTCTCCTTCTCATAAGCCTGGGCAAAGACTGGCATTACAGGCTGTAGATCGGCGGCTGCCGCTACCTTCAGGACAACTGCTCGTCTGGCCTGCGCATAGATACTTGTGGCGCTAAATGCCAACATCAGCAACACAGCGGCAATGCGCATACGCTGCTCGTTCATATAACCTAAGGTCAAGGATGATCTCCGCACACCAGCTTCGATGCATAGGCTGCTCCATCAGAATACCCGGTGAGCAGGTTTCGCCGAACTTCCGCTGTGCGGAGTGCGGTGCTCTGTTCGAAGTAATTTATCCGTGGAGTGAAGGCCATGACGCGGCGGGTGCGCCGAGCCTGCCGAATCCGTCGGCGCTGCGCTGGCTTTGGCAGGAGAGGCGTACCTCGTCTCAGGCCATCGATCAGTCCGGCGTGTGGCGATTCCGCGACTTGCTTCCAATCGTTAAGGATATGAACCGCATTACGACGCTGCGCGAAGGAAACACACCGCTCTACGATCTCCCGCGCGCGTCGCAAGCTTTGGGAATCGACTGGATCCTGGCGAAGCACCAGGGGATGAATCCCACCGGGTCGTTCAAGGACACGGGCATGACCGCGGCCATTTCCGTTGCGGTCGAGCGCGGGTTTCAGTGGGTTGCGTGCGCTTCAACGGGCAATACTTCGGCCTCCATGGCGGCGTATGCGGCTCGCGCGGGCCTGCAGTCGATCGTATTCATTCCCGAGGGCAAGATTGCCTGGGGCAAGCTGTCACAATCCATGGACTACGGTGCGCTCACGGTGCAGTTGAGGACCGACTTCGATGGCTGCGTGCAGCTGGTGAACGAACTGGTGCAGCGCCATCCGATTTACCTCTTGAACTCCGTGAACCCTTACCGGCTCGAAGGGCAGAAGACTCCGGCATTCGAGTTGCTGGAACAGATGGATTGGCAGGTTCCCGAGCATGTCATCGTTCCGGGTGGGAATCTCGCGAATTCATCCGCGCTGGCAAAGGGATTCGCTGAGATGAAGCAGCTTGGGTTAATCTCGCGAATTCCTAAGGTTTCAATTATCCAGGCGGAGGGTGCCAATCCCTTGTTTGTGTCGATGCAACAGAATGGGGGCAGGAAACTGACTCCGACAAAGGCGGAGACGCGCGCCTCGGCGATTCGCATCGGCAGTCCCGCCTCCTGGCAAAAGGCTGTTCGTGCCCTCCAGAGTACCGGCGGCTGGTGCGAGCAGGTATCGGAGCAGGAGATCGCGCTGGCGAAGGCGCAGATCGGGGCAGAGGGAATTGGCTGCGAGCCGGCGTCGGCGGTCACGCTAGCAGGGTTGAAAAAGCTGGTGGCGGATGGACGTGTCGGGACAGAAGAACGGGTCGTGCTGATCCTGACCGGACACACTCTCAAGGATGCGGACTACACGATTCATTACCACCGAAACGAGCTTCTTTCCGATGCGGAGAAGCAGACTGTTCCTGTTTCGGATCGAGCGCTTCACAACGCGCTAAGAAAACCGCCCATTGTGCTCGCCCCCAATCTCGATCTGATTATGAGGACAGTTGACGAGCGGATGGCCAGCTTGTCTCCATCGGTATAGCTCAAGGTAAATAGTAGTGGTGCCGGGAGGGGGGGTCGAACCCCCACGAGGTTGCCCTCGGCGGATTTTGAG
>CAXTPN010000248.1:0-3612 GCA_964246125.1 uncultured Acidobacteriaceae bacterium
AGATTGTGGTGGGGGAGATCAGGGCGGCGGGGCTTTATGGAAAGGTTTGGCAGAGTTTTGCGGTGTTGCTGCCGGTGAAGAGCGTGGGGGTGATGGGTGATCAGCGGACGTATGCGAATACGTGCGTGGTGCGCGCGGTGGAGAGCGAGGATGGGATGACGGCGGATTGGGCTCCGCTGCCGTATGAGGTGCTGCGGAAGATTTCGGGGCGGATTGTGAGCGAGGTGCGGGGGATCAATCGGGTGGTGTACGACATTACGTCGAAGCCGCCGGGAACGATCGAATGGGAGTAGGAATCTGGTAGACTAATTTCCGGTATGGGGTTGTAGCTCAGTTGGGAGAGCGCCTCGTTCGCAACGAGGAGGTCAGCGGTTCGATCCCGCTCAACTCCACCATACTTCAATAGTTTAGCTGGCGGATCGCCCCTAGAAAGTCGAAAGCTATAACGGGTTTGTGGCGGATCCTGCCGAGGCTGGGGCAGAGGCTGGCAGCCGCAGGATGCGGATGCTGTGGGGGAGTCATCGGCGATTCCGGTATTCAATGGTAGAAAGCAGGCCTGCATGACGATCGACGAACGGCTTGAACGACTCACTGAACGGCATGAGGCGCTGACGCAATCCATCGAGCTGCTTACCTTGGACGTGCGCGAACTGTCCTCAGTCTTCAAGCAAAGTTTACCGCCGTCAATGATGGACTCCGCGACCTGGTAGCCGTCGCGCGGAGTCATGAGGCGCGCATTCCCAGACTTGAGAAGTCCTAGTCTCTCCCCCCTACCCCCGCAAAATCGCGCAAAATATTCAAAGCATTGGACTTAGGCTTGTATCTCGCCTGCGCGTATTTTGCAAAGGCAATAACATACTTGCCTGAATGATATAATGTTCATGCCGTGACAGGGCAGCTATCCAACGTTATTTCAACGAACTGGAATACGATGCGACAATAATAGGCGAAGAATAGGCGAAGAAAGTTGTGGATTTCGTTTGCGAACGGGTGTATCTTGGGAGCATGGCCGTCCGCTTCCAATTCGATTTCGACCGCGCATTTGCCGCTTGCGTCTACATCGCATTCAAGAAGCCAAAGAATCTAGACGTTTACAAAATGTGTAAGTTGATCTTCCTTAGCGACAAGTTGCATCTTGTTCGTTATGGCCGTCCTATTACTGGAGATGACATCCGTGCAATGGATTACGGCCCTGTTCCATCAGCCGTCTATGATCTTTTGAAGTTCCTCGCTGCGGGTAACATAAACGACGATGAAGTGCGGATTATGGCAGATCACCTAGCAGTGGATGAGCGGTACAAATACCCTCACCTTTCGTGTGCCCGCTCTATTGAGTTTGAAGAGTACCTTTCAAAATCAGACATGGAAGCAATTGATGAGACTATCGCCATTCATGGCGGCAAGGGGTTTGAAGAACTCAAACTTCTTACTCACCAAATGCCATCGTGGAAGAACGCGTGGGATGACCCGCAACGAACGAGCAATAATCCCCGAATGGCCATTGAGGACCTTTTCCTAGAAGACTCCGAAGCTATAGCGGGCGTTAAGGAAGAAATGGTCGAAGACTATGAGATTCGGCGGTCATTCCATGCCGCCTTTTGCTGCTACTCTTCCTCCGTTTACAGCTATCAGGCTTCCATTTCAGTTTCCACCATCACCTGAAATTCGGCAAAAATGGTTTGTGATTTTGAAGCATGACGGAGACCATGCGGAATGTCTAAAAGCGACTTCTCAAGTACAGCGTTACAAGGCGAATCCGCTGTGGATGGCTAGTTGCGCGGTGTATGCACCTGGAGAAGCAACTTGTTTCGTAAAGGAAACAATGATCGAGACGGACAATGGCTTCCGCATTCCGCATGTCGATATTGAAGCAGCGCACGCGGCGAACGCTCTAACAATAAGCGGACCCATACCTGATTGTCAGGCCCGGTTAATGGTTGCAATCCCAAACTCTCATAGGCTCACTGGAAGAAAGAAGCGAGAGTTGCAGGAGTGGATCAAATGAAGAAGGCATGGGACGACCCGGTGAAGAGGAAACCCAGCGAAGAGACAATGAGCACCCCTGGAGACTTCAAGGTGTTCACCGATCTTATGAAGAGGGTTGTGGAGAAGAAGCCGAAGCCCGCTTCCCCCGCCCCTGCCGCGTCTTAGAACGGCCTTGCTTCGTTCTTACCCGTCAGTGTGGCATGAGTGAGTCGCTTGCCTACAACCTGCCCTACGGCTTTGTAGAAACGGTTTGCGTCGGTTCCCTTGCGATTGTTTAAACGGAATGCCTGTTCATCCAAATACGCGTCCATGTGGAATGGCTCTACTGCAACATAGGTGCCGTTCAGGGTCCGCTTGAGGCATGACCAGAAGTTCTCGATTCCCTGAGTATGGACGTTGCCGCGAACGTACTCTTCCATGTGGTTTACAGTCTCGTGGACGAATGCAGCGCGCTTGAGGCCGTCATACCCTGCCCAGCCGTCTGTGTACACCGTAGAGCCAAAGCCTACGCGCTCTAGAATCTCTTTCTGCAACGTCTCGCGCTTCGCATTCGGAATGACTTTGGTGCGGACCTCGCGAGTACCGCGATCCAGCAACCCCATCACGGCGGTCTTTTCGGCATAGCCGTTCATTCCGATCTTTTGGGCTAAACGCTTATCCTTGTGCATGTTCTTTGGCTTCCCGCCGATGTAGCACTCATCCACTTCCACCGGGCCGGACTCGCCTAGAATGGCAGCATCCTGTTTCATTGACTCGCGAATCCGATGCAACATGAACCAAGCTGACTTTTGGGTTACGCCAACCGCGCGGGCCAACTCGTAGCTGCTGATGCCATTTTTGCAGTTCGCGAGAAGCCAGTAGGCAGGAAGCCACTTTGAAAGGCTGATTGGGGAATCCTCAAAGATCGTTCCAACCTTGAGGCTGAATTTCTGTTTCGCATGTTTCGCTTTGCAGTAGTAAACCCGAGCATTCTGGAGGTAGATGACCTTGTCAGAGCCGCAGGTTGGGCAGCGGACAACTCCATCCTCCCAGCGAATTGCTACCATGAACTGGCGGCAGTTCTCGTATTCTGAGAAGAAGTTGATGGCTTCGAGGAGTGTCTTTGGGCTGTCCATGTACTTAGAGTAGGCTTACATGGTCATTCTGTCAAGTATATTATTACCTTTGCAAGATAATCATTCTAAAGAAGTTGCGGCGAGGGTATAACGCAAAATATTCAAAGCAAAGAACTTGCGTTGGATTGCACCGTAAACGGGCAGCTTGTTTTTGCTACTTCGCAGTGACGGTGAGGGTGTAGGTCTGGGAGTGGACCAGGAAGCCGTCGGTGGCGGTGAGGACGACGGAGTAGCTTCCGGGGGCGGTGTAGACGGCGTTCTGGGCGGGGGCCTTGCCGGAGCAGCCGGAGAGGGAGAGTGAGGCCGCGGCGAGCAGGAGGGCTACGAGGCCGGCACGCAGCAGTGCGCCGGCGCCTCGGCGGCTGAACCAGAGGAGGGTGCCGGTGGCGAGGGCGACGAGCCAGAGGTAGCCCGTGCCGCCGAAGCCTCCGGTGTAGCCGATGACGACGTATTGAGAGGTGGTGGAGATTTTGACGGAGGTGGTGATGGGGGAGGAGGGAACGAACGAGGA
>CAXTPN010000249.1:0-3592 GCA_964246125.1 uncultured Acidobacteriaceae bacterium
TTTGAATACTTTGGATACTTTAGGGGGAGGGGGGGTGTACCCCCGTTAGGACGTTGTACCCTGTAGCCATGAGCAAAACCCGTTTTGCCATTCTGGGCTTCGGCCTCCACGCCACCCGCCGCCTCGTTCCTGCCTTCGCCCAGTCCACCGACGCCGAACTCATCGGCCTTTGGCGTCGCAACCCCGAAGCCGCCGCAGCCGACGCGAAAGCCCACAACCTCCGAGCCTTCGCCTCCGCTGAGGAACTCTGCGCCTCCCCCGAGGTCGACGTAGTCTTCATCACCAGCCCCGACGCCATGCACCTCGAAGATGCGAAACTCGCCTTCGCCCACGGCAAAGCGGTCCTTTGCGAGAAGCCCCTCGCCCTCAACGCCGGCCAGGCCGCCGAGATGCAATCCGCCGCCGAGGCCGCCACTGTCCTCTTCGGCGTAGGCCAGAACTTCCGCTACAACCACTCCCTCGAATACCTCCGCGACCAGATCGCCCAAGGCCGCATCGGCACCCCGCAGCTCGCCCACGCCCAGTACGCCTACCCCGCCGCCCAGGCCGCCCGCAAGTGGATCACCGACCCCGCCCTGGCCTGTGGCGGCCCCATCGCCGACGTAGGCGTTCACTGCATCGACGCCCTCCGTTTCGTTCTCGCCGACGAAGTCAAAACCATCAGCGTCCTGGCCAGCCAGGATGCCCGCTCCGGCGAGCTGGACGCCACCGCCACCCTGCAGCTCCAGATGTCCTCCGGCTGCTACGCCAATGTCACCGCCTCCGCCCGCGCGCTCTATCGCACCATAATTGAAGTGGTCGGCTCCGAGGGCGTCCTCATCGCCGAGAACGGCCTCACCGTCGACCGCCCCGTCGATATCGCCTACCGGAAAGCCGGAGAGCTGGTCGAGACTCACACCGTCTCCAACCACGACGGCTACATCCGCATGATCGACGCCTTCGCCCGCGCCTATCGTGGGGATGGAACGTTCGCCGCCAGCGGAGCCGACGGCGTCGTCAACCAGCGCCTCCTCGACGCCGCCTTCCGCTCCTGGCGCTCCGGCCTGCGCGAGACCCTCTAAGGGACAGCCACCGCCAGCGCCGTAGAGGCACCCCCGTGCGCCCCCGCAATCGTCCGCCGCACCGCCGGCTGCGGCATGTACTTTTTATAGACGCTGATGTGAAAGCAAGCCTGCTGAAACTCCTCTTCCACGTCGATCTTGCCCTCTTGCACCAGCGGCAACAGGTACCCGCGCAGCCACGCAATCTCAGTCAGCGACAAGCCATGCTTCGCCAGGTCGACGGCCTGCCCAGTCAAGTGCGGCGAAGCGGTATCGCCCTCAGCCGGCGCTGCATTGCCGTTCCTCCGTAGCAGTTGCTGCTGGAACTCCACCGTCCTTACCGCGGAGTTGACCTGCAGCACGCGGTGAAACCGCGCATAGTGCGCCCGCGCCAGCGTAGTCAGGAACTGCGCGGTCCAGGGGCGGCAGTATCGCCGATTCGCGGGCAAACGCCCATCCGTCTGAATCCCCGCGATCGACGGAATCGCCACCAGCATCCGGCTCCCCCGCATGCGCTCCAGTTCTTCGTCATCCTGGATGCGCATCAAGCCATCGCGATCCGCCATCTCGTTCTGGTGCAGCAGTATCTCGCGCGAGCCCTTCAGTGCCGGAGGCACCATCAGGCGCCCGCGCCGGTTGTACAGAGAGAACGTAGGGTTCAGGGGAGCAGGAGGAATCGTAGCGCCAACTGCCTGGTCCGCGGCCTCGGCGGGCGACTCCGCGGCTCCCGCGGGTGGGCCGGGAACAGGCTTCGAAGGAGGGTTGATCTCTGGCATGCTTCGGGTGTGTGGCCGGCGATTGTGATGTACATGCACCTCCTCCCGTGGCTTTTCAGGCATCGGTGCAGACGAAGGTATCGCCTCCCGGCTATGTCTTCCCGTCGACTGCTTTAGCGTAGATTTCGTCGAACCGTGATGTCGACCGGCAGCGCTGGAAGCATGCGCTTTCTTATGCGTCGAAGCCGAAGCAACGGCGCGCCTCCCGGCCGGCTTTGAAGCAGCCTTGTGCGGTCGCGCATGCGCTGCGCAGAAGGGCAGGCTGACGATGAGAAGCAGCAGGATTTTAGAGGCTTTTACGCGCATCGCTTAGGGACGGGCGCGGAGATGCCAGAGCAACTCTAAAGCTAGCTGCGGAATCCGCACTGTGGAAGTGTTGAGCTTGATTCTGTTGATGAATCGGCTAATACAGCAGGCTGTTTGGATAGGATGTTTTGTGGCCCCTTGTGGCGTTCTGCATGGGTAACGTGGGCAGTTGCACCGCCTACGTCAGGTTGACCCCGTGGTGTGCGAGGGCGGCGCGGATCTTTACGACGTGGGTGCCATGGGTGCGGATGGCCTCGTGGAGGAGGTCGCCGGAGACGTGGAACTCCTTCGACCAATAAGCGATGTCGGAGGCGATCTTGGGGTTGATGGAGTCGGGGTCGGAGGGGACCTTGTGGCCGTGCTCGGTTTCAGGGTGCTCGATAGGGGCGGCGGAGGCGATAATGTCAGACATGAGTATTGGATGCACTCAAGAGCCGGGGTCGCCGGTTTATTTGACTCCGTTCGATGGGTTCCACGAACCCTGCAGCTTGCGCACATAGAGTATCTGGCCGGTATGGTAGGCGTTGTGGGTGCAGATATTGGCGAGCGTAGGAGCCCAGCGGGCGAGATCGGCGTCCGAGGCATGTGCGACCAGGTCTTCAAGCGAGACCATCACCTGGTCTAGGTCGTGAACGGTTTTGGTCCAGGTGGCGGCGTCGAAATCGTTGAAGGTCTCGTCGTTGCTGCTGGGAGCAGGTGTCGGCGTCTCTGCTTTGAACTTGGCCAGGGCGCGGGCGTTCCAGAACCAGAGATGATTAGCGAGCATGCCGACGGAGTGGTTGGCGTTAGGGTCGAGCTTGCCCGCGGCGTTCTGGGGAATCCACTTGGCCTGCTCGGGGGTGAGGCCGGCGACGGCGGTGTTGAGCGGGACGAACCACTCGGCCTTGTCATGGTTGGCGTGCAGCTCGGCGAGCAAGGTGGAGCGGAGGGTCGCAGGAGGCTGAGGAGGGGTGGCGGGCGCCTGGGCGAACGCGCTCGAAGCGAGCAGCAGGAAAGGAAGGAAGCTGCGGACAGACATGGGTACCTCCGAACGCGTGGGCGTGCGTCGCCAGCAAGAATACACTCAGGCTTAAGAACTCTACTGTCCCTTAACCAGGCGGTGAGCTGCGCATACGAGCGTAGGTGTCGAAGTACAGGACTGATGATGTCACTGCAAGAGCGTGCCGTTCTCCGTTTGCGGCTTGGGGTCTTCGGGGGGGATGGTCATGGCTGCCGCTACCTTGTCGTCGGGGTCGAGGTCGAGGAGCTTGACGCCGGAGGTGCTGCGACCGGCAGCGCGGACCTGCTTGGTGTCGATGCGGATGATCTTGCCGAACTGCGAGATGAGCATCATCTCGGTGGTGTCGTCGACGAGCGAGATGCTGGTGACCTTGCCGGTTTTGGCGCCGGTCTTCATGTTGATGACGCCGGTGCCGCCGCGGGACTGGAGACGATAGCGGTCGACGTCGGTGCGCTTGCCGAAGCCGTTCT
>CAXTPN010000250.1:0-1895 GCA_964246125.1 uncultured Acidobacteriaceae bacterium
GGCAGAGGGCGAGGAGGACGAGGGCGAGGCGCGCGAGGCTGGACTCAGGAAATGGCCTGTGCGTGATGGCAGGGCTTGCCGGCATGGGTGTTCTCCTTGGACTACCCCCCGGGTATCTACCGCATAAGCTGTGTGTTTATCAGCTTACATGGGGGATGACCTGCAAAACCTTCATTCGATGGGTTAGAGGTAATTCTTGTAAACAAAAGGGTTAGGAGCTGCTCAAAAGGCTGTGGCGAGGAGTTCCAACCTAACGTTAATTGTACCGGCGTGGCAGGGGTGACTACGCCAACATAAGTTCGCGCGGAAAGGTGGGTCTTTGCTGCGGATTGCGATTTGTGGGCTAATCGGGGGCTGGACATGCGGATTTGCCGGTGTTTTTAAGGCCTTCGCCCTAAAAAACATGCGCTGCTACGCCGGGGGTCAGACGGGAGATGGGGGTGAGAATGTTGCATCCGGGCACTCACGGGCAGCGACGGACAACGGTAGAGGCAATAGCAGAACTCCGTCTGGAATGACAAAGAATGGCTTAGTGGCCGAATTTGTAGCTGATGCCGATGGAAAGGACGGGGAAGAAGCGCAAGGGCTTCAGGTCGTTGACGATCTCCTGCTGCTGTTCGAGAATGTTTTGTTGGGTGTCGGGATCGCTCTGGATGGGGCCGCAGTCGGTGGGGCTCTGGCAGGAGCTGCCGGTGAGGACGAAGGCGGCGGTGGGCGGCGTGATGTACTCGATGCCTATGTCCACGGGAAAGGTGAAGCCGCCGGTCCGGTGGCGGATGACGTTGCCCCAGCCGACAGTGAGGCGGGGAGCGACGCGGTTGCCGAACTTGAGAAAGGCGGTTCCGTGGATGGGGTCGGCGGGGTCGGAGGTGTAGTCCTGGTCGTTGAGGGTGACGACCTGGTTGCCGGGGATGAAGATGACGGCGTTGTAGGTAGTGTCGTTGTAGAGGGTAAAGCCGGGGGAGATGTGGAAGGACCGGCCGGGGGGGAACCAGTCGAGGGCGGCCGAGGCGCTGGCGAGGTGGAGGGGGCCCTGGATGGGGATGGTGTCGACGACGAAGCTGGTGGTGTAGTTGAGGAAGGCGGCGCCTCCGCGCAGGTTGAGCTTGGAGGTGATGGGGGTGGCGAGGTCGAAGCCGATGCCTCCCGCTCCCAGGGTGAGGCCGACGGCGAGGGAGCGGAAGGGCCGCGTGGCGCGGTAGCCGGGGGAGACCTCGCGGTCGCGCCGCGAGTTGAGCGCGGAAGGCGCATCCGGCGCATCGGGCAGGCTGTTTTCGACGCGCAACAGGGAGCCCGAGGAGGAGAACGCGGCGGGGGCGGGGGTGGCCGCATCGGTTTGCGCGGAGACGTTGGTGGCGAGAGCAAGCGCGAAAGCGACCGCACCCGCCGCAGCCGGCGCGCGGTAGCTGTCTTTGTGGCGCGGCTTTTTTGCCATAGCTTAAACTTTACATGGTCTGGAAATCGCCTTGGCGAGGGGTGGCCGGTTTCAGCAAAGCTTCATACTTCAGAAGTGCTAGTGCTGCCCCGTTGGGCGGCGAATATAACGTGGGTATGAGAATGATCGTGCTGACCTGTGTCGCTTGCGGAAGAACTGCCCTGGTGTACGACTTGCCTGAAGAAAAACGAAATCGCCACTGCGTTTGCAACGCGGCGCTGATGGAAGTGCGGCATCCGGGGAGCGTGCTCTAAGGCGGGGCCTAGGATGGCTCCCGGACGTCGGTGTTGCCGAAGATCATGCGGCGAAGGGGCGGGCTGAAGGCGGGCGGCGGGTTGAGCGCGCCGGCTTCGTCGAGCAGGCGCAGGTGCTCGGGGCTGAGGGTAATCTCGAGTGAGGCGAGGTTGCTTTGGAGCTGATCGAGGCGCGTGGCGCCGAGCAGCCGCGAAGTGATGCCGGG
>CAXTPN010000250.1:1905-3591 GCA_964246125.1 uncultured Acidobacteriaceae bacterium
GGGCCACCTCGGCGGGCGGGCGGCCGAGCTGAGAGGCTACGCCGCGCAGGGCGTCGAGTGCCTGCCAGTCGCGCTCGGTGAAGGCGCGGTGATGCTTGCGGGCTTCGAATCGTCCGCTGCCTCCGGGTGCTCCGGCGGGCTCGCGCTCGTACTTGCCGGTGAGGAAGCCGGAGGAGAGCGGACCCCAGGCAGTGACGCCGCGGCCGCACTCGCGGGCCGCCGGGAGGTGCTCGCGCTCGATCTCGCGGGCGACCAGCGAGTATTCGAGCTGCAAGGCGATAGGGCCGGGCGCGGCATGGGCGTGGGCGAGGGTGGCGGCGCGGGCGGCATACCAGGCGGGGACGTTGGAGAGGCCGAAGTAACGTATCTTGCCGGCGCGCTGGAGATCGCCGAGAGTTTCGAGGAGTTCTTCGATGGGCGTGACCATGTCCCAGATGTGGGTCCAGTAGAGGTCGATGTAGTCGGTCTGAAGCCGGCGGAGCGAGCCTTCGAGGGCGCGGTGGATGTTTTTGCGCCCGTTGCCGCCGGCGTTGGGGTTGCCGGGCTGGGGGTTGAAGGCGGACTTGGTGGCGAGGACGAGCTTGTCGCGCAGGGAGCGGGCGGCGATGAAGGCTCCGAGGAGCTCTGCGGAGCGGCCGCCGGAGTAGATGTCGGCGGTGTCGATGAAGTTGCCGCCGGAGTCGGCGTAGGCGTTGAAGATGGCCTCGGAGACGGTGTCGGGCGAGCCCCAGCGCTGAATGCCGAAGGTCATGGTCCCAAGGGCGAGCGGGCTGACGATGAGGCCGGAGCGGCCGAGCGAACGGAAGCTGGCGGGAGGCATGGTCGTTCTCCTGACGTGCGGAGCGGGCTTGGGTCAGCTTGTTAGGATGTGGGCGCGGCGCGGCGGATGCTGGAAAGGTACAATCGATGTTGATGGCAGAACAAGAAGCAGGCAGGCTGGCGCAGGTCCAGGCAGCGGCGTCGCCGATACCCGAGGCGTGGGTCAAGACCGAGTTGGCTCGGGCGCCGGCGAGGCCCTATCCGATGGACTACATCGAGGCGCTGTTTACGGACTTCAGCGAGATTCATGGCGACCGGGCTTTTGGCGACGACGCTGCGATGGCCTGCGGGATGGCGCGGTTCGCGGGCGAAGCGGTGATGGTGATCGGGAACGTGAAGGGGCGGACGCTGAAGGAGCGGGTGGCGCGGAAGTTTGGGTCGCCTGAGCCGGAGGGCTATCGGAAGGCGCTGCGGGCGATGAAGCTGGCGGAGAAGTTTGGGCGGCCGGTGTTTACGTTTATCGATATGGCGGGTGCATTTCCGGGCATTGGGGCGGATGAGCGCTGGCAGGGCGAGGCGATTGCGCGGAACCTGTTTGAGATGTCGCAACTGCGGGTGCCGACGATCGCGACCATTACGGGCGAAGGGGGGAGCGGCGGAGCGCTGGCGCTGGCGGTGGCGGACCGGGTGCTGATGCTCGAGAACGCGATTTATTCGGTGATCTCGCCGGAGGGCTGCGCGTCGATTATGTGGAAGGACGCGGCAAAGAAGCAGCAGGCGGCGGCGGCGCAGCAGGAGTTCGAGCGGGCGGCCCGCATCCGGGACCGGTTGACGGCGGTGCGCAAGGCCATCGAGAAGCAGCAGATGGTCACCGAGCGGGCCGAGGACCTCGCCTGCTTCGGGCTGGTCGAGGACGAGCTGGAGGCG
>CAXTPN010000251.1:0-3589 GCA_964246125.1 uncultured Acidobacteriaceae bacterium
GTAGGGGAGGCCGAAGGACATGAGGAGGGCGCCGAGGTTGGCGTAGCCGAGGCCGAGGGGGCGGTAGTCGTGGGAGTTTTTGCTGATCATCTCCGTGGGGTAGCCGGCGGAGTCGACGATGATCTCCATGGCGGTGGTGACGACGGCGATGGCGTGGCGGTAGGCGGGGATGTCGAACTGGCCGCCCGGCGAGACGAACTTGAGCAAGTTGAAGGAGGCGAGGTTGCAGGCGGAGTCGTCGAGGAACATGTACTCGGAGCAGGGGTTGGAGGCGTTGATGCGGGCGGTGTTTTTGGAGGTGTGCCAGCGGTTGATGGTGGTGTCGTATTGCATGCCGGGGTCGCCGCAGGCCCAGGTATTTTCGGCGATCTTACGCATGATGTCGCGCGCGGGGCCGGTGGTGACGGGGGTACGGTCCTTGACGGTGCGGGTAGAGAAGTCGGCGTCGCGCTCGACGGCGGACATGAACTCGTCGGTGACGCGGACGGAGTTGTTGGCGTTCTGGAAGAAGATGGAGGAGTAGGCTTCGGAGTCGGGGCCGGAGCCGTCGTAGCCGGCGGCGATGAGGGTGTAGGCCTTGGCCTCTTCCTTGGATTTGCACTCGATGAAGTCGACGATGTCGGGGTGGTCGACGTTGAGGACGACCATCTTGGCTGCGCGGCGGGTCTTGCCGCCCGACTTGATGACTCCGGCGAAGGCGTCGAAGCCGCGCATGAAGGAGAGGGGGCCGGAGGCGGTGCCGCCGCCGGAGAGGGTCTCCATGGAGCCGCGGATGGTGGAGAGGTTAGAACCCGCGCCGGAGCCCCACTTGAAGAGCATGCCTTCGGTCTTGGCGAGGGTGAGGATGGAGTCGAGCGAATCCTGGACGGAATTGATGAAGCAGGCGGAGCACTGAGGCTTGGAGTAGCCGGTGGTGGAGAAGGTGACTTGGCGCTTTTCGGCGTCCCAATGCCAGTTCTGCGCATCGGAATTGGGCTCGAGGCGGTCGCAGCCTACGTTGAACCAGACGGGGGAGTTGAAGGCGACTTTCTGGTTAAGGAGGAGGTGGACGAGCTCGGCGTAGAAGGTTTCGGCGTCTTCGGGCGTGGCGAAGTAGTTGTCGCGGATGCCCCAGTCGCGGATGGACTCGGCGACGCGGGTGATGAGGGCGCGGACGCCGGACTCGCGGTCCGATGTGCCGACGAGGCCGTGTAGGTATTTGGAGGCGACGATGTTGGTCGCGGTCATGGACCAGTCGACGGGGGATTCGACGTTCTTCTGCTCGAAGATGAGGTTGCCCTTCCAATCCTGAATGACTGCGTCGCGGAGCTCCCAGGCGATCTGGTCATAGGGGCTGACGCCGGGTGTGGTGAAGAAGCGCTCGAACGAGAGGCCCTTCGCGGCGGGGGAGGCGGCGCGGGCAGTGGCGGCGGAGGGCTGTGAGGTTTGCTGTTGGGTCTCGTTCATTGTGGGTCTGCTCCTTGGAGTCGTGGTGAATCTGGTGCTGTGCCGGTTTTCGGCTGAGCGGGCTTCGCGAACGCAGGTGCGACGGACCCCTGATGCCGACGTAGGCGGTAGGTGCGTGGGTCTCGATTGCGTCCGAATGCCTGAATTGTGCGCTCAACCGAATTGGCTGGCAGTCGCAACGCTACCGCCCCATGTAGGGTGTGTCAAGTATAAAACACCTACATCTTGTGGTGTATTGCCGTATACCCCTAAGCGGTCTGGAATGGGAAGAAACGGTGTTTTGAGTGCCGAAATGACTGCAAACTGCTGTGGAATTCATGAGGTCGGCGCGTATTTACAGGGTTCCAGTATGTTTCTGGACGGTGAATCGCCGACAGCTAAAAGGTAAGGGGACGGTGCCGGCGGCGCAAGAGCGGATAAGTGGGCAGCGGTGGATTTCAGAGGCACGGCGATCCTAGACGGCCGAGGACTGCCCAGCGGTTATGGCTCTGGCTGCTGGGTAGGCTCCTGCTGTTGCAGCGATCTTTCGCTAATCCGGCCGGCGTAGCGATCGAGGGTGATCTGCTTGAGATCGACCTCAAGCCGGACATTGCCCTGAGTCTTCGCGCCGATAAACTCAAGCGGCGTGCCGGGGCAGAGGAAGGTATGCTGCGGCGGACCTTGCGCGGGCGGCTCACGGAAGCTGAGCGGCACTGTCAAAACTGGGTCGAAGTCGAGCATGGACGGGCCTGCGCTGAGGTTGGCGCGGCGCGGTACCTTGGGCGAGCCGGTATCGGCGCAGGAGCCGGCGGTGAGTTGGGCGGAGACAAAGTTAAGCTCAGGCGCGACCAAGGGGTAGCGGCAGACGGGCGCATCGTCCGGGTATTCAGTTGAGTAGGAACAGATACCGTGGCCGGGTACGCTGAAGGGTGCGAGCGTGGTTTTCCAAGTGGAGGGATCCTGGGCCCTCAGATGGTCGGCGGCGAGCGAGAGATGGACGTTGGCCGGCTGTTTGCCGATCCGGTTGAAGACATCGAGCGGCATAGTCACTGGGACGACTGTGACGGGGTTGTAGGCGTTGATCTCCTGCCCGAAGGCGGTGGCATAGGGTGAGGACCAATGAACTCCGGGCGCATCGATGGTCGCCGCCACGCCATGCACGACGTAGTTGGATTTGTCATCGGCGCCCGCTACGGTGAGCGGCAGGCCTAGTTGAACGTCGTTACGAACGATCTGAAGACGGCCCTCCGGTGCTTGTCGGGGCCCGAGTTCATCGGGCAGGGCGGATAGCTTCGGCGTGTCCGTAGCGGAGGCTGCGGGGTACGCACGATGGATCAGGGCGGTTGCGGGAGTGATGAGGAGGAGGATGCCAACCAGGATGGGCGTAGCGATGAGCATGATGCGGGAGATGCCGGTGCGGCGCGTCATGTATTGATAGACCAGCGCAACGGCGGGCAGCAGGATGAGTATGGCGATGAAAACAGGCTGCAGGATGGGCGGCGACATGCGCTGCCAGATGAAGAATCCGACTAGCGCGGTAATGATGAGCATGTAGATGGCGCCGCCCAAAACAGAGAGCAGCATGCGCGCGAAAGTACTGGTGACGGCGGCTATCGCGGTGAGAGGCACGACAATAATGACGGTGAGCAGCAGCAGATTGTGCAGCAGGGCGGGCAGGACCGTGGTGGGGTAGAGGCCGGCGTGCTTGAGCAGGTAGACCTGCATGATGAAAAAGGGGACGTAAAGGAAGGCGAAGATGTAGAGGAGCTTGGCGGCGAGGAGCTTGGCCCAGTGGTAGGGGCGGGAGGTCCAGAACTGGCGATCTCCTACCAGCGGCTCGTCGTGGATGAGGCGGGAGATGACCACCAGCCAGGAGATCGGCATGAGCAGATGGAGGAAGCCGGCGAGTATCTGGGCGAGGGCGGCGTACTGGCTGTGGGTCCAGCCGGAGGGGGCGGACCAGGCAAACGCTATGAAGAGGATGAGGGAGACGAGGGTCTCGGGCCAAAGGTGGATGAGATCTTTGCGGAAGATGTGCAGGGGCTGCGGGAGGGCCATTAGAGCGACTTCCCTTCTGTGGGCGCGGGTGGGGTGCGGCCCGATTTGGCGAGGGCGAGGAAGATGCCGCGAAGGGTCATGGGGATGATCTGAATAGTGAGGGGAT
>CAXTPN010000252.1:0-3576 GCA_964246125.1 uncultured Acidobacteriaceae bacterium
CCAACTTCGACATCCTCTCCCGCGGCGACGGCGCCGCCATCTTCGCCGTCCCCTTCGCCCTCCTCGGAGCCATCGTCGGAGCCCTCACCGACTTCACCAGCTCCACCATCTACCGCGCCTAGCGTATCCCTACTCGGTCATAGCTCCTGATTGTCATCAAGGTTTAATTTTGGTGTCATCCCGTAGCGAAGCGAAGGGACCTGCGGTCAGGAGCGGCAACACACCTCATAGCCGCCAAAGCAAGAAGGGGCGGCTGCGAGGAACTCGCTGCCGCCCTGAATACATGATCGTCGAGCCTCTACGCCGCCGCCGCGATCACTTCCTCCCGCACTTCCTCATCCATCTCCTCCTCCACCGCATCCTTCGGCAGAGCCACCGCCAGCACATCCTCGATATGCTTCGCATAGTGGATCGCGATCCCCTCCGTCTGATCCGGCGTCAGGTCTTCATCCACCTGCTGCTTGCAGTCCGCCGGCATCACCACGTCGCGCACCCCCGCCCGCTTCGCCGCCAGGAACTTCTCCTTGATCCCGCCCACCGGCAGCACATCGCCGCTCAGCGTAATCTCCCCGGTCATGGCCAGCAGCGGCCGGACAGGTTTATCGGTGAGCAGGCTCACCAGCGCCGTCGCCATGGTCACGCCCGCGCTCGGCCCATCCTTCGGAATCGCCCCCGCCGGAACGTGGATATGAAGGTCGAGGTCCTTGGTAAAGTCCTCCTCCAGTCCCAACTCAATAGCGTGAGACCGAACCCACGTCAGCGCCGCCTGCATCGACTCCTTCATCACGTCGCCGATCTGCCCCGTGATGTTGAACCCGCCCTTGCCCTTCATCTTGTTCGCTTCGATGAACAAGATATCGCCGCCCGCCGGGGTCCAAGCCAGCCCGACCACCACGCCCGACCGCTTCGTCCGCTCTGCAATCTCCGTATCCACCCGCACCTTGATCCCGCCCAGAAACTCATGGATGATCTCCGGCGTAATCACCAGCTTCTCCGCGCGCCCCTCGGCGATCTTCCGCGCCAGCTTCCGGCACACCGTCCCAATCTGCTGCTCCAGCTTCCGCACCCCCGCCTCGCGCGTGTAGTGCCTCGCCACCAGCGCCACGCTCTCCGTCGGAAACACGATCATCTCCTCCGGCAGACCGTTCTCCTTCACCTGCCGGGGAATCAGGTACCGCTCCGCGATCGCGACCTTCTCTTCCTCCGTATACCCCGTCAGCTCGATAATCTCCATCCGGTCCAGCAAAGGTCCCGGAATCGTATCCAGCTGATTCGCTGTGCAGATAAACAAAACTTTGCTCAAGTCGAACGGCTGATCCAGATAATTATCCCGAAACGTATTGTTCTGCTCCGGGTCCAGCGTCTCCAGCAGCGCGCTCGCCGGATCGCCCCGGAAGTCCCGACCCAGCTTGTCGATCTCGTCCAGCATGAATACCGGGTCCTTCACCTCCACCCGCTTCAAATGCTGAATAATCTGCCCCGGCAGCGCCCCGATGTACGTCCGCCGATGCCCGCGAATCTCCGCCTCGTCATGCATCCCGCCCAGTGAAATCCGGCTGAACTTCCGATCCAGCGCCCGCGCAATCGAACGACCAAGCGACGTCTTGCCGACGCCCGGAGGCCCCACAAAGCAAAGAATCGGCCCCTTCATATCCGGCTTCAGCCGCCGCACGCTCAGATAATCCAGAATCCTGTCCTTCACCTTCTTCAGCCCGTAATGATCCTCGTCCAAAAACTTCTGCGCTTTCAGGATGTCGACCTCACCCGACGAGGTCTTCGCCCACGGCAGCACCGCCAGCCACTCCACATAGTTCCGCGTCAGCCCATAGTCCGCCGCCGCCGGGTTCATCCGGCTCAGCCGCCCAAGCTCCTTCAGCGAGTCCTTCTTGACCTCCTCCGGCATCCCCGCGTTCTCGATCTTCTCCTTCAGCTCCGCAATGTCCTTTTGCGTGTCGTCCAGGTCGCCAAGCTCCTTCTGAATCGCCTTCAACTGCTCCCGCAGGTAGTAGTCCCGCTGCGAGCTCTGCACCGAATCCTGCACCTCGCTCTGAATCTTGTTGCGAAGCTGCTGTACCTCCAGTTCCTTCGCCAGGTGCTTGTTGATCCGCTCCAGCCGCGCCACCACATCCGGCGTCTCCAGCAGCTCCTGCTTATCCTGCGTGGTCAAAAATGGCAAACTCGACGCGATAAAGTCGCTCAGCCGCCCCGCCTCGTCGATGTTGATCGCAATCGTCTGCAGATCGTCCGACAGCGTAGGCGACGACGTCACCACCGTCTGAAACTGGCTCACCACATTCCGCTGCAGCGCCTCCAGATCAGGCGACTTCGCCGGCTCAAACTCCTCCACCACCTCATACTCCGCCGTCATAAACGGCATCAACTGCGTATACTCCCCCAGCCGCACCCGCTCATTGCCCTCCGTAAACACAAAAAGGCTCTGGTTCGGCATCTTCACCACCTTATGCACCGTCGCCCGCGTCCCCACGCTGTGCAGGTCAGCCCCCTCCGGCGAGTCCATCCGGGCATCCCGCTGCGCAACCACCAGAATCGTCTTCTCCTCGCCCAGCGACTGAATCAGCTGGATCGAGCTCTCCCGCCCTACCGTCAGCGGCAGCACCGCATGCGGAAACAGCACCGTGTCCCGCACCGGCAGCACCGGCACAGACCCGCCGCTCCCCTCCACGGCACTGACCACCTCGCCGTTCTTCGCATTGGGCTTAATAACGCTTACAAAATCGTTCGGCATGTTGAGCATCCTTCTATCAAGTTTTCTTCTATATGATTCATCAGCTCACAAAAAGTCGCAATCCCCACTTCTCCTCTATCGACCCCAAACCCACCCTTCTTCAAACCGCTCAAGATCTCCCATCTCAGACAGTCCCAATCGTCTGAGATGGGGATCTCCGAACCATCCGTACTACACTGTCCCAACATGAAACGTCCCGTCGGCGTCATCCTCGCCTCCATCGTCCTAGGCTGTTTCGCCGCTCTGCAACTCCTCGCCGCCGCCCTCTACATTTTTCTCGCCTTCACCTTCCGCCATGGCACGCCGGCCAGTCAGCCCCCATTGCCCACATCTTCGGCATACCTTACCGGCATCATGGCGTTCACGTCCCTGTTCTTCGTCATCCTCGCCGCCTGGGTTATCTTCACCATCGTCGGCCTCGTCCGCCTGCGTAACTGGGCCCGCTACTCCGTCCTAGTTATCGCAGGTTGCCTCGTCTTCCTCGCTCTCTGCTCCATCCTCGGCATTGCCCTCGCGTCCTCCTCCACGGCGAACCTGCCCTCTTCCTCAAATCTCTCTCCTCATACGATGCAAGCCATCTTCCTGTTCATTGGACTTATTTACTCCGCAATCGCCGCGGTCGGCGCCTGGTGGCTCGTTTACTTCAACCTCCGCTCCACCAAAGCCTTCTTCCTCCCCGCCTACGCAGCCACGGGTGCCTGGGCCGGCGCCACCCAAACCTCGGCCGCCTGAGAAGTCGATCACTGCGAGTGGCGCAAGCGGCGTCTTGTCGCTAACGCCGAAGGCCCCTGCCGAGCCCGCGACTCAGCCCTGGATTGCGGCTTCCTTGG
>CAXTPN010000253.1:0-283 GCA_964246125.1 uncultured Acidobacteriaceae bacterium
CCAATGAATACGAGTTGTACATCCAGTCGTCATCTGGACAGTCAAATGAAGAGTTCTTCTGGACGTTCTGAATGACACCTACTCTATTGAATCGTTGATACCCTTCGGCAGAGCGAGTGGTCGCAACTCCCGACATTGCGCGGCTTAGAACAGGGCGGCACTCGGACCTCGGATTTCCTACGGCCGACAGCAAGCCAGCAAAGAGCTATAAACGCCATGGGCGAGACTGGGGGTGGCCGGGCGGCGCACTGTCGTTGAGGATAGCGATTGGCGGCACATCACG
>CAXTPN010000253.1:293-3560 GCA_964246125.1 uncultured Acidobacteriaceae bacterium
TTACCGTGGGCATCGCTTTGCGCAACGCTATACGCGCGAAGACGTCGCTTTGCTGGTCGCGCGGTGGATACAGCGCACAATAGCTTGAGCGGGCCGGCCACGCAGAAGCTGCTGCAGCGGGCCTATCGCGATTTCGCGGAGGCGGACTATGAGCGTTTGGCGCGCATCTCGGTGGCGCACCTGTATCGACTGCGCGGGAGTGCGCGGTACCGGCAGAACCGGACGGTTTATCAGCCCACTCGATCGACGCGGGTCAGCATGGGGAGCGACGGCGACCGGAGCTGGAGAGCCGACCAGGTGATTTCGGTATTTTGAAATGGCCCAGTTCGGCAGTTTAATTTGGCCCACCCTCTAAGACGAACGGGTACTCTTGCTTCGGGCGCAGCCCGAAGCGGAGGAACTCGTTGGATTGGAGATCAAAGGTGGAGTTATTCGAGCAGATCCGCAGAGAGTATGAGTTTGGCGTTGGGACGATCGCCGGGGTTGCCAACAAACTGAAAGTGCACCGGCGAATGGTCAGGGAGGCGATCGGCAGCGCGTCGCCAAGGCCGCGCAAGAAGGTGGAACGACCGCGCTGGAAGTTGACAGCCGCGCTCGCGTTCATCGACGAGGTCCTGCAGGCCGATAGAAAGGCGCCTCGCAAGCAGCGCCACACGGCCCATCGGATCTGGGAGCGTATCCAGCGAGAGATTCCGGAGTGCCAGATATGCGAACGTACGGTCCGCCAGTATGTTCACGACCGCAAGGTCGCGCTCGGTATGGTCATTAACGAGACGTTTGTCCCGCAGAGTTACGCCTGGGGCGTCGAGGCGCAAGTGGATTGGTATGAAGCCCACGCCGATCTGTCGGGCGAGCGAACGAAGCTGCAGGTCTTTTCCATGCGCAGTATGGCAAGTGGGGCCGCCTTTCACTGCGCGTTTCTCCACGCTACGCAACAAGCTTTTCTCGAAGCCCACGAACTCGCGTTCGTTTACTTCACCGGTGTTTTTCGCAAGCTTCGTTATGACAACCTAACGGCGGCCGTAAAGAGGATTCTGCGTGGACATCAGCGGGAAGAGACCGCCCGATTCATTGCCTTCCGATCGCACTGGCGGTTTGAAAGTGAGTTTTGCACGCCTTCGGAGGCGCATGAGAAGGGTGGTGTCGAGGGCGAGGTCGGCTATTTTCGCAGGAATCACTGGGTGCCGGTGCCCAAGGCAATCGATATCGCCGACCTGAACCGGCTTTTACTGGCCGAATGCCAGCGCGACGAACATCGGGTAATTGCCGGACGCGAGCAGTGTATCGGGGCAGCCGTGGTTGTGGAGCGCGAACATCTCCTTCCGCTGGTCCCGGAAGGCATGGATCTGGCTCGGATAACGTTTCCCACAGTGAACAGTCTTGGTTGCGCAAAGGTTCTCACCAACGCCTACTCAGTGCCTTTGAAAGCAGGAACCGTGGTGCAGGCGAAGGTCTACGCCAGTATTGTGGAACTCTGGTTTGATGGCCGCTGTGTAGCGCGGCACGAGCGCTGTTACCGGCGACAGCAGCAGGTTCTCGATTTGGAACACTACCTCGACGTGCTATCAAGGAAACCCGGCGCGCTCGCTGGCTCAAGACCATTGGAACAACAGCGCCGAGCGGGCCTGTGGCCCCACAGCTTCGATGTGATCTGGCAATCCCTGATGGATCGGCATGGCAAGTCATCCGGCACAAGACAGATGATCGACCTGCTGAAACTGGCGAAACAACATGGCCGCGGACGGCTCCGCGACGCGATAGAGACTGCACTCGCAACGGGCTGCACGGATGCCGCTGCAGTCCAGCATCTGTTCCATTCGCAGGAGCTGAGCCGAGTTCCGTGTGAAGCCATCGATATTGGATCGTTGGAGAGATATCAGCGGCCCTTGCCGGTTATGAACGAATACGATCAACTGCTCATGGCGGGACGACGATGAACAGTCAGATTGCCCAGATGCAGGACGCGATTATCAAGCAGCAGTGTAAGGCCCTGCGCATGCCGACCGTGGCACTGCAGTTCAGCACTCTCGCCGAACAGGCCGTGCGGGAGAAGAAGACCCATACCGGATATCTGGAAGCTTTGCTGACCGTCGAAGTGGAAGAGCGCGAGCGAAACACGATTGACCGGAGGATTAAAGACGCGCACCTACCCCGGGTAAAGACACTTGAGGAGTTTGACTACGTGCAGACTCCGATGGTCACGGCGGCAAAGATGCGTGAACTTGCAGAGGGCGGTTACATTGAACGCGCGGAACCGGTGGTTTTAATCGGTGATTGTGGGACGGGTAAGACCCACCTTCTGAGTGGGCTGTGTGTAGCCGCATGCCGGCAGAAACGGCGTGTCCGATTCACCACGGCCGCAGCCTTGGTCAATGAGCTGGTTGAAGCGAAGCACCAGTTACAGTTAAGGCGAGTGATGGCGCGCTGGAGCCGCTATGAACTAATCGCGATCGACGAAGTTGGCTATGTACCGTTGGCCGAAGTCGGCGCCGAGTTCCTATTCCAGGTGATCGCCGAACGCGCCGAGCGGACTGCGGTGGTAATTACGACGAACCTTCCGTTTTCAGAGTGGACGCAAGTGATTCCGAACGCGCGGCTGTGCAAAGCGGTGCTGGACCGCATCACGGATCGAGCGCACATTCTGGAGACCGGGACAGAGTCGTACCGTTTTCGACGGACGATCGACAAAAGAGCGAGAGGAGAAAAAACCCAGGACAAGAAATAAGCTGTGGAAATGGCGGCCCGTGGAAAGCATGGAAAGCCAAAAATCAGGCTTCCCACCCTTTCCACCGCCCTTGGAAATCCCGCAGAAGCGGCGGGCTTCCCACATTCCCACAGCTTCGGCCACGGTTCCTCATTTCTATAAGACTAAGATCCGGGCCTGACGGCCCGGAAAACTAAAACAGGGTGGGCCAAAATAAACTGCCGAAATGGGCCAAGGTCAGTTGCCAAAGGCATCCGCTATTAGGGTGTCTGCACGCGACGCCTGCGCGAACCTCCCAATTCGCGGGGCGGGAACTTCGCCAGAAGGCGATTATCTGGCTTTTTCATGCTATCGTGCGTCAGGCCCCTGCCGAAACGGGCCTTGCTGTTGATCCTCTCCCAGTTGGCTGGCAACCGCCCACCGACCGTCCGGTACCTGGCTTCTACAGTGTGAACCTAACGGCCGCAGCGACACGCATTAGCGCGAATTGGCTCGCGACACAGATTGCTTACCATAATGGTCAAGCTCAAACGCAAAAAGGCATTCACTTAGCTATCGAGCAT
>CAXTPN010000254.1:0-682 GCA_964246125.1 uncultured Acidobacteriaceae bacterium
GCCAGTAGGTGCCCATTCGTGGTCAATGCAATATCGACCGGCGCTCCCTCCACCGTCCGCAGCCGCGCCACCTCGCGCACCAGGTCCAGCAATCCCGCCCGCAGCAGCGGCTCCCCGCCCGTCAGCCGAACCTTCTCCACCCCCAGCGAGACAAACAACCGGATCATCCGAAGATAATCGGCATGCGGCAACTCGCTATACAGCGCGCCTTCGTTGCCTGTGCGGCAGTAAACGCACCGGTAATTGCAGCGATCCGTAATCGACACCCGCAAATCCGTAATCGCTCGCCCGAAGCTATCTCGCAGCCGCCCGCCATAGCCCATGGAAGGATCGGCAGGCGCCCCTTCCAGCAGAAACTCCGGCGGATCGAGAACTGCGGCGGCGGACGCCATCATTTGCCCTTCCATCTACCTATGGATGCCGGAACCAGACCTCCGGGTCGTGCCCACACCTCTAGTGTAGCGGAACGCCCAGGCCCATCGCCCTTAACTGCCCTTAACTGTCTTTAACTGCTGTCGACTGCCTATGACTGCCTCTGACCGCCCTACTGCTGTTGCGCCATCTGCTGCTGCCGGGTCAGCGGCGGCGGCCCTTCCGGCAGGGCCTGCGCCTTCTCCACCAGGATCGACCAGTCCTCCGGCACCGGCAGCTCCTGGTCCATGCTCGGCGTGCCCTCGCTGGG
>CAXTPN010000254.1:692-3553 GCA_964246125.1 uncultured Acidobacteriaceae bacterium
CTCTTTGCCCGTCCGCGAAACATCCCATGCGTCGGCGGCACGTCAGAGTAGTCGCGCCCAATCGCCGTGCGGATATGCCGCTCCCCGGCCACCAGCCAGTTCGTCGGGTCGAACCCAACCCACCCAAAATGAGGCATCAGCACTTCAATCCAGGCATGCGTCGCCGAGGCCGCGGAACGGTCCGAGTCATGGCCGCGATGCGCCAGGTAGCCGCTCACATACCGGCAAGGCATCCTCAGCTTCGTCCGCACCAGCGTGATCATGATGTGTGCGAAATCCTGGCACACCCCCTGCCGGCTCTCAAGCGCCACATCGATCGGCGAATCCACCTTCGTCGACCGCGGCACATAGTCGAAATATTGGTACAGTTTCCCGTTCAGCTCATGCATCAGCATCAGCGGATCGTCCCGTCGCACCACGTCCAAATCTTCGCCCAGCCTGTCCAGCAGCGGCGTCGCTACCGCGAACTCGCTCGGAAACAAGAACTCCCAGTAGTCGCCCTGCTCGACCATCGCATCCAGGTCCGCCCACGCGTCCGGCGCCAGAAACGACGGTATCTCGATCGCCGGAGACACCTCCACCAGCGACTCCGCTACGATGACCAACTGCCGATGCTGCCCCGGAATATCGAAGTGATGCACATGGTTGACCAGGTGATCGCGATAGCTGAACACGCGGCACCTCGGGCTTACAGAAAGATGAAACGTCAGGCACCGCTGATTCTGGTCGCTGCGCGGATGCATCCGCGTCTCCATCATGCTCTCGCTCACCGCATGGTCATACAGGAATTTCGTCAGGTGCCGTATCGAGTAGAACAAGTTAACCTCCAACCGAAGCTCACAGCTTACAGCTCAGTACCTGAGAGCTCACGAAACAACCCTACCCCGCGAGAGCCGTCTGAATCGAATAATCGATATAAAGCTCATAAATCGTGTTATGTATCTCCCGGCACTGCACCTGAATGGTCCGCAGGTACGCCACGATATCGCCCTCCAGGATCTCCTCCACGCCGCTGTAGCTCAGCGAGCCTTGCAGCCTCCCCGCCAGCCGCCTTACCTGGTCCGCGCGCGTCTTGCCGCTCTCACGCTGAATCGACCCCAGCGCATTTTGCAGTCCGTCGATCGAGAACCGCAACGAGTGCGGAAACTCCTCATCCAGCAGCAGGAACTCCAGTATCCGCTCCGGCGTCAGGTCCGCCGTATACACCTTGCAGTACGCCTCAAACGCCGTCGCCGATCGCAACAACCCCATCCAGTCCAGGTACTCGTTACCTTCCGGCTTCTCGGCCGAACCCTCCCCCCATAAATCCTTGTGGTAAGCCTCCAGCAGCGACGCCGTCGCGCTCGCCCGCTCAATGTACCGCCCCACCTGTATAAACTGCCACCCCTCGCCGTGGCTCATGGTAGAGTCGCTTACCCCCTGGAACTGGTGTACCGCCTCCATTACCTGCTGCAGAAACTCCGTCGGCTGCTCCGGCTCCATCGACATCGTGCCCGGCTCGTTTTTGTAAAGCCCCGGCAGCGTCACCGCTAGATAAAGGCTGTTCAAGCGATGCCACTGCTCCGTCGATATCTGTTCCCTTACATGCCGCGAGTTCTCCCGCGCCATAATAATCAGCGAAAGAATCGACGACTTCGAGTTGGTCGCAAAGCAAAGCGTTCGAGTCAACTCATACGGGTCGCCCTTCCACTCGACATCCTTCGGGTTCCCCAGCGCCTTCAGCACCCGCATCCAGCGCCGCTCCGCGCTCGCCGGACTCTCATCCAGCATCAAGTTCAAATTAACATCGAGCAGCCGAGTCGTATGCTCCGCCCGCTCCAGATATCGGCTCATCCAATACAAACTATCCGCAACCCGTGAAAGCAAACTGGAACCTCGATGTGAAATCGCGAAGCAGCTAACCTGTTGTTCAGCTGCCGTAAGGCGCAGCGGGTCGAACGCTTTCGACAGAGAGCTCATACACAGGTCCAACTTCTGAATAGTGGAAGATACCTACGAACTCACGGGTAATATCCCGATCCGTCGTACCTGGATTTCCTCGTGCGACTGCTCGATAGAAGGCCTTGACATCGGCGTGTCCTTCGGACTCAGAGGTGAATAGTAAGTGCATCCCAAACTGGCATTCCGGCCAAACTAGAATCAGATGTTTTGAATCCTGCCCTAAGACAATCCCGCGGACACTGACCTTTTGGCCCGAGTAATCAATCGGCTTCGCCATGACTGGGCAGAGAGAAGCGACTTGCTTAGGCGGCGTGTCAACCTGACTAGTGACCGCCGGCGAAGCTAAAGCTAACCAAAGAGCGGCAATCGTGATCTGCATGGCCCGATCTCCATGTTAGTTACGCAACCTGTGCCGCAAACGGAAGGTGGCTGGTCTCTACGGCGCTCAGGTCAATCCGTTCGGAAGCGTGCTGAATGTCGATACCAACCACATGGCCGGCTGCGTCATAATCCACAACCAAACCGTCAGCGATCTCTCTCGAGTCGGAACTCACCGCCGCCGCTAGGTCGATATAGAGAGAGTCCGTGTCTTCGTAGTAGTGCAGCTTCACTGAGCCCTCCTCAGGTACCCGCTATCCGGAAACGCATTGTGCAGCGTCTCCCCGTCTTCCAGAGTAACAACTCGCAACGCTTTCTCTCCATATTCGGCGGCGTATCCCCAGAATCTGATCCTGCCGTCCTCTTGCGTCTCGCGCTCAACTGGATTCGCAACGATGTCCAAACACCACTCGATCCTCAGGTAAGGCCGCTTCCGCAGAACCTGTTCGCGGAAGTACAGCGTAGTCTTAGGCAGGCCGATCACTCACTCAGCACCCAAGTATCCTTACTCCCACCCCCCTGGCTCGAATTCACCACCAGAG
>CAXTPN010000255.1:0-3534 GCA_964246125.1 uncultured Acidobacteriaceae bacterium
GTTCGGGATCGTGCCGTGTGGGCTGGGGTCTCGGAATACGCTGCGGCTGGAGGCGGCGATGGCCCTGTATGGGCACGAGATTTCGGATTCGATCAACGTGTTTGAGGCGGGGCTGGGGCGATATTGCAAGATGGACAAGGGCACGGAGTTTGTGGGGCAGGCAGCGCTCGCGAAGGTGCTGGAAGCGGGTGGAGCGGAGCGGAAGCTGGTGGGTCTGGAGATGGTGGAGCGCGGGATTGGGCGCGATGGATATAAGGTCTGCTCGTTGAGCGGGGAGAAGATTGGGGAGATTACGAGCGGGTCGCCGGCGCCGTTTTTGAAGAAGAACGTTGCCCTGGCCTATGTGCCGGCGGAGTATGCGGCGGTGGACGGCGAGGTGGCGGTGGAGATTCGCGGTGCGCTGGTGAAGGCCAGGGTGGTGGCTTTACCGTTCTATAGAAAGCCGAAGAAGGTAGCAGTTGCGTGATGATCTTCCGAGGCGGTTTCAGGAATAAACTTAATAGGAGACATGATGGCTTATCCGGCTGGCTATAAGTACACGAAGACTCATGAGTGGTTGAATGTAGATGGTAGTTCAGGAAATACAGGTTCGGTGGGAATTACAGATTATGCGCAGAGCTCGCTGGGCGATATCGTCTTCGTCGAGTTGCCGAAGGTGGGCGACAAGGTAGAAGCGGGTAAGATCTTCGGGTCTGTGGAGAGCGTGAAGGCGGTGAGCGATCTGTATGCGCCGGCTTCAGGGACGGTGACGGAGGTGAACGAGGCTCTAAATGGAGCGCCGGAGACGATCAACACGGATGCGAATGAGACCTGGCTTTACAAGTTTGAATTACGTGATGCGGGCGAGTTGACATCGCTGGATACGCTGATCGACGCGGCGGCTTACGAAACGTTTGTAAGTGAAGAGACAGGACATTAGAGGCAGTCGAAGGCAGTCAAGAATAGTTGAAGACGGTTAGGACAGGAACAAGGATTAAGACGATGCGCTATTTGCCTAAGAGCCCTTCAGATCGTGTGGCGATGCTCGCTGAAATTGGCGTGGAATCGATCGACGATCTGTTTCAGACGATCCCCGCGGAGTATCAACTGACGCGCGATTTGAACGTGCCGCGGCAGCATGCGGAGTCGGAGATCATCGACCGGTTTCGCGGGTATGCGGAGAACTGCGCGGCGGGCTATGCGAGCTTTTTAGGGGCGGGAGTGTATCGGCATTATAAGCCGGTGATCATCGATAGCCTGGTGCAACGCGGGGAGTTCCTGACGAGCTATACGCCGTACCAGCCGGAGATATCGCAGGGGACGCTGCAGGCGATGTTCGAGTTTCAGACGATGGTCTGCGAGTTGACGGGGATGGAGATTGCGAACGCTTCGATGTATGAAGGGAGCACGGGGGCGGCCGAGGCGATCATGATGGCGGTGCGGGTGACCGGACGGAATGCGGCGGTGATCGCGCGGACGGTGCATCCGGAGTATCGCGAGGTGATTGCGACATATGCGACGCACCAGGAGATTCCGCGAACGGAGGTGGGGTATGCGTCGAATGGGCGAGTGGACATGGCGGCGCTGGGGGGGGCGATTACGGAGAACACGGCCTGCGTGCTGATCCAGTCGCCGAATTTTTTTGGCACGATCGAGGATGTCGCGGCGATTGCGGAGTTGGCGCACAGCAAAGGCGCGCTGCTGATTGTGTCGATTGCGGAGGCGGTATCGCTGGGCGTGGTGAGGCCGCCGGAAGAGGCGGATATCGTTTCGTTGGAGGCGCAGAGCTTTGGGGTGGCGCTGAGTTATGGGGGACCTTACTGCGGGGTGATTGCGTGCAAGGAGAAGTTTCTGCGGCAGATGCCGGGACGGTTGATTGGGGAGACGAAGGATGTGACTGGGAAGCGTGGATTTGTACTTACCTTGAGTACGCGGGAACAACATATCCGACGGGAGAAAGCTACTTCTAATATTTGTACGAACCAGGCTTTGGTGGCTTTGATGACTACTATTTTCCTTACGGTTTATGGGAAGGAAGGAATGCGGGAGTTAGCGGAGCATAACCTGGCGAAGGCCGATTACTTGCGGTCAGTGCTGGAGAGTAGGGGTAAGGTGCTATTTGATGGGGCTCCGCGGTTTCATGAGTTTGTGCTGGATCTGGAGCAGGGTGCGGCGGCTGCCAATGCAGGGCTGCTGGAAAAGAAGATCATTGGCGGGCTGGCGCTGGAGCGGTGGTATCCGGAGCTGGGGCCGGGAGCTACTTTGTGGTGTGCGACTGAGCTTACGACGCGGAAGCAGATGGATGCGGCTGCGGCGGGGCTATAGACGAGGACGAGCACAGAGGACGCAGAAGATCTACGGAAAGATGCAGAGGAGAGCGGTGGGAAATGGATGTCTCGGGGCTGGTTGGCGAGGAGTTGAAGGCAGTTTGTTTCACGGAAGATTTTCTTGAACTTCGGTTCGGGGATGCGCTGGTTACTCTGTTTGCGTGGCCGTTTGTTTTGTTGACGGATTTCTCAGTGGCTTATGGGGAGCCGGAGTATCGGAATGCGCTGTGTGCACAGATTGGCGAGGAAGTGAAAGAGGCTTCGATTGAAGAAGGCTCGGCGCTGACGATCGAGTTGGGGAACGGGGTGGTGTTGGGAGTCAGTTTGCGGGAGGAGGATATCGACGCTCCAGTGAGTGGAAGTTATTCGGAGACGGGGTTGGTGGAGGATGCGGAGGAGTTTTAGTCGCACGAAGCGGAAATGCAGAAGTTATTCGATTTACTCAGAATCACGTACTTCGTAGGTAGTTCAGGAAAGCGGTATTGCGATGGCGTATGAGAAGTTTGTTGGAACGGCGAAGAAGGCAGGTACGCATGTCAACCAGAATGAGGGGTTGATCTTTGAGAAGAGTTCGCCGGGGAAGAAGGCTTATCGGCTGGCGGAGCTGGACGTGCCGGCAGTGGATGCTAGAAAGCTGCTTGGAGCGGCGGCACGGACTGACCTGGGAGATATGCCGGAGCTAAGTGAGATCGAGATTATCCGTCATTTTACCCGGCTCTCGACCTGGAATTATGCGATCGACTTAGGGATGTATCCGCTGGGTAGCTGCACGATGAAGTACAACGGGCGGGTGAATGAGGCGGTGGCGCGGCTGGAGGGAATTGCGGAGGCGCATCCTTATCAGCCGGAGTCGCTGTCGCAGGGGTGTTTGCAGATTATGAAGACGCTGGAGGAGGCGTTGATCGAGATCTGCGGGATGGAGGCGATTACGTTACAGCCCGCGGCAGGCGCGCATGGGGAGTTTACGGGCATCCTGATGGTTCGGGCGTACCACGAGAGCAAAGGAAATCCGCGGAAGAAGGTGCTGGTGCCGGACTCCGCGCATGGGACGAATCCTGCTACGGCGGCGGTGGTCGGGTATCAGGTAGCCAATCTAAAGTCGAACTCGCAGGGGATGGTTGATTTGGCGGAGTTGGAACGGATGGTCGATGAGGATACGGCGGCTCTGATGCTGACGAATCCTTCGACTATCGGGGTATTCGAGAGCGATATTCATAAGATCGCGGAT
>CAXTPN010000256.1:0-3532 GCA_964246125.1 uncultured Acidobacteriaceae bacterium
ACCCTTCCCAACGATCCCGACGCCGTTTACCCCACCGCCCGCGTGCTCACCCCGCCTCCCGGCGAAGACTCCGCTGTCATCGAAAGCGCCGGACCCCAGTCCTACCGCGCCGGCATCTACATACTCGACCGCGACGTCGTCATCACCTACCTAGACCGTCGCGTCCAGGCCGACCACATCGAGTACGACTCCAACACCGGCGACCTCACCGCTACCGGCCATCTGCTCGTCACCGCCCGCGCCAACACCGAGATCATTCACGCCTCGCACGGCGTCTACAACCTGAAAACCGCCACCGGCCGCTTCTTCGACGTCACCGGCTCGGTCGGCATCCTGCCTCACGCCTCCTCGCGTGGTCCAGCCCGCCGCCCGGTCTACACCTCCGGCAATCCCTTCCTCTTCAGCGGTCGCATCCTGGTCAAAACCGGCGACAGCGACTATGACATCTACGACGGCACCCTCACCTCCTGCCAGCTTCCCCGCCCCGACTGGCAGCTCTCCTCCGGCCACTTCGCCATCGACGACAACAAGGCATACGCCCGCAACTCCACCTTCCGCCTGCTCAACGTCCCCCTCGTCTTCCTTCCCTACGTCACCCATCCCATCGACTCCGACCAGCGCGAGTCCGGTATCTTGATCCCTACCGTCGGCCAGTCCACCACCCGCGGCCTCACGCTTGGCGACCAGTTCTACATCGTCCTAGGCCGCTCCTCCGACCTCACCGTCGGCGCCGACTACTACTCCAGCGTAGGCTTCGCCCAGAATGCCACCTACCGCTACCGCGGCGCAGGCCCGGACTTCGTCACGCTCCACTACGCCGGCGTAGTCGACCGTCGTCCTCCCGCCACCAACCAGGGTGGTGAAGAGGTCGTCTTTGCGGGCCGCCGGGAACTCGGCCCCACCACCCGCGCCGCCACCAACATCGACTACCTCTCCTCGTACGTCTACCGCGAGGCCTTCACCGACACCTTCAACCAGGCCGTCACCTCGGACATCGTCTCCACCGCCTACCTCACGCACCAGTCCAACGGCCTCGAATCCGCCGCCCTCTTCGACCGCTACCAGGGCATCAAGCTCATCGCCCAGGGAACCACGCCACAGCAGCAGGTCCACATCTTCCACGCTCCCACCTTGTCCTTCGCAACCACCGACCACCGTCTCGGAGCCACAGGCCTCCAACTTTCGATGGAGGCCTCAGCCTCCGGCCTCAAGCGCACCCAGCCCAACTTCGCCACCGGCGGCATTGTCGAGCGATTCGACCTGCACCCGCAGGCCTCCTACCCGCTCGCTCTCGGCCAGTGGCATCTCACCCCCACCGTCGCCGCCCGCGAGACCGTCTACACCCGCTCCCGCCTCGCCCCTGTGCCCGGCCAGCCCGTCACCGAGAGCCTCGCCGCGCTCTCCCGCTCCGCCTTCGAGTTCACCTTCGCCATCCGTCCGCCCGTCATCGAACGCGACTTCCACCCCATGCACCTTCGCGGGCTGCTAGGCTCTGAATTCCGCCACACCATCGAGCCCGAGATCACCTACCGACTCACCACAGGCGTCTCCAACTTCGCAAATGTCCTCCGCTTCGACGCTACCGACATCCTCGCCAACACTAACGAAGTGGAGTACGGCGTCACCCAGCACATCTTCCGCCGCGCCGCCAAGCCGCGCGATCCCGACGCGCCCTGCCCCACCGCCGACGTCGCGCTCTCACCCGGTCTCAACTCCGGAGCCGAAAACCCCTTTGCCTTCGACACCCCCACCGACGGCTGCCCCAGCGAAGATCTCATCTCCTGGCGGCTCACCCAGAAATACTTCTTCGACCAGACCTTCGGCGCGGCGATCGTCAACGGTCGCCGCAACATCTTCCAAACCACCCTGGACCTGTCCGGCGTAGCCTTCCTCACCGAGCCCCGCGCCATCTCCCCGCTCATCAGCCGCCTGCGCGTCCGCACCTCCGCCCACACCGATCTCGAGTGGGACTTCGACCTCGACACCGGCAGCCGCAAGTTCAACTCCTCGAACGTCTTCCTCGACCTGCACCAGGGCAACCGCTTCGCCGCCCTCTCCTACGCACGCCTCGATGCCCCCGGACGCTTCTTCACCCAAAGCCCCGACCCGGGCACCGGCGCCAACCCCACCACCGGCGTCATCTCCGCCGTATCCGACTTCAACCAGCTCCGCGTCCTCCTCGGCTACGGCAACCCCATCAAGCCGGGGCTCTCCGTTGCCTCCAACATCGGTATCGACCTCAAGAGCCTCTACGGCGCCACTACCCAGAACACCTCAACCGCGGGCGTCACCACCGCCACAACCGTATACCCCGCGCTGCTCCAGTACGCCGCCATCCAGACCGCCTACAACTGGAACTGCTGCGGCCTCGCCATCGAATACCGCAAATTTGAACTGGGCTCCGTGCGCAACGAAGGCTCCTATCGCTTCAACTTCACCCTCGCCAATATCGGCGCCGCCGGCAACCTCCGCCGCGCCGAACGCCTCTTCTAAAGCGAAGTTTTCGTAGGTGTGTGAAGTCAACCACTACGTCATCCTGCGCGGAGCGAAGGACCCTGTATTTCGCTTGTCGTTCCCGCCCTCACTTCACATCGGTGCGAGTTTCGCTCTAAAACTCGCCAACTTACCTGAAGCGCTCGCGCCCGGCTTGGACCCGGGCGCGAGTCCGCGTCAGGCGATGCCAAAGGCAGCTTCCTCACCTTGCGCCACAGAGTTCTGCTGCCGCGGTGCGGAGGAGTTCTCGATGGCGGCCTTAATGGAAGCATGCTCCGCCAGATGCGACAGCAGCTCGTTTCCTTCCAGAGCGCCCACATGGGCCGGAACCTCGATCTCCAGCAACGTCTGGCCCAGGCCGACCGCCTGCCCAAAGCTCAACACCGGCTCATCTCCGGCGCTCGCCGGCGTGTAAACCTTCTGCTTGGAGGCACCCGCCACCTGCCCGCCGGAGTTCAGCACGACAGTCACTTTCATTCCATTCGCGGTGGCCATTAGACATAGCCTCCGCCCTGAAAGCTGAAGTTCGTCGCCAGCGTTCCGATGTTCTTCACCGTAACCCAGTAGGTGAACGTGCCGTTGTTGTTCATTACCTTCGTCTGATCGTCGACCTGCAGCGATCCGCCGGGGTTCAGCGGGTGCGCGTGAATCGACTGTGCACCGTGATCGGCGCCCCCGAACGAGACAAAGTAGCGGCCAGTTTGCCCGGCGCCGAGAGTAACCAATCCAACATTATTGAAAGCCATACGTTTACTTCCTCCTTGGCGCCGCCCTTGTGAGCGGAACGCCTTTTCTATCAAGATCGTGTAGAGGAAGGGAGAATCGTTACAAAATCTCGAGGGGAGCCGCTCTTCGATCTGCGCGACCGATACTTCATCGTTCTCCCGCGCACCTCGGCTGGTCGCCGTCGACGCTCAGGTGTCGATAGACACCTGCGCCTGCCCGGAGAAGCGCATCCGCGCCGCCTACGGATACACCCCCGGCCAACTCGGCTTCTGCTGCCTGCACATCGCGCGCGCCATCCTGGATCATCTTCCCG
>CAXTPN010000257.1:0-3524 GCA_964246125.1 uncultured Acidobacteriaceae bacterium
ATTGAGCGGACGATCGATGCGGTGGTTCGGCATGGAGCGGCGATTGTGGGGATGCCGGCGGTGGATACGATCAAGCAGGTGGAGCGGACGGCGGATGGAGCGATTGTGACATCTACGATTCCGCGGGAACGCGTGGTGCAGGCGCAGACGCCGCAGGGGGCGAGGTGCGGGCTGATGCGGCAGGCGTTTGCCGAGGCCGCGCAGGATGAGTTTGCCGGGACGGACGAGGCCAGCCTGCTGGAGCGTGCGGGAGTGCAGGTTTGGGTGGTGGCGGGGTCGGCGAGGAACTTTAAGATTACGCAGCCGGGGGATTTGGAGTTGGCGGAGTTTTATCTGGCGCATGGACGAAAGGCTTAACACCGATCAACACCGATGAACACCGATCAAGTGCAGATGCGGGGAAAAGGGAAGAGATCGGTAGAATCGGTGCTAATCGGTGTTAGGCCTTCTTTTGAAGGAGGGTTCTGAATGAGTATGAGGATTGGGTTTGGGTTCGATTCGCATGCGTTCAAGGCGGACGTGCCGCTGGTGATTGGCGGACTGGTGATCGAGCATAGCGAAGGACTCGCCGGGCACTCGGACGGGGACGTGCTGCTGCATGCGATTACGGATGCGCTGCTGGGGGCGGTTTCGGCCGGGGATATCGGAACATTCTTCCCGCCGAGCGATCCGCGCTGGAAGGGAGCGGCTTCGACGTTGTTTTTGCTGACAGCGCTGGACGAGATCAGGACGGCGGGCTACAAGATCGTCAATGTGGATACATGCCTGGTGATGATGCAGCCGAAGATCGTGCCGATTGCGGGCGAGTTGCGCGAGCGGGTGGCGGAGTTGCTGGGAGTGGAACCGGGCGAGGTCGGGATCAAGGCGAAGACGCCGGAGGGGTTGAACCAGGATGGCGTCGCCATGGCGTATGCGACAGTATTGCTGGAGAGCCTTGCGCAAGAGGACGGCGCGAAGACAATGACGGCTACAGCGGATGTGGACGAGATGGACGAAGTGGTGGAGAGCCTAGTGGTGGGGGTGCGTGATACGAGCGCGTTGGGGCGGAAGGTCCCTGTGTTCGACACAGATGACTTGACGTAGGGCATGGATTGCTGATAGGTAGCGGACGGGCTGGGGAACCCGTCAGCGTGGTTAGATGGGCATGTAGGCTTTGAAGGTTGCGGTGTAACCGGCGGCGTTGCTGCCGGTCAGGGTGAGAAGGGTGGTGCCGGATTCCTGTGTGCTGTAGACGCGGTCGCCGGCGTTGGTGGTGGGGTTGACGCCTTCGCTGGAGTACGGCGCGACCGTGGTGTCGAGGGTATTGACGAGAGTTTGATCGAAGAATACTTGCGCCGTATTGCTGCCGCTGTTCGAGGTCTGGTCGTAGGTGGAGCGGAAGCGGAGATGGATGTGGGTGGTGCGGCCGGAGTACCAGCCGGGAATGATGGTGGTGAAGGAGACTTTGCCGTTGGCATCGGTGATCTGGTAGCCGCGCAACCAGCTCTGGCCGACGGTGGATTCGCTGGATTCGGAGGAGTAGACGCCAGAGGCGTTGCAGTGCCAGATGTCTACCTGAACGCCCTGCATGGCGGCGCAACTGTTTTTGCTGTCGTAGACGCAGATGGTGAGGGCGAGCGGGATGCCGGCCTGGATGTTGGTGCCGTCCAGGTTGGAGAGGATGTTGGAGCGCAGATAGCCGGTGGCGCTGTCGTCGACGAAGTATGGGCCTTCTTCGCCTTCAAGGGTGGCGCTGCAGGCGGAGGCCGATGCAGCGATGGTGACGGTAACCGCGGCGGAGGCGCTGGCCGCATAGGCGGAGGAGCCGGCGTAGGAGGCGGTGAGGGTTTGAGCGCCCGCGGTGGCGAAGGTGGCCGTGAGGGTGGCGGTGCCGGAGCTTAGGGTGGCGGTGCCCAGTGAGGCAGTTCCGTCGTAGAAGGTCACCGTGCCTGTGGCGGCTATGGGCGAGACGGAGGCAGTCAAGACTACGGAAGCTCCAGTGGAGGCGGAGGTGGCGGATGGAGTGAGGGTGGTGACGGTAGCGGTGGTTCCGCCAGAGGTTGTGGTGGAGGTTGCGGTGCCGCCGCCTCCGCAGCCGGCGACGGAGGCGAGGGTGCTCATGCCGAGAAGACGGAGAGCGGCGCGGCGGTCGAGGGCGGGAAGCCAGTCGTGGTCGTGCGGCTCGGTGGGGTCGTGCAGGGTTTCGTCTGCGGGCGTCAGCGTGGCGATTCCTGATCTCTGGGGCATTCGGTCCTCTGTTAGCCTGGGTGGCTGCTCGGGAACTGTGACGGGGGGCTGGGGTTGTCGGATTACATGCGTTCATGCGATTTCGGCTGGGTGTGGATAGAATTGGGCGAAGCGAGGCGTGCGATGATTACCACGGTCCAGGGACACATTCAGCAGAACATCTCCGAGGCGAGCGGGACGTTCGGGTGGTTGATGAGCGGCATTACGCTGGCGACGAAGATGATCGAGGCGAAGATCCGGTCGGCGGGGCTGACGGATGTGTATGGGGCGTTTGGCGCGGAGAATGTGCAGGGGGAGCAGCAGCAGAAGCTGGATGTGTATGCCAACAACGCCCTGCTCTACTGCCTGGGAACGCGGGATTCCGTGGCGGCGCTGGTGAGCGAGGAGGACGAGACACCAGTGACGACGGAGCGTAGCCTCGAGACGGGAAAGTACATTATCGTGTTCGACCCGCTGGATGGCTCTTCGAATATCGATGTGAATGTGAATGTAGGAACGATCTTCAGCGTGCATAAGCGGATGACGTGGGGGTCACTGGAGGAGTCGATTTTGCAGGCGGGAACGAAGCAGGTTGCGGCTGGATATGTGCTGTATGGGCCTTCGACGGTGCTGGTGTACACGACCGGGCAGGGGGTTCATCTATTCACGCTGGACCCGACCATCGGAGCGTTCGTGCTGACGCAGGAGAATCTGAAGATGCCGGAGAAGGGTCCTTATTACAGCGTGAACGAGGCGAACGAGGCGACGTGGCCGGAGGGATATGCGGAGTATGTCGCGGGCTTAAAGGGCGGGGGGTATAGCGCCAGGTATATCGGAAGCCTGGTGGCGGATTTTCATCGCACGCTGCTGAAGGGCGGGGTATTCCTTTATCCGCCGACGAAGCAGAAGACGGGAGGAAAGCTGCGGCTGCTGTATGAGGCGAATCCGTTGGCGATGATCGCGGAGCAAGCGGGGGGGATGGCTTCGAATGGAGAGCAGAGGATTCTGGAGTTGAAGCCGAGCCAGATTCACCAGCGGACGCCGTTTATGGTGGGAAGCAGAGCTGAGATGGAAGGGTTTGCGACGGCGATGGCCGGGGTGACGGCGGCTTGAGGGGGTTTTCAGGGACGGTTGCGGACATCAAGCTGGAATCGCGCGTGGGGTTGTCGGCGGTGTGGCTGATGTCGCTGGATGCGACGGAGTTTTCGCCGGGGGACACGGGGGTGCTGGAGGCAGTGACGCGGAGCGGGACGCGGCTGGAGATTGCGGTGACCTCGGTGAAGTTGGATGAGGATGGGATTGTGTGGCATGTGGTGGAG
>CAXTPN010000258.1:0-3522 GCA_964246125.1 uncultured Acidobacteriaceae bacterium
ATTTTTACACCTACCTCGGTGCTGGGTCTAACTGGTCCTGACAAGAAGCACGCTGAGCTACTCGGTGAGGAGTAGTCCGGCGTGCTTGTCGACCGCGATCTTTACGCGACGGGTGTCCCCGGCGATGATGGCATTGACAAGCTCCTCGTGCGTCTCAATGCGGATGTGCAGCCACTCGGTGGCTGATTCGGGGGCGGCAGCATGAGTAGCAGCCACAGCGTGCTCGCGCACGAACCTTGTCATCGACAGGTAGAGCGCCGACGCCGTCTGGTTCGGGGAGATGATCGCAATGCGTTCGTGCAGGTCCCAGTTCGCCAGCAGGAACGGGGTCGTACCCTTGGCTGCCGCGGACTTGAGTTTGGCAAGCAGTTTCTTGATATCGGCGACGTCGGTGGCAGTTCGGTGTTCCGCAGCGTCGACATCGATCAGGACCTCGAGCGCTTCCCGCACAGCCTCGGCTTCGGCAACGGCAGTGGGAGCATCGGTGACCGCGAGGAGGGTGTGCCGGATTTTGACCATCGGTCCCGCAGCTGTCGCAAACAGCCCGCCTCCACGCCCGGGGCGGATTTCAGCGAGCCCGCGATCGGCCAGGAGCCGAATGGCTTCGGCGACAGTCGACCGGGCGAATCCAGAGCGCTCCCTCAGCGAGTCAATGGTGCCGATCAGCTCGCCGGGCTTGAACTCTCGGTCGAGAATCTGCTGTTCGATCTCGCTCGCAAGGACATTCGCGCGCGTCAGACCTACAAAGGAATTCATGTGCTTAGACCTCCAAGAAACAGTCTAGATTGGATAGGGTCGCACCTAATGCAGGGATCACCAGGACCAGTCATTTGCTCGAAGCTCGGTGCCCTCGCTCGACGTGGTGCGAGTCGAGAGGTGAGAGCCGTGCTCGGCCAGGTGCGCCGCATGGTCACGGAGAGTGTCGTGGGCAAAGTCGTGCTCGAAGTCCCGAATAACAGAGTGAAGATGGTTTCCGCTGTCGACAGCGTTCACCATCTCGATGAGGAGTAAGCGTGTCTGTACACGGAAGTAGTGAGGTTCACCTCGCACCAGCCCACCTGCCCATGCGAAGTGGATTTCGGTCGGGCCGTCAGCATCGATCTGCACACGGTACTCTCCGGCTGCGCGCGCAGGAAGGCGGGCAAGGTAAGTGTCGACCAGATGGGTAAGCAGAGCCTGCTGGGTCTCCACGAGACGATCTGCCGAAATGCCGGACGGCTGGTCACGCACCAAAGCAAGCGCCTTCCGGTCGTCAGTTGTGATCTGGTACTGCGGCATTCCCAGGTCGTAGTGGTCGGGATACTCGAGCGCGCCGATCAACGGCACCTGTCGTGACACGAAGTCGGCGGGTGCCACGTCATGGATGACCGTGAGACTGCGCTGGTCATCATTCAGTGAGTTGAGCAGCTCGAAGCCGAGTCCTTCGTCATCGGCCATCGGATTCAGCACACCGGAGCCGATCATAGGCTGCTGACCAAGAGCACTTGGCGTGGTCGAAATCCAGCGCTGGTTCACAATGGTGATGTTGAGACAGACGTGATGACCGAGGAAGCGCATTGACCAAGTGTCTTCGAACCCCGGCCGACCGAAGATGCTGAGGAAGTAGGAATCGGAGGTGCGCCATAGTGGCGCGGCGACCCCCAGGAAATCCGCCTCCCGCGCCCGTAATACGTGCTCGAGTTGCATAATGGCGAGCACCTTGGTGTAGAACTCGTTTGACACTGAGACTATAAAAAGTTAGAGCACCACGACTTTCTGGTGGCGATCGAGGTTATGCATCGAGATCCCGATGCGGTCGGGCTTCGGAATGATGTCCCAGTCGAGACGACGAGAGTCATCGAATCCGAACAGGGCTGCGCCGCGCTGATCGGCTGAAAACGTATCGATCAGGCCAATCACGCCAACGAGCAACTTCTGGATGGTCTGCACGTCTTCGTGTGTCGGCTGTGTGGTGGAGTTGCGGGTCGTCATTTGGGTCTCCTCTCTGATTATGAAAAGATTATAACAGTTATGTATGTTTATTGGCAATAGCCCTGCCGTCTTGACATCCTCTGCACAAGGTGCGCATAATCAACAAAACATCGCAACCATATTGATGTTTAAGCAAAGGAGATAACGTGTCATCGACAGATGCTCGCTTCGCCAACCACGGTCCGCAGAAGGCGCACGCTGTGAAGGCGCACGCGGCGATTGTGAACGCTCCCGGCGCAGAACCGCTGGTGGGCTGGCTTGAATTGCCCTCGCGCTCGCCCGGCACCACATCCTTAAAAGTGATTGCCGCTCCATTAAACCCCCTCGACCTGCTTATCGCTTCGGGGACATTTCATTCCGTACGCTACGAATCTCCATACGTCCCCGGTAGCGAATGCGTGGGAGTCGTGATCGACTCAGACCGATTCGCGCAGGGAACCCTCGTTTATGCGGAGTGTTATGCGTCGCCAGCCAGGCCGGGAGCTTTTTCAAGCCAGGTACTTGTGGACGACGAGAACATCCTTGTATTGCCCGATAGACTCGATCCGATACAGGCTGCCGCCATCGGAAACTCTGGAGTTGCGGCATACATGCCATTAGTCGAGACCGCCAGAATAAAGCCAGGCGATAACGTGCTGATCCTCGGCGCGACCGGTGCAGTCGGCCAAATTGCAGTCCAGATCGCAAAGGCAAAGGGTGCAGCCCGTGTGGTCGGGGTCGGACGCGACTGCGCTGTGCTGGAACACCTGAAATCACTCGGTGCCGATGCTGTCGTCGAGCTGCGCGCTGGCGAAAAGGCGGTTGAGCTCACGGCCCGATTGCGTGACATGGCCGACGCGGTGAATGTCATTTTGGACGGCCTGTATGGAATGCCACTGGAAGCCGCGCTGTCGGTGTGCGCATCACACGCTCGTGTGGTCAACATCGGACACTCGGCAGGCGCAACGGCGTCGATTCCCGCAGGCATCCTTCGCGGCAAGCAGTTGGCCCTATTCGGATTCGCCGGACTACACACTCCGCTCAAGGAGAAGCAGCAGGCGCTGTCCTGGCTGTGGGCTGCACTAGAGGGGGGCACGCTTCGTGTGAATGTCAAGACGGTATTGCTCGAGGATCTCCCCGAGGCCTGGCGTGGACAGGCAACATCGCCGCACGCAAAATATGTCGTGCTGCCCTCGCAAGCCAGGGAAAGTCGGTGATAGATGTGCCGAGCCAACGCAATGAAGTGTTCGCAGACCCCGTCAGCCACTTGACATTTAACTCAACGCGTGTGGAGTTAAGTAAAACGCGGACGTATGCTCGCAACCATGCGAGAACCGACATTTGGATCGGAAACTAGGAGAAGCTTTCAATGAGCGACGACAAGAAGATATATGTGTCATCCAGTCCGCTACCAGCGGCTAGGTCTGGGGTGTTGACCGAATTCGACCCCGGAATCCGCACCCTGAAGGCGGGCTTTCAGATCGCGCCCCAGTTCCGGCCTTTGCCCGTCGACATAGTGTTCGAGAAGGACATCGCGGTCACGTTGCGAGACGGGGTGAGGGTCTATGTGGA
>CAXTPN010000259.1:0-3273 GCA_964246125.1 uncultured Acidobacteriaceae bacterium
GGCTAGGCGTAGCTGGAGACTGCGGAAGAAGCGGCGGCGGCTCGCTCCTCTCTGATGCGCTCGACATAGCCGTTGGAACGGAGTTCGGCGAGCGGGTCGGCGGGGAGGTTACGGGACTCGCGCCATTGGCGCACGAGGGGGCGGACGTCGGTCCAGAAGGCGTTGCGGAAGGTCTCTTCGGCTTCGACGAGCGCGCAGGATTGCTGGAGCTCGGCGAGGCGGGCGTGGTCGACGAGGGCGGCGCGGGCGTAGAGTTCCTGCGCGGTGACGACAGACTGGACCATGGCTTCGATTTTGCCTTTGAGGTTGTGGCTCTGGTCGATCATGAAGGCGATGGAGGCACGGGCCTGGGGGGCGACGGAGAGTATCTCGTGGAAGATGCGGAAGAGCTGGTAGGGGTCGATGGAGCCGAGGGTGAGGTCATCGTCGGCGTACTTGCGGTCGTTGAAGTGGAAGCCGCCGAGGGCGTTGGCGGAGAGCAGCCAGGCGACGATCTGTTCGATGTTTGTGCCCTGGTAGTGGTGGCCGGTGTCGACGAGGACTTTAGCCTGGGGGCCGGCGCGGCGGGCGAGTTCGAGGGCCATACCCCAGTCGGCGATGTCGGTGTGGTAGAAGGCGGGCTCGAAGGGCTTGTACTCGATGAGCATGCGCTGGCTGTCGTCGAGGGCGGCGTGCATGGTCGAGAAAATCTCTTCCATGTAGCCGATGCGTTTGGACATGCTTTGAGTGCCGGGGTAGTTGGAGCCGTCGGCGACCCAGATGGAAATGTCGGGCGAGTGCAAGGCTGTGGAGATGGCTACGGAGTCGAGTAGATGGTCTAGCGCCTGCTTGCGGATTTCGGCGCTGGGGTTACAGATGGAGCCGTACTTGTAGATCTGATCCTGGAAGAGGTTGGGGTTGATGGAGCCGGCGCGGATGCCGTACTTCTGCTCGAGCGCCTTGATGCGGGGCGCGTCGGCGACTCCGCCGGGGAGATCCCAGAGGACGTGCAGGGCGACTGTGGGGCTGGCGCCGGTAAGGGAGTTTACCTGGGCGGCGTCGGCGAACTTTTCTTCGATAGTTGTGGCGGCGGCGGGCTGGACGAATTTGCCGAAGCGGGTGCCGGTGTTGGCAAAACCCCAGGAGGGCACCTCGATGCGAAAGGCATCAAGCGCCTGGAAGATGCGGTCCTGCGCGCTGCTGGAGGAGGCGTTTGTGGTTGCGGCTGTGCTACTCGACATCATTGGCTGACCCTTTTCGTTGGTGACCGGAAATGTATCTGTATTGGATTATGAGGGTTTGGGTGCGTTTGTCAAAAGGCTTTATGGGTCCGACCAATTTGCCTGCAGGTGCGCGAACGAGAGTGCATGCGGGGCGGTGAAAGGCCGTGGAATTCATTAGGGATTCTATTTCACATTTGCAACCGCAGTCGCGTATGATGGTCGCGCCTGAACATAACAGCTTTTCTGGAGCTTGGAATCGATGGGACCGAATCCGTTTCTCGGCGTGGTGTATCACTGGATCGGCGGGTTCGCGTCGGCGACAAACTTCATTCCGTTTCGCGGGATCAAACGGTGGTCGTGGGAGGTTTACTGGCTGATTCAGGGGTTCGCGGCCTGGATTGTTGCGCCGTTGGTGCTGGGTGGACTGTTCATTCCGCACCTGTTTGGAATTCTGCGCCAGGTGTATGGGGAAGACCCCAAGAGCGTGTTACTGGCGCTGGCGTTTGGGGCGCTGTGGGGGGTGGGAGGCATCACGTTCGGCCTGGCGATTCGCTATCTGGGGATTGCGTTGGGGTATGCGATTGCGCTGGGGCTGTGCGCGGCGTTCGGAACGATTGTACCGCCGATCGCGCATGGGCAGTTTGGCACGATTCTTCACCAGAGTTCGGGGCAGATCATCCTGCTGGGCGTGGCGGTGTGCGTGATCGGCGTGGCGGTGAACGGGGCGGCCGGCGTGTCGAAGGAGAAGGAGTTTACACCGGAAGAGAAGGCCGAGGCGGGGGAGAGGGACTTTAGCTTCGGCAAGGGGTTGGCGATTGCGGTGCTGGCCGGGTTGATGAGTTCGTTCTTTGCATTTGGGCTGGACGCGGGCAAGCCGATCGGCAATTTGACGAGGGACCGGTTGCTGGCGGCGGGACGGTCGGACGTACTGCAGAACCTGCCGGTGCTGGTGATTCTGCTGGGGGGCGGATTTGTGACGAACGTTGTGTGGTCGTGGATTTTGATTCTGAAGAATGGGTCGGCGGCGCAGTTCGCGGGCACGCCGGGGTTGAACCCGATGCGGGCGACGGCGACGTCGGGAGATACGCTGGCGGACTTCCACCCTGAAGACCCGGAGTATGCGGAGCGGCTTTCGGCGCGGACGCTGCTGCTGAATTATGTGTTCGCCGCGATGGCGGGGGTGATCTGGTACTTCCAGTTCTTCTTCTACTCGATGGGCACTACAAAGATGGGGCGCTACGATTTTTCGTCGTGGACGCTGCACATGGCGTCGATCATCATCTTCGCTACGCTGTGGGGGATCTTTCTGAAGGAGTGGAAGGGAACGAGCCGGCGAACGAAGCTGCTGGTGGCTAGCGGGCTGATTCTGCTGGTGGGGTCGACCGTGGTGGTGGGGTATGGGAACTACATTCAATCGGTGTTGAAGAAGTGAAGGGGGCGGCTGTGAAGCGCGTGTGTTTCGTGTTGAACGTTCGGCCGGACCGGGTGGAGGAGTACCGGGCGCGGCATCGGGAGGTTTGGCCGGAGATGCGGGCGGCACTGGCAGAGACGGGCTGGCGGGATTATTCGCTGTTCCTGCGGGCGGATGGGCTGCTGGTTGGGTATCTGGTGACAGCGGACTTTGCGGAGGCGAAGGCAGCGATGAAGCGGGTACCGGTGAACGCTCGATGGCAGGAGCATATGGCTCCGCTGTTCGAGCGGCTGGAGGCGCATGCGGATGATGGGATGGAGGCGCTGGATGAGGTCTTTCATCTGGATTGATTGAAGAACAAGCAACTGTTAAGTGCAACCGCAGGTTCCTTCGCTTCGCTACGGAATGACAACCAATATGAGATCGCGCAGCTATTATGAGATCGCACAAGCAAGATGAAAACGCGATGCCAAGATAGGGCTAAGAATTGGCGGCTTTGGGTGAGAAGAACTTCGCGGCGGGGTTGTTGGGGAGGCGCTTGAGGCCGGTGATGACGGCTTCGGCGTTGAGTTGGGCGCCGGCGAGCGAGGTGTGGGTGTGGGGGTCGGCGAAGAGGGGCTCGACGGAGGCTTCGCCGAGGGTGTCGTAGCGATCGGCGAT
>CAXTPN010000259.1:3283-3498 GCA_964246125.1 uncultured Acidobacteriaceae bacterium
TATGTTGTTGAGGTCGATGAAAGCGATGTGCTCGGCGTCGGCGACCTGGCGGGTCCAGCCGGCGTAGTCGCCGGCGTTGCGGACGATCTTGCCGTCTTTCCAGATTTTGCGCGGGATAAGGGAGCAGAGGATGGGGGTGGCGCCTTTGGCTTTGGTGTCGCGGGCGTACTGCGTCATGTACCAGCCGAAGGTGTGGACGGTCTCGTCCTTTTTTA
>CAXTPN010000260.1:0-3484 GCA_964246125.1 uncultured Acidobacteriaceae bacterium
TGGCGGAGACTACGAAATCGACTTCAGGGTGGGTGGCTACAGCTACCGTGCCTGGGGTGCCGTGTACGACTTCCGTTCCGGCGATGCCTTCTTGTTTGAGTCGGAGGCGGAGGGCTTCGGCGAGGGGTTCGGTGGCGAGGGAGATTAGGAGGGGGCGCCACTGTTTGGCCTGGGCGAAGGCGGCTTCGAGGTTGTTTCCGGCGGCAAGGGCGATGGGGGTGTAGCGGCCGGGGAACTGCTCGCAGATGGAGAGGGTGCTCTGGCCGATGGAGCCAGTGGAGCCGAGGATGGCTATTTTCTTCACAGGTTTATTTTCGCAGATGCACACAGCAGCAGGGGCGAAGGACAAGGTTGTTCCCCTTCGACTTCGCTCAGGGTCAAGATGACGTGTCTTGGTGCTGCTCCATCAACTGTGAAAAGGCATCTGGCTACCAGCCGAGGGCGTTAGAGATTTGAGCGGCCAGGGTGAGGGGGTCAAAGGGTTTGGAGAGAACGGCGGCTACGCCGAGGGCGGCGAACCGTCGCTGGTCGGCTCCCTGGACGCGGGCAGTGAGGAGGACTACGGGTATGGCGGCGGTTTGAGGGTTTTGCTGAAGGAGCGCGAAGGTGGCGGGACCATCCAACTCAGGCATCATGACGTCCATGAGGATAACATCAGGCTTTTCGGCGGCTGCGATTTCGATTCCTTGGCGGCCGGAGCTTGCGGTGAGGATGAACCAGTGGGTGGTGGCCTGGAGGGAGAGCGCGGTTACCTCGCGGATGTCGTCATCGTCATCGACGATGAGTACGCGGCGCATGCTCTGATGAGTGGAATGGACGGGGTTCAGCACTCCTGCGCGCCGGTCTTGGCGCCGAGCATGTCGTGTCCGCGCATGTCGTAGGCGAGTGCGCGTGGGCTTTCGCGTAAGACTGGGCTGGGCAGTCCCTCGCCGATCCGGACCGTGCTTTGGGTGGGGATCGGCAGTGTGGAAACCGGTCGGATCAGGGGCTCGTCATGAAGGCGGCAGATGCGAGGGACGGTGAGGAGGAGGGCGGCGCCGGGGCCGTGCTGTGGATTGGACTCCGCCCATATGACGCCGCTGTGCTGCTGGACGATGCTGCGGCAGATGGCGAGTCCGAGGCCGGAGCCGCCTTTTTGCCGGAAGTCGGCGGCGTCGACCTGCTGGAAACGATCGAAGACAGAATCGAGCATTTCAACGGGAATGCCGCGGCCACTATCGGACACTCGGATGAGGAGGTTGTGGGGGTCGGCTTCGATGCGAAGTTCGACGTGACTGCCCGGCGGGGAGAACTTGATGCCGTTGGAGAGGAGGTTGGAGAGTACCTGAAGGATGCGATCGGAGTCGCCGTCGAAGAACATGGCTTCGGGCGAGGCGCCGAGGACGAGATCAAGCCTGACCTGGGCGGTGGCGGCCATGGAGGACATGGTATCGATGGACTGTTGGGCGAGCTCGTGGATGGAGCAGCGGCGTACTTGCAGGGGAGCTTTGCCGGACTGCATGCGTTCGAGGTCGAGGATGTCGTTGATGAGGCGGATGAGGCGGTCGGTGTTGTTGAGGGCAATGCGGAGGAGGTTTTGGGATTTGGCATCGACCGCGCCCATATGGCCGGCGAAGAGGAGTACAAGCGCGCCATGAATGCTGGTGAGGGGGGTTCGGAACTCATGCGACGCAGTGCAGATGAACTCGTCTTTGAGGGTATCGAGTTGAGAGCGCTGGGTGAGGAGCGAGAACTGGGAGCGGCGGGCCTCGGTGGCGTCGCGGAGTTCCGCTCGGAGGAGGCGAACGGTTCCGCGCGCGCGAACATAACCAAGGAGGAAGGCAAGACAGAGAAGAATGCAGGTGGAAAGCAGAACGACATTCATACGCGACAGGGCCTAGGAACACGCTTAGGTGCATGCCACAAGCGGTGCAGTGAACCGCCAGTGGTATAAGGAGCAAACCTGAAGGCTGCGTATCGCCCGTCTACAGTGTGAGATCCAGTGAGAATCAAGGGAAGCGTCGTGAGCGATACCTATTGTTTTGATGAAGCTGTACTGATAGTACGGAGCATGTGGCGGTGGTGGATGTAACGGCTTGAAATTCTTCTCATTCAGCGGTGAGGCCGGACCCTTTAGGGAATCAGACGGCTGCGGGAACGGCGTCGAGCATCTCTGTGAAATTCATGGCTGTGCGGGCGGCGTAGGCGTGCTTGTGGAAGGCATAGCCTGCGATGAGGGGCAGGGCAAGTGTGGCTTCGGAGAAGACCATCTGCTCGTAGGTTAGGTCGACCTTGCCCCAGGAGGAGGCTTCCTTAAGGGTGGAGCCGGAGAGGGCTCCGTCGCGGGCGTCGGCTACGGTGATCTGGATGGCGTACTTGTGCATGGAGGCTTCGACACCGAGGATATCGGCGGCGACGACGATATCTTGAGCGAAGTTTTTGGGGACGCCCCCGCCGATCATGAGGAGGCCGGTGGTGGGGTTTTCGATTTTTATTTTGGTGATCTCGTAGAAGTCCTTGGCGGAGTCGATAGAGACTACGGGCTTGCCTTGACGCGCGTGCTGGTGGGCTACGAGGCCGAAGCCGGCGGAGCAGTCGGAGAAGGCGGGACAGAAGATGGGGACGCCTTTCTCGTAGGCGGCGAGGACGATGGAGTCGGGGTTGCCGTTGGCCGGGGTGCGGCCGTGGTCTACGAGGTAGCGTCCCATGTGCTGGATGAACTCGCGGGAGGAGTAGGGGTGGGGTTCGAGGGAGTCGGTGATGGCGCGGGTGGTGTCGTCGCAGATGCGAAGCTCTTCTTCGTCGATGAAGGTGTCGTAGATGCGGTCGATCATAAGCTCGCGGAGGTCGGCGTCGCCGGCCCCGTATTTGTACTCGTCGCCGGCGATGTAGTGGCGGAAGCCGAGGGCCTCGAAGAAGTCCTGGTCGACGATGTTTGCGCCGGTGGAGACGATGACGTCGACCATGTTGTTACGGATGAGGTCGACGAAGATCTTTTGCAGGCCGGCGGAGATGAGGGAGCCGGCCAGGCAGAGGATGATGCCGCAGTCGGTGTCGCGGAGCATCATCTCGTAGATGGAGGCGGCTCGAGCGGTGTCGCGGGCGGAGTAGGCCATGTGGGCCATGGCGTCGACGAGCGGGACTACGTTGTGGGCGGTGATGTCGATGTGGCGGATGGGGGAGGTTAGGAGGTCGGCTTTTGTGGGCATGGCTGATTAAGGATAACCCGTTCGCGGGCAAGGCATGGCAAGGCGGAGGTTGCGGAGGCGAACGGCAGGGGCACGAGCAACCGCAGGCTCCTCCGCTTCGCTGCGGAATGACAACCAAAGGAGAACAGGCGAAGACAACAGCGCAGCTCTTTCGATTTGCTCAGAATGAGGTGATCTTGTGCCGGTACAAAGATGGGGCGCTGAGAGATTACCAAGGCGGGAATGCGGTGGTTGCTTGTGCAGAGGGGGGGATGACCGGGGGGCGCGGCGCCGGTAGACTTGGTGCAAGATGGGGT
>CAXTPN010000261.1:0-3461 GCA_964246125.1 uncultured Acidobacteriaceae bacterium
AACTCCACGCTTACACCCTTCTCACGCTCGATCCGCACCGCCGCCTGCAAAGCCCGAGGCACCACCGCCCCATACGTCACCACGGTCAAATCCTTACCCGCCTTCACCACCTTCGCCTTCCCGAACGGAATCGAATACTCCGGCCCCGGATACACCGCCCGCCCAAACGTCTCCCGGTACAGTCGCTTGTGCTCCAGGAACAGCACCGGGTCGTCGCACCGGATCGCCGTCCGCAGCAGCCCCAACGCATCCAGCGCATTCGACGGCATCACCACCCGCACGCCGGGCGTATGCGTAAAGATGCTCTCGCCCGACTGCGAATGATAGATCGACCCGCCGGTCAGGTACCCGCCGATCGGCACCCGCATCACCAGCGGACAGCTGAAATCTCCATTCGAACGCCAGCGGATCAGCGCCAGCTCATTGCGCATCTGGTGCATCGCCGGCCAGATGTAATCGAAGAACTGTATCTCCACCACCGGCTTCAGCCCGCGCGCCGCCATCCCAATGGCCCGGCCCACGATATTGGCCTCGGCCAGCGGCGAGTTGAAAACACGATCGCTCCCAAACTCCGTCTGCAACCCGCTCGTCAGCTTGAAAACTCCACCCTTGCCTTTGACTTTCCCTTCGCTCAGAGCCTCCGCCCGCGAAGCATCCGCCACGTCTTCCCCAAACACCACGATCCGCTCATCCCGCCGCATCTCGTCCTTCAGGCAGGTGTTGATCAGGTCGGCCATCGTCCTTTCCGCGCCGGCCCGCTCGCTCGCATCCCCGTTTGTGGCCGCAGGGACATCGAAACGCGCATCCGTAGGCTTCAGGTCCTCCGAATACTGATGCCTCAGGATCGAGTCCACCGTCGGAAAAGCAGCCCGCACCGCCTTGTCCGCCGCTCGCTGTACCTCGGCCTCGACCTTCCGTTCCAGTTCGTCAATCTCCTCCGCGCTCAGGATCCCCTCGCGCAGCAGCCACACCTGCATCTTCGAGAGTGGGTCCCGCAGCGCGTCCGCATCCAGCTCCGCCCGCGCCCGGTACTCCCGCTCATCCTCGCTCATGGAGTGCGAATACGGCCGCACCACATGCCCATGCACCACCGCCGGCCCATGCCCCGCCCTGCAGTAAGCCACCGCCTCCGCCATCGCCTCATAGCTTGCGATCGGGTCCGTCCCATCCACCTCGGCGAAGTGAAAGTTCGGAAAATTCGCAATCAGCCGCGAGATGTTCCCGCCCGGCGTATTCACCTCAACAGGCGTAGAGATCGCGTAGCCATTGTCCTCGATCACATACAACACCGGCAGCTTCAGATTGGAAGCGGTATTCAGCGACTCCCAGAACTCCCCCTGACTCGTCGATCCTTCCCCAATCGACACATACACCACCTCATCACCGTGGAACTTCACATCCTTGTACGTCCGGTAATCCAGCAAACCATCCGGCTTGCGAGCCGCCGCAGGCCTCTGCGAGAAGTACCGCCCCGCCTCCGCGCACCCCACCGCGTGCAGGCATTGCGTAGCAGTCGAACTCGAAGGCGTCACAATATTCAGCCGGCTGTTCGACCAGTGCGAGGGCATCTGCCGCCCCCCGCTCGCCGTGTCGCTGGCGGCCCCCACGCTCTGTAGCAGCTGCTCCTCCACCGTATTGCCTAGCGCCAGGCAGATCGCCCGATCCCGGTAGTAAGGGAAGAACCAGTCGTATCCCGGCCGCATCGCCATCCCCGCCGCCACCAGCAGAGCTTCGTGCCCCGCGCACGAAATCTGAAAAAATATCTTCTGCTGCCGCTTCAGCACGATCTCCCGGTCGTCCGTCTTTCGCGACAGGTACATCAGCCGGTAAAACTCGACCAACTGGTCCTTTGAAAGCGCATGCCGAACCGCGCTCGCCTTCTCCTCGATCGCAACATCGCTCCCCGGGTACCGCGCCATGCGATGTGTCTCCTCCATGAATTTCTATCACTTCCGCCCGGCCCTTGTCCTTCTCCGTCGCTGCGCGTCGATCACACTTTTCTCTACATTACGCATGACTGTAGCCGTTTCTACCCAAAGGTCACCTGACCTCAGTACCGCATCGGACCAACCCCACCCCTCCCTCCACCTTCCTCGACGCCGATGCAGGAATCAGCAACAGCACATTCCAGAGGCCTCGCCGATGCCCTTCCGCTCTCTCGCCACACGTCTGCTCGCCGTACTCTCCCTCTTCACCTCCTCGGCCCTCAGCCAGACGAGCCAGACCCCCCTCGGTCGCACTATCCCCGGCCGCTTCATCGTCACCTACCGCAGCGGAGCCGTCCCCGCCGCGCCGAATACCGCCGGTGCCCGTCTCGTCCAGCGTCACGAGCGCCTCGGCATCGCCATTCTTCAGGCCTCTCAGGCAAACGCAGCCCAGGTCAGCGCGCAACTCGCCCTCGACCCTTCCGTAGAATCCATTGTCCAGGATCGCGTCGTCACCGCTCACACCCTCTCCGTCCGTGCCGCGACCCCGGCCCTTACCTCCGCTGCATCCGACCCCCTCTATAACAGCCCGCAGGGCTGGGCGGTCCGCGCAGTCGGAGGCTTCGGTAACCCAAGCGCCCCCGGCCCCTGGTCCACCACTACCGGCACCGGCGTCCGCATCGCCATCCTTGACTCCGGCGTCGACGCCACTCACCCCGATATCGCCCCCAACCTGGCCCTCAACCTCTCCGAGATCAACCAGTCCGCAACTGCGGGGCTGCCCTCCGCCTGCGACGACGGCACACCTCAAGACCAGCAGGGCCACGGCACCTGGAGCGCCTCCCTCGCCGCCGCAGCACTCGGCCCCAACACCGGTCAGGTCGCGGGCGTGGCCCCATCCGCCACCCTCCTCAATATCAAAGTCCTCGAGCGCCTCCCCGCCGCTGCCTCCACAGCCGATCCCACCGGCTGCATCGCCGGCCAGGCCGCCGGCCTCCTCTCGTGGGTCATCCAGGGCATCGAGGACGCCGTCGCCAACCGCGCCGACATCATTTCCATGTCGCTCGGCACCCTCGTCGACATCACCACCGGCGACGGTGCGGGCCTCCAGGCCACCTTCAACCACGTTACCCACGCCGCCTCCACCGCGGGCGTCATCCTCATCGCCGCCGCCGGAAACAACGGCTTCAACTTCGCCAACCAGAAATATGTCGAGCTTCCCGCCATGTCCCGCGACGTCCTCGCTATCGTCGCCTCCACCAACCCGGCCTGCGCCGAAAACCTCACTGCGGGAGCGACCTGCGTCCCCGGACCCGTCACCCTGCCCTACTACTCCAACAGTGGCGCGCCCCTCAACGCCCTCGCCGCGCCCGGCGGCAGCTACCCTTCCGCGACCAGTATCTCAGCCGACTCCGGCTGGATCTGGGGTGCCTGCAGCTCCGGCAAACCCTCCACCCAGGACGGCATCCCCACAGACTCCGCTCACTCCCTCGGCTGCTTCAACCTGGGGCACCAGGGATATGTGCAGGCCATCGG
>CAXTPN010000262.1:0-3423 GCA_964246125.1 uncultured Acidobacteriaceae bacterium
GTACCGCTGCGGTCTCCCTTGAAGTAGGCGCGAACGCGGTCGGCCTGTTCGTCCTCGATGGAACTGGAGTGGGTCTTCCCGGATATGCCGATGGCTTCAAGCGCATCGAGGATGGGCCTGCTCTTTACTTCCAGCTCGCGTGCGAGATCATTAATTCTAACTTTGCTCATCCGTCCCTTTTTCTTCCCTCTGCGCGCCTTAGCTGGTCATACTGGCCTCGATCGAAGTGGAAGTGGTGTTGTATCTATTATGGCTGAATTTCGTGAGATTGCAGCAGAAAGAAGGAAGTGCAGATTCCTTTGCGCTGCGGAATGACAAACAAGCCGCGGAGCTAACCACGGTCGTGCCCGTCCGAGTCGATGGTCTCGTCGGAGATCTCCTGGCTTTCCGCGACCAGGGTGTCGATGGAGTCGTTGTCGAGCTCGATGGCCTCTTCGCGGCGGTCGGCATCGTCGTTGGCGTCGGAGGCAGATTCGCGGTCTTCGGCCGCGGCGATGTCTTCGGCGGAGAGGTCGTCGACAAAGATGGGGGGCTCGCCGAGGGCTGCGGCTTCGGCGATGATTTCTTCTGGGGTTTTAGCCATGGATGTGGTCTCCGGAGTGTTGGTTGGGGTGTCTAGCAGGTCCGCGGTGACGGGCCGGGCTTCGCCTTCTTCGTATTGGCCGAAGTAGTGGCGGACAGCGATGGAGATTTTATCGACGGTTTTTTCGCCGATGCCGGGGACTTCGGCGAGCTCCTCGGCGGTCATGTCGGCGACTTCCTCGACGGTGGTGATGCCGGCGGCGATGAGCTTGGCGAGGATGGCTTCGCCGAGTTCTACGACCTGTTCGATGGGCGTGGTGGGCCCGCCGGACATGGCCTGCATCTGCTGCTCGACTTCCTGGCGCTTTTCTTCTTCGGATTTGATGTCAATCTTCCAGTTAAGAAGCTTGGCGGCGAGGCGGACGTTCTGGCCCTTTTTGCCGATGGCGAGGGAGAGCTGGGTGTCGTCGACGATGACCTCGATCTGCTTGTCGTCGAGGTCGGTGATGGAGACGCGGGCGACCTTGGCGGGCTGGAGGGCTTTTTCGGCGAAGGTGGTGATCTCTTCGGAGTATTCGATGATGTCGATTTTTTCACCGCGCAACTCGCGGATGATGGACTGGACGCGCATGCCCTTCATGCCGACGCAGGCTCCGACGGGATCGACATCCTTGTCGCGGGACATGACGGCGATTTTGGTGCGCTCGCCGGCCTCGCGGGCGATGGCGCGGATGGAGACGGTGCCGTCGTAGATCTCGGGGACTTCAGACTGGAAGAGGTTCTGGACGAGGGCGGGGGCGGCGCGAGAGACGATGACCTGCGGGCCCTTGGCGGCGCGGTCTACACGCAAAAGAACAACCCTGACGCGCTCGCCGACGGCGAACTGCTCGAGGCGGGACTGCTCGCGCTTAGGCATGCGGGCCTCGGCTTTGCCGAGATCGAAGATGACGTCCATGGGCTCGAGGCGCTTGACGGTGGCGTTGAGGACCTCGCCGGCGCGGTGGTTGTACTCGTTGAAGACGGTGTCGCGCTCGGCTTCGCGGACCTTTTGAAAGATGACCTGCTTGGCCATCTGCGCGGCGATGCGGCCGAGGGGCGAGGTGTCCTTGTAGAAGCGGAGCTCGCCGCCGATTTCGACTTCGGGGGCGAGCTCGCGGGCGGCATCGAGGGTAAGTTCGTTGGTCTCGTCGGTGAGCAGCTCGGGGGATTCTACGACGGTCTTGAAGACGTAGGCGCGGATTTCGCCGGTGTCTTTGTCCATCTCGGCGCGCATGTTTTCCTGGGTCTTGTAGTACTTGCGGGTGGCGAGGGCGATGGCGTCTTCGATGGCGGAGACGACGACCTCCGGCTCGATGCCTTTTTCCTTGCTGAGCGCTTCGATGGATTGATAGAGAACACTTGCCATGGGATTTCCTTCGTTCTTAGTTGTTGGGTCTCAGGTGTAGTTCTAGATTTCGGGGATGAGGTTGGCCTTTTCGACGTTGGCGAAGGGAATGTGGATGACCTGTTGGGTGGCGGATTTTTTTGCTTTGCCCTTCTGCTTGATTGCGGCGAGGTCGAGGGTGAGGGTGTTGCCGGAGAAGGCGGTCAGGCGACCCTGGAAGTGACGGTTGCCAGGCTTTCCTTCTTCCGACGCCACAGCGGTGAAGGTTTGGAGCTTGACCAAGCTGCTGGTGAAGCGGACGAAGTCGGCGGGGCGGGAGAGCTTGCGCTCGAGGCCCGGGGAGGAGACTTCGAGGGTGTATTCGGCGCCGGGAACGAGGTCTTCGATGTCGAGGATGGTGCCGAAGTCCTGGGCGAAGAGCACGCAGTCGTCGTGGGTGACGCCGGAGAGCATCTCGGCGGGAACGCCCTTAGGGAGCTCATTGTCTTCCGTTGCGGCGAGTTGGGCGAGTTGCGCGCGGGCGGGGGCGTCCTTTTCGATGAAGATGCGGAGGGTGCGGTGTTTGGCTCCGCCGGAGAACTCGAGGTCGACAATTTCGAGGTGGTGCGAGGCCGCGATGCGGTCGGCAAGGGCTCGAATTTGGTCGATCTGGAGGGCCATGGGTGCGATGTTTGCGAAAATTCGTTGAGGGCAAATAAAAAGTGGGCTCTCGCCCACTCATCGTTTCCGCCGTTTTCCCTGGTGCACTCACAGGGGCTTGCCGTGCCTAACGGAACAACTTCGTCTGCTCCGTTAGTGTACATCCAGACGCTGCAAGGTTCAATGAGGCCGGTTGCTCACTGAGCCCTTCGGAGCATAGTGGTCCCTATACTTCACGATCGCATTCAAGACTTCGTTCGGGGGAGCGTCGAGCGTGGTGAGACTCATGTTGAAGATGTCGCCACCTAGCATCTTATTCCAGGACGCCAACGCACGTTTCGGAATAGATAGATTAACTACCCTCTGGGGCCCGTCGGCAAGCTGCAAGGTAATATAGCCGGATTTCTTCACAGCACTAGTGCCTACTTCAAGTACGGATTGCCACGGTATGACTGGTGTACCCAGGGAGCGGTCAAACAGGCCTTCGCCACTGAGCACCAGCCGCGGACTGGAGATCAAGAGTTCCTTGATCAGGAACAGTCCGCAGAGTCCAAAAAATACGACACAGAACCATCCGCCTGCTTGTTCGGGCCCGCCACTGTCCCGGGTCGCGAAGAATCCACCCGCTACGAACGCGAGACTGGCGCACAGCCACCCGGCCAGCTTCCACTTCTTTGAGTAAAACTCACGTCGTTCCATCCGCCTCGCCTGATCCAAAGGATAAAATCCACTTCAAAGTCTGTCCACTGAATTCCGCATGGCTAAAGCCCGGAGGCGTCTCACAATCCGTCTTCGTTCCTCGATCAGGTTTTCGGAAACTTCACTAGAGGCTGTTAGGGACTTTGCACCTTTGTAGGTTCTTTGCTGTGCTGGTTTGT
>CAXTPN010000263.1:0-3411 GCA_964246125.1 uncultured Acidobacteriaceae bacterium
GCGGTAACCTGCCCCGCGTTGAAGACCGGCTCCTGCGTGTATCTCCAATCACCACTCATTGTCTGCTCCTCCTCCCAACTGCTCCACCACCCGCCTCCGCTGCACCAGCTCCGTGGTCAGCGTAAAGCTCACCAGGATCGCGGCATCACCTTCCCGCCTACCGTCCCGCCCATCCTTTTTACTTCTCTATCTCGCCCTCATCGTCCCCCTCTGCGGCTGGCGGGGGAACAGGGACGGCGGCGAGAACGGCCCCCCACGACACCTGCATTTGAACGTCATAATGAGAGCCAGAATGTCCTTTGCTAAGTCCACACTCGGCAAGAACGTCAGCATAAGGATGCCGCTGACCACATCGAACCCCAGGTACGCTCCGGGCGGCTTCCATGCGAGAGAGAGCGTTCGCGTATGCCTTTTCAGGGGTGTGGCCGGAGCCGATCACTTTGCCAGTTGAGCGTACCACCACATCGAAGTCGTCATCATTGCCACCGCTGGGAGAGTAACTCCCGGCAATGTAGGCATCCGGCCACCGCTCCCTGACCTTTTCCATCGCCGTCTCCGCCCCGGCGTCCTTCGCGCTATCGCTCATGGCCGAATAAGCCTTTTTTCGTGATGGGCACGCTACGATGCGAACATTACACCGCTCTCCAATCTTAGAGCCGTGACGAATACAGCCGATCGCCCTAACGATCGCAGGTTCATCCACAGTGTTGATCGCGCTATCGCTCATCGTGAACCCTCGCCGACCGCAACAAGATGCACCTCGAAAACCTCAGCTAACGACTGCGCTCACCAGTCGCCGCCCATCAGCAGCAGCGCCAGCACAAACGGCCAGCACACCACCACAAACGCCACCGCCGCCAGGTACTCGCCGCGCCGGTACCAGTCCCCGGGCGCCGGGTCGTCCGGCTCCAGGCAGAAGCGCAAGAGCCCCAGCGTCGTCACTCCAAATCCCACATACCACAGCACACCTGCCATCATCCTTGCTCCTCGTCTTTTTCGAACATGAGCCAAAGCATCAGCGGCCACAGCGAGGCCACGAACAGCAGGAGCAACCACTCTTCCCACTCCCGCCAGTCCTCGAACGGAGGATCGGCCTCGAACGCCAGCATCAGGGCAAACAACACGCCGATCACCGCATAACTCACCACACAAAACTCCGTCATCGCTCCCCTTTCCTCTTCCTATGCCCTACATGCCAGGCCGCGCAGCGCCCGCAGTGGTACACGCCCAGCGCGCCGCTGCCGATCGCCTTCAGCTCGCCCGCGTTGGCCTGGCGCAACAGGTTGCGGTGGCGGTGCGCCTCGCCCCGCGTGCTGTACGGCACCTTCGAGCAGAAGACCAGGCGGATGGCCGGCGGACGCGGCCCGGTCAGAAACGCATGCGCCATCACAGCACCGCCCGCCGGCTGGGACCGCCCCGGCTCATTCCGGCACCTCGATGCTTTGAACGCTCCACCATCTCTCCCAAGACAGTAGTTCCTCGCGGAGTTTTGCCGCGTCTTCGCGCCGCAGAAACAGCAGCGCGGCGAGGTGCCGCAGGGTCGTGTCGGGTTCTTTTTTGTGAAACCCTCGCAACCACGCTCCGTCGGTTGCTCGCAACCCCCATCCCGTCATCATCACGAGGCCCTCCTGAAGTGTTGCGCTTTGGGGCAGGTGGCGAAGTGGATGACCGCCGTCGCATCGTCGTGCATCATGCGGTCGAAGGGCGCCTTGCGACCGATCGGCGTCTTCCACCACTCCACCCCCCGTCCGCAGCCCGCGCACTCGCCGGTCCCGGTGAACTGGTAGCCCTTCGGCACCAGGCCCTTGCGGTTCTGCGGCAGACGTCCCGCAACCCCAGCCTCCCGGGCCTGGGTGTGTGCCGCATGCTTCAGCTCGCGCTGTTGCTTGCGGATCCCGTAAAGAAACTCGTGTCGCGGACACATCTCCCGACCCTCATCCGCCAGCGTCGTGCACAGCGCATCGTCGCCGGGTCGCTCCCTCCATTGGCACTTAGGCATGGCTGGCCTCCATCAACAGCGCTTCCGTGTTGGCCGCGACCATGCCGCGGCCCGTGTCGACGAGCAGTCCTTTGGTGCGCACGTCGCTGATGCGATTGCCGAACGTCCCGCCGTCCACCGCTCCCACCGCCGCTGCCAACTCGACGCGCGAGATCGGCGCGCCGCCCAGAGTGACAAGGTGCTCCAGAATTCGGTAGCTCACCCCCGGCAGCTTCGGGCGCCACAGCTCCATCACCTCTTCCGTCGTCTCCGGCACCTTGAACGTACCGCCATACTTCGTCATACCTTCCGGCGTGGCCGCCAGAACCCCGGGGGAGACGTCCGTGATCGCGCCCGCCACCCGCGCCTCGCTGATGCGGTTGCCGAACGATCCTCCATCGGTCTGGCCCAGAATGGCCGCCAGGAGGGACCGCCTCATTATTTTGCCTCGAAGCGCGTATGCGGCCAGGACCTGGGCAATCCGCAGAGATGTGCCGCGCAGGGGTTGTCCGTCTCCCGTTGGCGCGGGGTCGACTGCGGCCGTTGCTGGCCTTGCCCGCGGAGTCTCCACTCTCGCGGGCTCAACACGCACCTGCTCCGCTTGATCCTCTGTCTTCGGCAGGTCCGCCAACTCGCGTATCTTCCCGATCACCGCTCGCAGCGTCTTCATCTCCCGGTGTAAACGCGCGTTGTCAGCAGCCACCGCCGGGTCCGGCTTCAATACCACCTTCTGCACCAGCCGATCCGCCACCGGCTGCTTCTGCGCCGCGGCCTCCAGCTCCGCAATGCGTCGCTTGAGTTGCCTGGGGTCTTCCGCGATTGCGCGCTCGATCGTCTCCTTCATGCGCGCCGCATACACGCCCAGGTCCGGCTTCGCGCCGGCACCCTTCACCCGCGTCCCCCGGTCGCCCGGCTTGGGCGTCGCGCTGGAGTCGAAGGTCTCTCGCAGCCGCACCGCGATCACCTTCTCCACTCCCAGCCATCCCGGAGACACCGCCAGGCAACTGCCCACAGGCAGCGAGCGCACCGCCTCCCGCATCGTGTTCAGCCGGTCCTTGGCAAGATGCGCGGAAAGCCAGTCCATCACTGCATCGATCGAGTTCGGGCCCACCGTGCGGAAGGCAAGCATCAGGTCCGCCAGCTCCGCCACATCCTTGTTCAACCGCGCACTGCGCTGCGTCAGCAAAACCACTCCGATGCCCAGGTTGCGGCCCTCCTCCACCAGCGCCGACCACACTCCCAAACACTTCGCCACATCCACATCGCCCGAGCGGATCATCTGCGGCAGGAACCGCGCCGCTTCGTCCAGCACCTGGCAGATCGGCTCCCTGCGCGCCCCGTCCACCAGGCTCCCCTGCCGCTTGAACAACTGCTTCCCGTACTCCGTCACAAAGCGGATGCGCTCGCCGATCGACCACATCTCGCCGTTGCTC
>CAXTPN010000264.1:0-3410 GCA_964246125.1 uncultured Acidobacteriaceae bacterium
CCTCTACGTCGGCGCCAGCCCCGGCAGTTCAGCCTCCGACAACGCCCTCAACGACGGCGTCCATCGCTACGCCGCCGACCCCCGCGCCCGCGACTACCTCATCCGCCACTACACTCCTTCCGGCCGCCTCACCCACCCCATGCTCGCGCTCCACACCACCTACGACCCCCGCATCCCTGCCAACACCCTCGCCCTCTACAACGAGCAGGTAGCCATCGCCGGCTTCTCCCGGAATCTAGTCCAGCAGTACGTCCACCGTGACGGCCACTGCACCTTTACCGCCGACGAGATCGGCCACTCCTTCGACGAACTCGTCACCTGGATCCACACCGGCCGTCGCCCTACTCCCGGCCTGCTACCCTTGTCTCCCCGCCCGCCTCAAAGCTCCACCTCCGCTGTCCGCTGAACGGCGCCTGTAACACCTCAGTTAACGCTGCGTTCTTCTTTCTTGCTCCCTTCCGGGTAAAATAGCTAAAATCCACAAACTGGAGGTTCTATGCCCAAGGCCATCAAAAAGGAAACCGCTACCCGGAAGTCCACCCCGAAGAAGGATGCCCCCATTAAGGCCGAGTCTCCGGCGCCGGCCCGCAAGTCCGCTCCCAGGAAGAAGGCCGCGATCGCAGCCATCGCACCCGCTGCTTCCGACATCCAGGCAGCCCAGCAGGAAAGCCCCGCAGCCGCGATCGCCCACCACGAGGTGGCGGAGCTCGCATACTACTTCTGGGCGCAGCGAGGCTGGCAGCACGGCGACGCTCTCGGCGATTGGCTCAGAGCCGAACAGCAGTTGAACGCCCGCAAGGCCGCCTGACCACATCCGAGATCCTAAAAACAACGCGGAGCCTGATGAGGCTCCGCGTCTTTTGCATGCAATGCGGCTCAGTGCGAGACCGTATTCCAGTTGAACACCAGGTTGTAAGCATTCACCGTCCCGATGCCCGTCGAGAAGTCCCAGCCGGTCCCGGTCCCATACGCCGGCAAGTAAGCCGAGTCCGAGGTCGAAAGCACCCCGTACGTCCCTGAAGGCTTATAGCAGTTGTACGTCCCGGTGCAGACCACGTCCATATCGCCCTTGGTCACATCGTAGAACGTGCATCCGCTCCCAACCGCATTGCCATTTGACGAGTTGCAGCTCCCGTTCCCATTCGTCCCATACTCCGCCGCCGCCAGCTTATAGTACGTCGGATTTGGATTTCCCCACGCCGACCCCGTCTTCTGGTTCACCAGCGATTGAATCGCCGCCATGATCGGCGAAGCGAAGCTCGTTCCGCCCGCGCCCGACCACGTGCTCGGCGCACCCGAGCAGGACGTGCCGCCGTTGCGCGTGTCCGTCCAGCAGAACACATAATAGTGGCCCCATACCCCGTTCGCCGCGAACAGCGACACATCCGGAATATCCCGAACGCCATCCGCCGGAACGCCGACCAGTGTCTGCCACGAGGGCTTCGCATATCCCTTGCAGCTTCCGCTCACCACGCCCGAAACCGATGCCGACCCCGTCGCGCAGCCCGAAGGCCCGCCCGAGCCCGACGCCGTCGTCAGGTAGTTCGCCTTGCCTGTCGCTGAGTTGCAGAACCCGTTCGTCCCATAGGTCACGCCGTATCCCGCCGCATTCGCCAGCAGCACGCTCGCGCAAGAGTCATTCCACGGGATCTCGGGAATATAGCTCTTCGCGCTCGCATAGGTGCTCGTGTTCGTCGAGTTCCAATAGCTGCCGTTCGTCCCCGCCGACGTATCGCCGAAGTCCGTCCCGCCCACCGCCACGTTGTACGGCGTCGTCGCAAACCCGCTCACCGCAATCCCATGCGTGGCATGTGTCGCGTTCGCGTCCGAGCTCGCCGCGCCTTCATCTCCCGACGAGACAAACACCGACACACCCTCCGCCGCCGCCGTCTTATACGCCGAGTTGTAAGCCGCGTTCGCCGTCGCGCCGTTCTCGCTTTCGCTCTCCCCGTAGCTGATGCTGATGATCTTCGGCGGGTTCGACGCGCTCAGGATGTTCTGCAGCGCAATCAGCCCGCCAAACGTCGTCCGCGTGTCCGCGCAGCTCGCCAGCACAATCGCCGCCGAGGGCGCCGCCGCGCTGGCCCACTCCGCATCCAGAATCGCCTCGCCATCATCGGCGTTCACCCCGGGATTCGTGCAGTTCGACCCCGGATGCTCCTGCGTAAACGTCCCCGCCGTATACGCTGACAGCCCGAACTTCGACCGGAACGTCGTCCAGTCCGCCGTCGAATACACGTTCGTGTCTTCGATCACTACGATCGTCTGGCCCTGCCCCGAGTACCCCGCCGAAAACAGCTTGTTCAGGTTGTAGATCGTCGCCAGGTCGCCCGGCACCACCGCCTCGTAGGTGCTGCTGCCCGAGGTGAACGTGTAGTTCGTCGTCGTGCCCGGCATCTGGGTCGTCTGCGCCCCATTCTGCGTCGAAACGTGTGCCGGATGCACATCCTTGTGCATCGGGTGCGGACGGAAGTCGTTTAAGCTCACCACGCCGTGGATCACGCCCACCAGCGCCGTCGGCACCTGCGGGTCCTGCGTATTCGCAATATGATCTTCGCCGTTCACCGACAGATTGTGCAGATTCGTGTGAAACGCCGACTCCACCTGAGCCGCGTTCCCTGAGAAATCCACCACCATCCCGGTCGGATACACCTGGTTCACCGTCAGCCCGTGCGCGCTCAACCAGCTAGTGACCGCCGTGATATCCGCCGCCGCCGGCCCATACTCCGCGCCCAGCGTCTCCGCCGTTAGCCACTTGTGGTAGTTCGGCGAGTTCTCGTCGTTCAGGCTCGCGATGTAAGCGTCCAGCGCAGCCTCCGCCGCGTCCGACCGCTTCAGCTGCAACAGCACATGCTCGAGCTTCAGCGCCGACTCCACCGCGCCGCGATCGTTGGCCGGGTTCAACGCCGCCGAGCGCACATTGCCCGCCAGCACCGACAGCCGCGCCTCGTTGACCTTCTCGGTCACCACCGGCCGCCGCAAACTCTGTGAAAGGGAAAAGGGAGCGGCTGCAAGCAGCGTCCCACCGATAGCCAGCCGTGAAACGACAAGCCGCGAACTTCCGGATAATAGCCAAGCAAACATACTGACTCTCCTGATCCTCTTAAATCTCATAGTGAGCGATGCAGACCGTGGCAGGGCCGAATACAAAGTACAGTGTGTGTCGAAGTAGACTGATGGGTCCCAACGTTCAGGACGCACTCGCAGGATGCTATCGCAGTCCGTTCAGCCTGCGCAATCCACTTTTTGAAGAACCCTGGTGGGCAATCGATACCTCTGACGACATTCCTTCCTCCGCGATTACACCCCGGTATTCAAAATTTACGTCAGCCACCCAGCGCACGCCACCCGATATCCCTTCGATACTGCATCCCCTCAATCCCGATCCCCTTCAAAGCCCCATACACCTT
>CAXTPN010000265.1:0-3403 GCA_964246125.1 uncultured Acidobacteriaceae bacterium
GGCGCGGGTCGGGATCGAACCGACGCATAAAGGTTTTGCAGACCTCTCCCTTACCACTTGGGTACCGCGCCTTGGTAAAGCTCAGATTGTGACTTTGAGTGTACAGCAGAGGGTGATTGTCTGGAGCGGGAGACCGGGGTCGAACCGGCGACATCTTCCTTGGCAAGGAAGCACTCTACCACTGAGCTACTCCCGCTCGTACCTTTGTAACTATAGCGGGCCGCGGGACACAGGTCAACGCGATGAACGCGCGGGTCCTTCTCAGAAATCCACCGGAACCGAGGTCCTGAAGGCAATGCGCCGGCTGGACATGCTGGCCGAGCGGCGGCGCACCAGGTGCGGCGTTATCAGCAGCACCAGCTCCGATGAGTCGGTCTCCTTCAGCCGGTCGGAGACGGTCTCCTGGAAGCCGGGCAGCTCGCCCAGGCCCGGAAAGCCGCTGACGCTGATCGCCTCGGTGCTGCTCAGGTCCGAGAGCATGACCGCCGACATACCGTCCGCGACCGTGATGTCCGAGGTAAAGGCGCGGCTGGTCAGCACCGGAATGTTATTCGAGCTGGCGCCCGTCAGCGCCTCGATCTTCAGGTCGATGTGCATGCTGACAAGGCCGGATCGCAGCACGGTCGGCGTGGTCTTCAGCGTGATCCCCAGGTCTTCGAACTGCACCAGCGGCACCGTCGACGTGGCGGCGCTGCCCAGGTACTGCGATAGCAGCGAACTCGCGCTGACGCCGTTGATGCTCTTGCCGGCCAGCGCGGCAGCGGTCGCGCTGCTGACGCCGCTGGAGTAAGTCGCCGTCGTGATCGGGTACTTCGAGCCGACTCGTAGGGTGGCCGTCTGCCGGTCGCCCACCCTCACGCTGATGTCGTCGAGCGCGCGAGCTTCCGACGAATTCAGCGCCAGGTTGAAGTTGCCGCTCGAGCCCAGGCTGACACCGAACAGCGTCAGTCCATTGCCGAACAGCGCGAGCACGTTGGTCAGCTTCGCGTCGGTCGCCAGCCCGCTCAGGATCAGGAAGGCAGCTTCCTGCACCAGCATCTGCGTGGTACTGCCGGTGGGCACCAGCGCGCCCTGCGAGATCGCCGTGGTGATGGTGGACTGGTTAGCCGCGACAAACGACTGCAGCTCCGCCGCCGCGCTGAAGGCGTTCAGCTGCGTCGGCGGCGTGGCCCCAATGTTGCGCGTGATGCTCTTGTCGATGCTCACCAGCTTCACGTCGACCATCACCTCCGCGCCGCCGTCCAGCAGGTCCGCCAGCGTGTAGTTGACCGCCTTCAGCGTCGGCTCGGGCGCGCGCAGCAGGATGGTTCCGCTGCCCGCCGAGGTAACCACCTGCCTCACGTCGAAGACATTCTTCACAATATTCGACAGCTCGTTCAGCTGCTCGACCGTGCTCGCCGGAATGTAGATCGTCTCCTCCACCTGCCGCTCCAGGCGCTGCCGGTTCTCCTCCGTATCCTTCGCCACCAGCAGCGTCTTCGGGTCGATCGGCACCGCGAACAGATGCGCCATGCGCAGCAGGATCGGCATCGCCTCCATGTACGGGCTCCGGTCGAGATCGAAACGCAGCGGCGTGCTCGTGACCGAATCGTCGAACACCGCCTTGATGCCATAGGCCGTCACCGCCTGCGTCACCACCTGCCGGGTGTCTCCGCGCAGGTGCAGGTCCTTCGCTGCCTCGGCGGGCGCAATCTGGATCGGCGGCAAAAAGCCCGGCTCCTCCGCGGGCTTCACCTGGGTGCGCTGTACCAATGGCTCGGCGGCAACGCTGTCGACCGCGTGCTCCAGCACCAGCTCGTTCCCGGGATCGACCTTGCGTGCCTCGGCCAGCAGGGAATCGGCCTGCGCGCCGCGGTTGGCCAGTCGCGCCTGTGCCGCCTGCTGAATCAGGTCGCCCACGCGATGCTCGCGCGTCAGCGTCAAGGCAAGCGCGAAGTCGTTGCGGGTTGGGTCGAGCGCGACCGCCTTTGCGAACTCGTTCTGAGCGCCGGCCAGATCCTTCCGGTCCAGCAGCCGCGCCCCGCTCAGGTAAGCCTGCTCGGCGCGCAAGGGGTCCGGCTTCGCGGTTGGCACGGACGGCGCGGACTGGGCCGGCGTGGACTGGGCCGGCGTGGACTGGGCCGGTGCGGATGCCGCAAGCAAGACGCATGCCAGGGCTGCCCAGCGCAAGCTCAAGTGCCTTCTGGATTGAAAACGTTCCATCATGCGTCTAGCCCTTGGACGAAGCTCACGCGCAATCGCTCCCCTGCGATGCCACCTCATCGCCAATGACCCAGCCTTAGCGCAGCTTGCCGGCATTCACCACTGCGGCCAGCGTGCGCGGCGGACGAACGCTCGCCGGCGGCCTCCGCAGCCCATGGCGAATCTGCGCCGTATCCAGGTCCAGCTCGGTCATCGTTCGGCTCAGGGTATTGCGGTGCATCCCCAATTCTTCGGCCGCCTGGCATTGATTACCCTTGTGCTTGGCCAAAACCTCGAGAATGTAGCGGCGCTTGAACTGCCGTACCGCCTCCGTGTAGGAGACGCCGGAGCTGTGCATCTGCGTAACCAAGCCATCCAGTTCGCGCTTCAAGATCGTGTCCTCACAATGCAAATCGTTGCTGGTGCGGTGAAATCCATGCGGGGCTTTGCCTTGAGTGCGGGTCAATGTCCATGCTTGAGAAGCTCAGGTGTCTGTTGTAGCAGATGAGCCCTACCCACGGCCATCTGTTCCTGCAACTGCCTGGGCACAACGAAGGATAACCCATGCGACCCCGCAAGGAAATAGGGTGCGAGCCGGGAATTTTCCACCCATGACGAATCCGGCACAAACGCCGTGATCGCCATCAGGATCGCCGCCCCCAACAGCATGCCGCGCAGCAACCCGAACGCCGCGCCCAGCAGCCGGTCGAAAAATCCCAGCCCCACCGCGGACGCGGTCTTGCGCGCCACGCCCGCGACCAGCGAAAACGCCGCCATCACCAGGCCAAGGAGCAACAGAAACGCAATCACCTCCGCCGCCGCGAAGCTCGTCACCCAGGTGTGCAGCCACGCGGCCAGTTGAACGTAGTTCCAACTCGCCAGCAGGACGCCGGCGACCAGTCCCGCCAGCGAGAACAGCACTCGAATGATGCCGCGCCGAAACGCCCGAACCACCGACAGGGCGACGATGATCACAAGAAACCAGTCGAAGCTCGTAAGCGATGCCAGCGTGTCCGTAGCGTTCTTCGCAGGCATCGGCTAGAGCTCCGCTCGACCGGTCAGCAGACGAAACGCCTGCATGTACTTGGCGCGGGTGCGCGCGACCACCTCTTCCGGCAGCGCGGGCGCCGGAGCCTGCTTATTCCACCGGATCGACTCCAGGTAGTCGCGCACATACTGCTTGTCGAAGCTCGGCGTCGGCCCCCCCGGCGCATACTCCGCC
>CAXTPN010000266.1:0-3392 GCA_964246125.1 uncultured Acidobacteriaceae bacterium
GAATACGTTCAAATATACACGAGTGAGTAGAATGGTTGGAGGAGATATCAATATCAACATCAATGATCAATGTCAATATTATAAACTCTGTACGTGTCTGCCAATCAAAAGGATTCATTACATCAGAAATTTGTAGGATTCCGCCCCAAGCAACGTTCAAGTAGAAGTAATTAATTGCTTTCCTACAGGGCAGCCGGAATTACCTCGGATATATAAAATATCAAGAGTCAAGAGTACGATCTGAAGGGACCTCTCAATTGCCTTGTTGCAGCTCACTTTCAACGCTCAACATATGGCTTCATCCATACCCTTTCCAACCCCTTCAGAACGAGAGGGTAACAAAGACCGGCGAGAAAGGAAACCAGCCTCCAGGAAATTACGGCAAAAAGGTAGCGATGACTTCGACGATCGATGGGGCGACGAGGACCTTGTCGAAGAAGAAGAAGAAGAATTCGAGCAGTCACCAACCAAGAGGGTCCGCCTTAGTGATGATGCTGTGGTCTCTGCCAAACTTCCAGAGGAGGAACTCGACGAAGAAACACGGAGAGAGAGGGAAATGGAAAGGGACCAGCTGGAGAGGGATGAATTTGCAAGACGGCTGAATCTCAAAGATGCCGAGAAGACAAAAAAGCTGGTCGAAGATCGATCGTCTACGAAGGAAGGCAAAGAGGTGGCGAAGCGACGAGCGTTGGCCGAAGATGCAGCAGCGAGGCAGGCGGCAATGCCAGACTTGAGGGAGAGGTCTAGGCAGGAATATCTTAAGAAACGAGAGGCAGAAAGGCTGGCTTTGCTACGAAAACAAGTCACCGAAGAAACAGCGGAACTACGAAGCAACCCAGACCTGACAAGGCGAGAGAAGGATGAGTTCGCCAAGAACCGGGAGGTTCTACGGATCGCAGAGGAAAGGCTACGGATCGATGATCACAGGGATGGATATTCAATGCCCGAGGACTACATCACCGAGAAGGGCAAGATCGATAGGAAGAAAAAAGAAGAAGCTCTCTACAAGCGCTACGTGGACAAGGATGAACACGGCCAGGAGAGATATGTCACCGAGCAGGAAGAGTGGGAAAGGGAACAGTCGGCCAAGGCAAAGGCTCAGATCTCTCAAAGCGAAAGGGTGGATGAGGGTGAATATGACTATGTGTTCGATGATACTCAGAAGATCAACTTTGTCATGGACACAAGGCTGGACAGTGATGCGAAGCCTTTGTCAAAGGAGCAGAGAGCGCTGCAGGAACAGCTGAAAGCTGCGGAAGCAAAAGCCTCCTCCATCGAGGGTACGCGGAAGAGCTTACCCATCTACACCTTCAGAGACGACCTCCTAAAGGCCATTGAAGAATATCAAGTCCTGATCATTGTTGGAGAGACAGGCAGTGGAAAAACGACTCAGATACCTCAATACCTCCACGAAGCCGGCTACACGAAACACGGCCTTAAAGTCGGATGCACCCAGCCTCGGCGAGTGGCTGCGATGAGCGTGGCAGCGCGTGTCGCGGAAGAGATGGGGGTCAAAGTCGGGAACGAGGTGGGCTATTCGATACGTTTTGAGGACGCCACGTCTGATAAGACGATTCTGAAATACATGACAGATGGTATGCTGCTGAGAGAGTTCCTCACCGAGCCCGATTTGGGGGCGTATTCGGCATTGATGATTGATGAAGCCCACGAAAGGACGCTCCATACGGATATTCTGTTTGGCCTCGTCAAAGATATTGCAAGATTCAGGCCAGAGCTGAAGCTTTTGATCTCCTCCGCGACTATGGATGCCCAGAAGTTTGCCAAGTACTTCGACGATGCCCCAATATTCAACATACCAGGGCGGAGATACCCTGTCGACATCCACTACACTCCCCAACCTGAAGCCAACTACCTCGCTGCCGCTGTCACCACCATCTTTCAGATCCACATCACCCAGCCAAGAGGAGATATTCTCGTCTTCTTAACGGGTCAAGAAGAGATCGAGGCAGCCGAGCTAAATTTACAGGAAACGGCGAGAAAGCTAGGGTCGAAAGTACCTGAGATGATCATATGCCCAATCTACGCCAATCTCCCATCCGAATTACAAAGCAAGATCTTCGAACCAACCCCACCGAAGGCCAGAAAGGTTGTCCTAGCGACCAACATTGCCGAAACCAGTCTCACAATCGACGGTATTGTCTACGTCATAGACCCAGGCTTCGTAAAGGAGAATGTCTACAACGCGCGAACCGGCATGGAATCACTGGTCGTCACCCCCTGCTCCCGTGCTTCCGCCAATCAAAGATCCGGCAGGGCCGGGCGTGTCGCCCCGGGCAAATGCTTCAGACTGTACACCAAGTTCGCCTTCCATAACGAACTCGACGACTCGACCACGCCGGAGATCCAGCGCACGAATCTCAACAGCGTCGTCCTCTTACTCAAATCCCTCGGCATCAACAACCTGATGGAGTTCGATTTCATGGACGCGCCGCCCGCCGAGACGCTCATCCGCGCGCTCGAGAACCTCTACGCCCTCGGCGCCCTCAACGACAAGGGCGCGCTGACCAAGCTGGGCCGGCAAATGGCCGAGTTCCCCACCGACCCAATGCTCGCGCGCGCCATCCTCGCTGCGGACAAACACGGTTGCGTGGAGGAGGTCCTCTCCATCATCGCCATGCTCGGCGAGTCGGCCGCCCTCTTCTACCGGCCCAAGGACAAGAAGCTCCTCGCCGACTCAGCCCGCGCCCGCTTCACGGTCAAGGAGGGCGGCGACCATTTCTCCTTGCTCAACATCTGGAACCAGTGGGTCGACGCCGACTTCAGCTACGTCTGGGCGAGGGAGAACTACCTCCAGCAGAGGAGCCTCACCCGCGCCCGCGACGTACGCGACCAACTCGCCAAGCTCTGCGACAGAGTCGAAGTCACCATCACCTCCGTCGGCAGCCAGGACCTCGTCCCCGTGCAGAAATCCCTCATCGCGGGCTTCTTCCCCAACGCGGCCCGCCTCCAAAAGGGCGGCGACAGCTACCGCACCGTCAAGAACGCCATGACGACCTACCTCCACCCGAGCAGCACCTTGTTCGACGTCAACCCCAAGTGGATCATCTTTTACGAACTCGTCCTCACGTCCCGGGAGTACATGCGCGGCAATTTGCCCGTGCAGGCGGAATGGTTGGCCGAGGCGGCGCCGCATTATCATAAGAGGAAGGATCTCGAGGCTTTGGGCACGGATGGCAGGAAGATGCCCAAGGGTCAGGGCGTTGCGGGCGCGAGGAGTAAGATATGATTTGATATGGATATGATATGGACATCGAAGATTAGTAGTAGCAACCCACCAATATCCAAGAATATTGAGGATCATTGTATTGCATTTCTTCTCAACCAAAGTACTTGTACCTCACCTCCTCAAAACTACCTTACCTCTTCACTAC
>CAXTPN010000267.1:0-3385 GCA_964246125.1 uncultured Acidobacteriaceae bacterium
ACTTCACCCACCCCACCGACGGCCTCAATCTCTATCTCAAGACCGCATTTCTTGGCGGAGCCATCCTCGCCGCGCCCTTCATCCTGTATCAGGTTTGGCTCTTCATCTCCCCAGGGCTCTACGCCAATGAGAAAAAGTACGTCTTTCCCTTCATGTCCGCCACCGTCGGGCTCTTCATGGCCGGAGCCTGGTTCGGCTACCACTGGGTCCTGCCCGGCGCCATCAAGGTCCTCGTCTTGGACTTCGGCAAGCGCTTTCACCCCATCCTCACCATCGAGGACTACACCGGTTTCTTCCTCGCCGTTATCCTCGGCCTCGGCATCTGCTTCGAGCTGCCCATCCTCATCTTCTTCCTCGCCCTCTTCGGTATCGTCGACGCGAAATTCCTGCTCAAGCACTTTCGCTACGCCGTCCTCATCATCTTCCTCATCTCGTCGGTCATCTGCCCCCTGCCGGACCCCATCAGCATGTGCCTCTTCGCCACTCCCATGCTGGTCCTTTACTTCCTCGGCGTAGGCATCGCCTGGTACGTCCACCCCAGCCACCGCGCCCCGGAGCTGAAACCCTCATGACGGTCGACATACGGGTGTCCCTTAATTATCGCAGCGCAGCGAAGAACCCCTGTATTTCGCTTTGGTCGTTGCCGCTGCGGTTGCCGTCATTCCGAAGCCGGAATCTCAGTGTTTCGCTCTTGTTGTTGCTAGTTCTCGCCATCTCTCCCACCCTCCAGGCCCAGCAGAAAGTCTCCGGCGCAGCCGCCTACGCCCTCACCAAGGAACTTCTAGCCGTAGCCCCCAAACGCTTCAACGGCTCCCCCGGCCACGCCGCCGCCGAAAAGTTCATCGCCGACCACTTCCTCCCCGAGCAGAAAGATCATCGGTTCGAAGTCGACACCTTCACCGCCTCCACCCCCGCCGGCTACCAGACGATGCACAACATTATCGTCAAGTTCCCCAGCGCGAACCCATCCAAAAAGGACGGCATTATCGTCCTCGACTCTCACTACGAAACTAACTACCCCCTCAAGGACATCCCCTTCGTCGGAGCCAACGACGGAGCCTGCACCTCGGCCCTGCTCATCGAAATTGGCCAATACCTCCGTACCCACCCACCCCAGGGCTACAGTGTCTACATTCTCTTCGACGACGGCGAAGAAGCCGTCAAGCAATGGGAAGGAACGGACAATGACTACGGCACCCGTCACCTAGCCGCGCGCTGGTCGCAGGACGGCACCCTCGCCAAGATCAAAGCATTCCTGCTCGCCGACATGATCGGCGACCGCGACCTTAACATCAACCCCGACTCCGGCTCCACCCCTTGGCTCGTCGACCTCCTGCGCCAAGCCGCCAAAGAGACCGGCCACGCCCGCAACGTCCTCCAGCACCCGCAGGTCGACGTCTCCGATGGGCACCTGCCCTTCCTGCAGCGCGGCGTCCCCGTCCTCGACCTGCTGGACATCGACTACGGCCCCCACGACGCCAGACACCCCGACGGCTGGCACCACACCGCCGAAGACACCATCGACAAGATCAGCCCGCAATCTCTGCAAATCTCCGCCGACATCCTCATGGACCTCATCACGCTCATCAACCAGCGCTGATGCCTCCAAGTAGAAGGCCTCCGCATCTCGGAGGCCCTCGCATCTCGCAGCTTACTTTCCAGTACAAACCTTTCCATGATCCCCATGCGCGCCTTTCGCCTTCGCATCGGCCTCGCTCATATACTGCCCTGCCTTCGTCTTCCCGTAGTAGGTATCCCCGTTGCAGTGATACACATTGCTCTCCGTGTTCACCCAGACCAGCCCCGGCCCGCCGCCTGGGGCCTGAGCCCGGTTAGCCGCCGACGCCGCCGGACCCTTCTTTGCAGCCGCGTTTGTTGAAGCCGTAGGCGCCGGAGCTGCGGGCGGAGCAGCCGCCGCAGGCGTAGGCGCAGGCTTCGACGCAACCGACGGAGCCGGGGTCGGCGCAGGCATCGTCGAAGGTTTCGTCATCGCGCCGCCCGCGGGAGCCGTCGCCGCAGCCGCCGCATACCACGTCTGCACGCCGTTATGTCCCCTGCAGGCTCCCTGCTTCGACGCCGCCGTCGAATACGTCCCGTCCTTGCATATCCCGTTCGCCCCAGCAGGCGCGCCCGCCGGAGCCTGCGCCACTCCGTACCCAGCCACGCCGCACATCGCCAACGCCAGACCCGTAACCGCCATCATCCTCTTCATCATCTGTTCTCCCGTAATTAGTTTGCATAGTTGCAACCCCGCAATCCTACCCGCCGCATCGCCTTTCTGTCAGCACAATTCCCGTAACTCGCAAACAGTTACCATCGAAGTCAGCATGACCCCTCTCACCCACTGGCTTGCCTTCCACGCCGGCCTCATCGTCCTCCTCACCGCCGAGCTGATCTTTTCGCGCTTCGGCTTGGCCGCGCTCGCGCCTGAAGCCCGCACGCGCCGCCAGCACCGGAATGCAGTGGCAGCCACCGTCATGTGGGTCGCGGCCGCCCTTGTACTTGCCGCCTTCCTGCACCACACCCTCGGCGCGCCGTCCGCCACGCAGTTCCTCGCCGGCTACGCCATTGAAGAGGCCCTCTCCATCGACAACCTCTTCGTCTTCCTGCTGCTCTTCCGCATCTTCAGCATCCCCGCCGTCTTCCAGCCCCGCGTCCTCTTCTGGGGAGTCCTCGGAGCCATCCTCCTGCGCGGCCTCTTCATCGCCGCCGGCCTCAACCTCCTTGCCCGCTTCGCGTGGATCAGCTACTTGTTCGCCGTCGTGCTCCTCGTTGCAGCCGTCCGCCTCATCCTTCCCCGCCATGAGCAGGACCCCGAAGCCCACACTAAAAAGCCCCCCGTCTGGGTCCGCTGGATCTCCCGCATCCACCCCGTCTCCCTTCGCCACGACATCTTCTTCACCACCGAAGATGGCACCCGCATGGTCACCATGCTCTTCCTCTGCCTGCTCGCCATCGAGACCGCCGACATCGTCTTCGCGCTCGACTCTATCCCCGCCGTCCTGTCCATCACCCGCAACCCGTTCCTCGCCTACACCTCGAACATCCTCGCCGTCATGGGCCTCCGTTCGCTCTTCTTCCTGCTTGCCCGCGCCCTCAGGCAACTCCGCTTCCTGCACTACGGCCTCGCCGCCATCCTCGCCTTCGCCGCCCTCAAGATGCTCACCGCCCGCTTCTACGAGGTTGGCCCCATAGCCTCCCTCGCCGTCATCATAGCGGTCCTCGCCCTCACCATCACGCTATCCGTGATGCTCAAACCAAAGCGAGAGAATTGAGAGCCGTTCCACCCCGGCTGCATAGGTGAACTCGAAGCGCTGGATCAACCCATCCCGAATAATCTCGTCGGAATCGACTCCTTTGTACTTGACGAGCGCCTCCTTCAAGC
>CAXTPN010000268.1:0-3383 GCA_964246125.1 uncultured Acidobacteriaceae bacterium
CGACCAGCTCTTCGAGCACCGCGCACGCGACCTCGACCTCCCCGCATTCGACTCCCTTCGCGAAATCAGCACCCTCTTCACCAACGTCCAACCCATCGGCCTCAAAACCGTCAAGATCATCCCGTCCCTCCTCACCGGCCGCACCGTCGACGACTTCCGCTTCTCCTCCCGCAATCTCTTCCGCGTCCACTACGAAGGCATCCATGGCTGGCACCCGCTCGACGGCAGCCAGACGGTCTTCGCCGATGCGCAAAAAGCAGGCTGGCGCACCGCCGCCGTGGGTTGGTACAACCCCTACTGCACCATCTACGCAGGCGCTCTCGACGACTGCTACTGGACCAACCTTGACAAAATCGACGGCCCCATGGCCCAGCGGAAAAGCTTTTGGATGAACACCTTTGCCCCCCTCCAGCAACTCGTCCGCGAGATCAAATCACCCTCCCGCGCCGACCGCGACATCTGCTCCTACGACGTCCGCCAGCGCTATCAGACCCACGTCGACCTCGAACAGCACGCCTTCTCCCTGCTCAAATCCGACCAGGCCGACTTCGTCTTCATCCACCTCGCCATTCCTCACAGCCCCAACATCTGGTCCCGCGCCGATGACGACTATACCCAGTGGTGCGACTCCTCCTACCTCGACAACCTCGCCCTCGCCGACCGCGAAGTAGGTCGCGTCCTCGAAACCCTCCAGGCATCCCCCCGCTGGAAAGACACCACCCTCATCGTCCAGGGCGACCACTCCTGGCGCATCCAGCTCTGGAACTGGCTCCCCACCTGGACCGACGAAGACGACCACGCCTCCCGCGGCGTCTTCGACACCCGTCCCGCTCTTCTCATCCACCAGCCCGGCCAGTCCAAACCCCAGATCGACGCCGCCCCTTGGCGACTTCTCCAACTTCACGATGTAATCGAACAAACTCTCCGTAGTGAACCGGCCCACTACTGAGCATGTCTCTTCAAGCTGCAAAACAGCTCGAACGATCAATACCGGGGATCAACTCCTTGTCACGCGGGTGTCAGTTCCAGCAAAATGCAGCCATGCGCCGGCACCGTAACCTTGATGTCGCCCGCGATGCCGCGGTCAGTGCCGGACCATAACTCCCGGCTGCGATATGTCTTCTCCCGCAGGTTGTAGAAGTCGTAGTTGCGAAGAATGGTCTTCTCTTTATCGTCGAGGTTAAAGAGAGCGAGGTAGCGCGTCGCTCCCATGCCGGACGCGGTCCATGCAACGATGTCGCCCTCGCGCGCCACCTGCCGCCCATCGCGGCTCTTCTGGTCGACTTCGAGAACATCGCGGTTGGTGATCAGTGCCAGCGTCCAGTCATCTAGCTTTGTCAGGTTGGCCCCGAGGATCAGGGGCGAGCGCGCCATCGACCACAGGGTCAGCATGGTCTGTTGCTCGTCGTGCGTCAACCGCGACTGGCGAGCCGTGCCGTCGCCTGGAATGGGACCAAGATATCCGATGGGAAGCATGTCAGCGTCCGGCCAGGAGCCGGGGCGTGCCATCGGAGCCCAACCTGCAATGAGTTCGAACTGGTCGTGCAGGCTGCGCGGAAAGTGGTTGGGATTCTTCCAGTAATCCCAGACGTCGTCGGAGATGCGCCACATCTGCGCGAGTGATTGAATCTCGGCGGCGATGCCCGGTGACGTGGGTCCGGGCGACAGGCTCAGAACGATGGAACGGCCTGACTTCAAGATCGCGCGATGCAACATGCGAATCTCGGCAGGCTTATAGGGGTGGTCGGAGATGCAGTCGACCTTGAGATAGTCCACACCCCACGCGGCGTACTGCGCGAGCAATGAATCGTACCAGGCCTGGCCGGCTGCGTTATCGCGAACACCCCAGTTGGTGGGATCCCACGGGCAGGCGTCGCTGGTGTCGGCGGCATCGGTGGCGTGATAGCTGCTGCCTGCAATCGGCATGCCTTGCGCAACCGACTGGCGTGGAATGCCGCGTACGATGTGGATGCCGAACTTCAGACCCAGCGCGTGGACGGAGGCGCTGAGCGCGGCGAAACCGGTATTCGCGCCGCCCTGCAGAGCGGATGGAAAGCGCGCGGTAACTGGAATATACCGGCCGTTCGCGTCGATCTCATACGCGAGTTTATCGGGCGTGGGTCGCTCCAGTGGGTTCTTGAGGAACCAGCCTTCATCGATAACAGCGTAAGTCCAACCCAGCGGCTTAAGCGTCGTGGCAAGAACCTCGACGTTGTCGCGGAACTGCTGCTCTGTAATCGTAAGCCCGTAGGCATCCCAGGAGTTCCAGCCCATGGGAGGCGTCGCCGCAATCTGTGTATGCGCGTGAACAGTGAGAGTCACAAGACAGAGCAGAGAGAGACACGGAAACAGCCGCAAGGGAGATCCTCCGAGTTGAAAATTGATCGGACAGTATCTTTACGGGAAAATCAAACATTAGCAGAAGAGCGTTGCATGAAGGATCGTTGAAAGAAGTCAAACCGATGAAGTAAGGCAGATCGCTGTGACTGACGGCCATGCACAGGTGATCCGGCGGATCGTACTGGCCGATGCGATACTTGGGTGCCCGAAAATGATTGAGGTAAGTCACCACCTCCATCAGCTTCGAGAACTGATAGTTGCCGAGGAGTGTAAGGCCATGGCTGGCGCGTCGCTCATGAGGATATCCACCGCGTTGCAGCATGTAGGCAGCCTCCATGCGTCGGACGCGGAGATGGCGATCAACAATGCGCGTGATGTGTACACGCGCCGCAATGAAGGGGTGAGCATCTGGGTTGTTCCCTCGACAGCGATCGTGGCGAGCAGCCCAGCCGAGAAGGAGCCGCTCTTTGAGCGGGCTAGACTAAGCCGAATCAGACCACGAGCCGATTCCATTCTCTGCGTGTCGCCAGCCTGAAGAACGAAACGCGTTGCGCCGTGGTCGTGACCTTCGACCTGCCGCCCGAGGCGCGGGAAGTGTTCCGATTTCTGCCTGGACAGCACCTTACGCTGCGGGCACAGCTCGAAGGCGAGGACCCTGGCTAACCGGTCCATCGCCGTCCTTATCCCGTCTCTCTCCCTGTGATCCCCGTTAGGCCGTGCTCAGTAGCCTTTCCCCCGCACCCGTTCCAAAAACTCTACCAACTCCCCCGCCAGCTCGGCCTCCACCTCTACCTCCTTCCCCGTCCGCGGATGCACAAACTCCAGCCGCGCCGCATGCAGAAAATTCCTCTGGAGCTCCAGGCCCGGTCCCTCGCCCTCCACCCGCTTCACCACATGCGGAGCGCCATACAAAAAGTCCCCAACCACCGGATGCCCCAGCGCCTGCAGATGCACCCGTATCTGGTGTGTCCGCCCCGTCTCAATCTTCACCTCCACCAGCGTGAACGCCCCATACGGCGTCTTCAGCCGCTCCAGCACATGCA
>CAXTPN010000269.1:0-3358 GCA_964246125.1 uncultured Acidobacteriaceae bacterium
CGGAGGTGGCGCTGTTCATTGCGTCGAACGTGCGGACGAACGTGCGAGAGCTGGAAGGCGCGCTGATCCGGGTGATCGCGTGGTGCTCGCATCATGGGGTGGAGTGCTCGCTGGCGGTGGCGCAGCAGTGTTTGAAGCAGTTCATCGACACGCAGGTGCGGAAGATCACGATCGAGGCGATCCAGCGGGCGGTGGCGGAGCAGTTCGGGATGCGGGTGCCGGAGCTGAAGCAGAAGAACAACTCGCGGCAGATTGTGGTGCCGCGGCAGATTGCGATGTACCTGGCGAAGCAGATGACGGAGGCTTCGCTGCCTGAAATCGGGCGGCAGTTCGGGGGCAAGCATCACACGACGGTGATGCACTCGATCGCGAAGATCGACGAGCAGCGCCGGGGGGACAAGGATTTGAACCGAACGATCAACAAGCTGATGGAGACGTTGAGTTAGCCTGAAAAGCGATGTGTAACCGTAAGTGTTACATACCGCGACATTGACTGTTACATGTAGGAGTGGGCATGTATCGACGGGTAAATCTTCGCGTGGCTTCGCTGGCCGTGGCCCTGGCTTGGATCGGCTCCGCCGGGGCGCAATCTCCGCCTGCGCCGCAGTCCGCGGGGTTGGTGCAGGCTGATCCTCTGGCGGCGCTTACAGCGGAGCAGAAGACCCGCTTTCACGAAGCCGCGAAGAGGTTTGCGGCGGGCGACTATGCTGGGGCTCTGCCCATGTTTCGGGAGCTTTCGTCGCAACTCCAGCCGGGAACTTCGGCGCAGATCGTGGTGGCCAAGTATGCGTCGGAGAGCGCGCTGAATATGGGCGATCGCGATTATGCGTTCAGCCTGTTGAAGCCGATCGTGGCGGCGGCGCCGGACGACTGGCAGGCCTTGAGCCTGATGGTGAGGGCCTACGCGGAGACGGGCCAGAAGGCGCAGCGCGATGCTACGCTGGCGCACCTGATGGACCTGCACCGGCGAGGGGTTTCGCCGCAGTTGACCCAGATGCAGCAGTTCTTGATGGAGCGCATTGCGACGAAGAACGGGTCGATTCGCATCTGGTACTCGTTCGTTCCCTGGGGGAACTTCAAGACGTACGTCTTCTCGCGTATCTACGATGCGTCCGGCCAGCAGGTGCTGCGCGTGACGTTGGAGAGCAGCGACTTCGACCAGCCGCAGTTCGCGAAGGAGCATCCGGACATGGCGGCGAAGGGGATGCGGCGCTTCTCGATGGATGGGTACGGGCAGGACAAGAAACTAGACAACGGGCAGGTGAGCCAGACCCATATGACGTTCGGGTTCTTCGATGGGGAGCCTTCGTACGATGTGGTTCGGGACCGGATTGTGGCGATCGCGGAGAAGCAGGTAGGGCCGATCAGCAGCATGACGCCCGGGAAGTAGCCGCGTGCGGATGAGTGAAGGCTCTGGGCAGACGCGGGTCTCTGCGCGCGCTACGGAGATGACACCCAAACTGAAGATGGCGGGAGCGATCTAGTTTTCCTTGTGCTGCGCTGCGGCATGTCTATAAGTGGGATTTGCGAAGCGCCCTATTTCGATGAAGATGCGCGTGCTATCCACCCAGGAGCAGAGTGTTGGCGAGGTTTTCTGCGGGGTGGGTGTGCAGAAGTGGGAGAAACGAGGGCGTGATCGTCGCAGGAGGGCGGTGTTGCGCGGTATGCGTTTGGAGGAGCGGAGCTTTTCTAAATCCTGGCTGCCAGCCAAGTTGTTGGGAGGACAAGCTCTTCGCGGGTCTTCCACATTTCAAGCGGGAACGGCTACTACTTCTTTGATTTTGTTGTATTTCATATTGTTTCTTAGAAGCAGTCGCGGGTGTGCAGGCAGACAGGGTAGATTCGGATCTTAGTAAGTCAATTTGCGTGACGACACGCAGCAGCAGCGAATGCAACAGCAGATTCCCTTCGGGGAATGACAAACTAAGACCTAACGGGGCGATTGCGTCCGTTGCATAGGCATGGGTGGTTCGGTCCAGGCCCGTGTTGGCACATAGGGGAGCGCTTTTACACAGAGGAATTTCTGGTCAAGAGATGCGCGGGGCCCCTAAAATCAATCAGTCGAGACTTGACAGGAGAAGAACACCGTGGCCACTTTGACCGAGGATTCCGAGACGAACACGACTGCCATCACGCCCTCCGCCGCACCTACCGGCAACCTGGAGATCACGGTCTCTCGCGCAGAGCTGCTGCGCGAGCTGACGGCGGCGCAATCGGTGGTGGAGCGGAAGACGACCATTCCGATTTTGTCGAACTTTCTGTTTGAGGCTACGAACGATGGGGATGGCGGCAAGCTGACGATTACGGCGACCGACCTGGACCAGAGCCTGAAGACAAGCTGCGCGGCGAAGGTGAAGAAGCCGGGCGCGTGCACGATTCCGGCGCGGAAGCTGTATGACTACATTCGCCTACTGCCCGAGGGGGACATCTCGATCAAGCTGATGGACAACCACTGGGTGCAGATACGGGCCGGTCGCTCGAACACCAAGATGGTGGGGATGGCGCGGGCGAACTTTCCGCAGGTGGCGGAGTTTCCGGCGGCGGGCGCGACGAAGATTTCGGTGGCGAGCCTGAAGAACATGGTGTCGAAGACGATCTTCGCGATTTCGAACGAAGAATCACGCTACACGCTGAATGGCGCGCTGCTGGTGCTGAAGGCGGAGTCGATGGCGATGGTGGCGACGGATGGGCACCGGCTGGCGCATGTGGAGAAGCTGGGCGAGGTGATTGACGGAATCTCGGGGGAGAAGAAGACGCTGATTCCGCGCAAGGCGCTGAGCGAACTGGCGGGCTTGCTGGGTACGACGGACGCTGAGACGATGGAGTTTGCGGATGACGACTCGACGCTCTTTTTCAAGGTGGGCGGGCGGGTGCTGACGAGCCGGAAGCTGACGGGACAGTTCCCGAACTATGAGGCGGTGCTGCCGCGGGATAATAACAAGTTCGTGATTGTGCGGAGCGAGGACCTGATGGGGTGCATCCAGCGGGTGGCGCAGTTCGCGGATGAACGGTCGGGGGCGATCAAGATCAGGCTGGAACAGAACGAGCTGAAGCTGTCGTCGCAGTCGACGGATGCGGGGGAGAGCGAAGATACGATCGAGACGCCGTACAACTACGATCCGCTGGTGGTGGGGTTCAACTCGCAGTACCTGATCGACTTTTTGAAGGCGATCGGGAATACGGGGGAGGTGCGGCTGGAGTTCAAGGACGCGCAGAGTGCGGGGCAGATGCGGCCGGAGGATGGGAATGAGGATGTGAAGTACAGGTACATCCTGATGCCGATGCGGATTTGAGGGCTTCGCTGTTCGCGATCGTGCCGCGGTTTGAGCAGAGGGTCCGGCTACGCCGGGCCTTTTCG
>CAXTPN010000270.1:0-3348 GCA_964246125.1 uncultured Acidobacteriaceae bacterium
TGCTCGAAATTGCGTCCGTTCAGCGGAAGCTCATGCACCTGCGTGGGATTGATCAGTGTGCTCTGTTCACCGGAGGTGTGGTTCACTTCGCTCTGCACATCTGCCGAAACGTCGACAACGATGTTCGTGCTGCCGACCGATAGCGCAACGTCCACGGTTAGCTGGGAGCCCACGGTGACTTCAATGCCCTGCTTAGTGGCCTCTCCAAACCCGGTGGCGGTCGCCGCGAGTTTGTAGTGACCAATGTTGACGTCGGGGACGCTGTAATGGCCACGCTTGTCGGCGACGATTTTGCGTGACGCGTTCGTGCCTGTGTCGGTCAGCACCAAAGTGGCATTCGGAATGACTCCACCTGTCGAATCGGTGACGGTACCGTTCAGCGTTCCGGTTCCGAGTTGGGTCCATGCAGGAGTCGTCCACAGGCCGAGGAGCAGAAAAAACATGGCGGAAACTCGGAAACTACGGAGCTTGGCGGTGAGTGGCATGGTGGGCTTCCTCGAACGAAAATAGACGCAACTTGAGTGGCCCTGAATATATGTGTTACAAGGTGACTTGGTCAACAGGTAAATTTGTAGCGAGTGCTGGAGGGCAGACGGACCCGAGCTTTTGCCACATCGCGTAAATAGCACGCGCAGGTACCGGGCGAATGCGGTAGACACTGCAGCCGCAGTTCTGGACGCACGGTTTCTTCAGGGTCACGGCCCGCGCGAAGCGCGTCCTCAGTGGACTTGATCTCCGTGAGGAAACTAGCGCGTGCTCTGAAGCGCGAGTACGCAGCGTAGTCGTTTTTGCCGGAGAGGCGGGCGTCTACCAATGCCGGGATCGGCTAGTGGCCGTACAGGCGAAGAGGCTCCGCAGAACTGACGCAGTACATAACGGTCTTTGCCGGCGTTCTGGAGTGTCCAATGGCTGCGGAGCTTTCTGCCTGCCTAGCTATACGCCCGCTTTGAAGCCGGCGTCTTCAATCCCCGCGATCGCGCACGTCTCGTCGTGATCCGAATGATCGCCTGTCACCCCTACCGCGCCCAGCGTGTGGCCTTCGGCATCGAGGATCAGCACGCCCCCCGGTACGGGTGCAATGCGGCCTTCGGAGATGCTCCCCAGTGCCGCCACGAACGATGGATGCGTTTCGGCGCGAGCGGCCAACGCACGCCCGCTCATCCCCATAGCCAGCGAACCCCAGGCCTTTGCCTGTGCAATCTGCGGGCGCATGATGCTGCTGTTGTCCTCGCGCTTAAACGCTATAAGGTGGCCGCCCGCATCGAGCACGGCAACGGACATCGGGCGGAACTTCATCTCATGGGCTTTTGCGAGCGTCCCGTCGATAATTTGTGAGGCTTGGGCAAGGGTGAGTAAATCCATAGTTTCTCCTTCGAAGTAGGTAATGGCCATCTGCGCGGTCAGAGCGGGCCGGGTACACATTCATCCAGACCGGGAACGACGAACTGTAATCATGGTTATGCCGGTGTGGTTGTTCCGCGGTGTAGTCGGTGATGCAGCCTGAAAATATTGACCGGGTCTTTCATGACAAGCCGCTGGTATCTTGGATTTTAGAAGCTCTTATGCCAGTCGAGGAACTTGCGGGTTCGGGCTTCCGCGGCTCCGTACAGCATGTCCGTATCCGTGCCGGTCATGAACAGCGGCGCGATACCGAGCGGCATCCACTGCTTCACCAACTCAAGATCGCCGACTCCACCCAGCATCATCAGCTTGCCATGTCGCTTGCAGGCAGCGCCTACGACCGCTACGGCGTCGCGCATGGAGGGGTTCGCGTAGTCGCCGGCAATGCCCAATTCGGCACTCAGGTCGTTGGCACCGATCGCCAGAATATCCACGCCAGGGAGCGCGGCGATTGCATCGGCGGCGGCAATCCCTGCCGGCGTTTCGACCAGCGCCTGTACAACGGTCTGGGCGTCGAGTCGGGCGTTCAGTTCACGCGGGGGGATGGGGCGCATGCCGAACTGGGGCACCATGGCCAGCTGTGAGCGCTGCCCATGCGGAGGGAAGCGGCAAGCCCGCGCGACTTCTTCAGCTTGCGCTGCCGTCTCGAGCCGTGGCGCGATAATCCCCGTGGCGCCGCCATCGAGCAGGCGACCGATGATGCCGTAGTCGCGCTCAGGAATCCTCACAAACGAGCTGAGGCCAAGATCTCCGGCCGCCCCGCACATTTCCGCGGCGATGCTGACGTCTATATGGCTATGTTCCAGGTCCACCATGATGACGTGGTGGCCGGTGGAGTGCGCGATGCGAACGATTTCTGTCGTGCGGGCAGAGCGGATCGCAAGCATCAGTGTGGGTTCGTCGCGGCGCAAGCGTGCCAGCAGCGGCGACGGTTCGGGTGTAGAACTTGTTGTCGTTTCCAGCATAGAGGAGGCACTCCCTTTTTCCATGAAGATCGCGTTGACAGACGATACAAGATCAAGCGCTCCGGCTGAAACTATATGGAAAGCCTGTGTGTACACACATTGCACCAAACGCGTGAAATTCACATTTGCGAGGGCGTGGAGAAGGTGACTTTGATGCGGGTCGTTCGGTTGAAAGGTAGAACGAGTTTCACAGCGAATTTGCATATTAGCTTTGGCGCCGCTACTCTTGGCGGACTCCCTCGCGCACGGGAAAGTAACGATCATCGAGGTTTCGTTGAACCATCCTGTTAATTTGTTCAAGAAAGCTCTGGCATCCGGTCACGTTCAGATTGGGTTGTGGCTGGCGCTGGCTGATGCGTATAGCGCAGAAATTTGTGCGGGTGCCGGCTTCGACTGGCTGCTCATCGACGCAGAACATGCACCAAACGACGTTCGCACCATTTTGGCGCAGCTACAGGCGCTTGCCGCATACCCTGTGCAAGCTCTCGTACGGCCGCCGGTAGGCGACACCCACCTGATCAAACAGCTTCTTGACCTCGGCGCCCAGACTCTGCTGATTCCAATGGTCGAAACGGCAGCGCAAGCGAGACAGTTGGTTGCCGCGGCAAGATATCCTCCTGCGGGAGTGCGCGGCGTCGGAAGCGCGCTTGCGCGGGCCTCGCATTGGAATGGGGTGTCCGACTATCTTGGCGGTGCGGACGCACAGGTGTGTCTCATTCTGCAAATTGAATCCGCCAAAGGACTCGAAGCTCTGGAAGAGATTGCCGCCGTCCCCGGTGTGGATGGTCTGTTCCTTGGCCCGGCAGACCTCGCGGCGTCGCTTGGGTACCTCGGACAGCCCACTCATCCAACGGTACAGGCCGCCATTCGCGAAGCTTTGCAACGGGCGGGAAGCGTGGGCCTGCCCATCGGTATCCTCTCGGCGGATGAAGAGCAGGCCCGCCTTTGGATTTCACTCGGTGCAAGCTTTGTTGCGGTAGGT
>CAXTPN010000271.1:0-3341 GCA_964246125.1 uncultured Acidobacteriaceae bacterium
AAAGTAATGTTTGGGAAGAAGCACAGTGAGTGCGGGAAGTAGAAGCGAGTTCGATAAGAAGACCGCCCATCCTCCGCTTCTTCCCATCCTTGTGCCGATATAGTTCTCGTAAATGAGCGTTGGTGCCACAAGAAGAACAGCGAAAGACAGTACGAACGAAGCCCAACGGATAACACGAGAACAAAGCCAGTCTGAGGTCGAACGTACTTGCATTTCTTTACAGTCCGCCTCTCATCGGTTCAAAACACCTCATGCAGCCACCTCAAATGCATGCACCTGCGTGGTGGGTTCTGGAATCGGTAGACCCTGCTCCTTCATATCGTCAATCCAAAGCTCAAGGCCCGTCCTGGCATTCTCTTGAACCTCTTCCAACGTGCTTCCGTTTACCAAAATCACCGGAAGATCGGGAAAGTATCCTCCCCAGCTTCCATCACCCGCCTGCTCAAAGATCGCCGTATACCGCGCCATTACAGTAACCCCGCTTGCTTCAGAATACCCTTCTCGAGCCCCACTTTCACATCTGCTCCGAGGCTATGTGCAGGGACAATCACCGTCCCCTTCTTGACCGGATGTCGATACTTACGATGGCTACCTGTTGTGCTCACCCAATACCAGCCGTCCGCCTCTAATCTTTTAATCAAGTCGCGGTACTTCAGCGGCATCGCTACCGCCCCGCCTCGATGAACGTAACCTTATTGATCTCCTTCAGCGTGGTAATCCCCTCCCGTACCCGGTCCAAGGCCGAATCCCGTAAAAATGCCATCCCCTTCTCCTTAGCCTTCTTCCGAATCTCGCTTCCGGGCTTCTTCGCCAGCAGCATCTCCCGAATCTCATCGTCCAGCTCCAGCAGCTCATGAATCGCCGATCGCCCCCGAAACCCGGTCCCCGCGCACTCCATGCAGCCCATCCCCTCCTTGAACCTGAAGCCCGTCCACTCTTCCGGCTCCAGCCCGCTCGCCCGCAGCTCCTCGTCAGTGTAGGTCACATCCCTCACGCAGAACTCGCAAACCATCCGCACCAGTCTTTGCGCCAAGATGCAGTTCAAGGCCGAGACGAAGTTATAAGGCTCAACCCCCATATTCAAAAATCGCCCCAGCACGTCCACCACGTTATTCGCGTGAACCGTCGTAAACACTAGGTGCCCCGTCAGCGCCGAGTTGATTGCAATCTGCGCCGTCTCCGCATCCCGGATCTCTCCCACCAGAATCTTGTCAGGGTCGTGCCGCAGAATCGAACGAAGCCCTCGCGCAAACGTAAGCCCCTTCTTCTCGTTCACTGGAATCTGTGTAATTCCCCGAATCTGGTACTCCACCGGGTCCTCGATCGTGATGATCTTATCTTCTTCGCTCTTGATCTCATTCAACGCCGCATACAACGTCGTCGTCTTGCCCGAACCCGTAGGCCCCGTCACCAGCACCATCCCGTACGGCTCCTTGATGTACCGCCGAAACCGCACCAGATCCTTCTCCGCGAAGCCGACAACATCCAGGCTCAACTTCGTGAACTTCTCACTCATCGACTCCTTATCCAGCACCCGCAGCACCGCATTCTCGCCATGCACCGTCGGCATGATGCTCACGCGAAAGTCAATCAGTCGCCCTTTGTACCGCACCCGGAACCGACCGTCCTGCGGCACCCGCCGCTCCGCGATATCCAGCTCGCTCATCACCTTAATACGCGAAAGGATCGTCTGGTGATGCTCCCGCGCAATCGGAGCCATCGCCTGCTGCAGCACCCCGTCAATCCTGTACTTCACCAGCAGCGAATCGTCGAACGTCTCCAAATGGATGTCGCTCGCCCGCCGCTCCAGCGCCGTAAAAATCGTCGTATCCACCAGCCGGATGATCGGCGAAAGATCGTTATCCGCCGTCAGCCGTTCCATCGAGATGTTCTCGTCCGAGCTCTCCTCGCTCGACAACACATCGAACGCCAGTCCCTCGCTCGCCTCGTCCAGCACCCGCTGGCTCTGCTCCGTCTTCTTCAGCAGGTCTGTTATCTGCGACAGCGTCGCCACCCGCGTCACCAGCCGAGTCCCCAGCAGCCCCGAAATCTCATCCAGCACCATCAGCTTCGACGGGTCGTTCACCGCAATCGCCAGCCGCCCCTCAGCCTGTTCCAGCGGGACGAAGTTGTACCGGAACATCATATCCACTGGCACGCTCTTGAATAGCTCATGCTGAATCTTGAAATTCTTCAGGTCCACAAACTCAGAGTGGTAGCGCCGCGCCAGAGCCTTCGCGCGCTCCGTCTCATCCAGCCCCATGTCATGTACGTTGATCGGTATCGCTACAGGCGTCGCCATATCCCTAAGACTCCCCTACTCCGAACTCGTCACAGCCGCTACCAAATGCAATCCACCTCACCCGAGGCTCGGATTGCCGCATCCTTCGTCACCAATACTGCGCCATGCACCAGGGCAGTCGCGCCGATCAACCGATCAGCCGGATCATTGGGGTATGCCGACCCAAATCGAGCCGATCGCTCGGCGATACGACCATTCACAGGCAATACCCTGAAGATCGACTCTACAAACCGCAAATACACCGCGAGCGGCTCACTTACCGTGATCCGCTGCCGAATGACTTGCACGGCGATCTCTCGCAGCGTGATGTCGGCAATCGCAAGCGCGCCTTCGTTTCGCGCCTGAACCAGCACAGCCCTAGCCGCTTGAGACAGTTGCTTCGGCTCCTGCGTTAGCCAGACAACAGCATGGGTGTCCACGACAATCACTTCAGCTGCGCCGCTGAAGCTTCAAAGAACTCCTCGTACTCTTCATCGGTGTGAAGCGGAGCCATAATACCCCCAACAATCTCGATCTTTCCCGGAAACCGAAACGCATCCAGCGGATCGACTCCCTCCGGCAAGTCCAGCGGCACCAGCTTCGCCACCGGCTTCCCGTTCTTCGTCACCAGCACCGGCTCCCGCTTCGCCTGAACCTCATCCATCACGGCGAGGCATTGCGCCTTAAACTTCCCCGCCGCCATTGTCCGCATGCGACACCTCCCGCATGACCACTATACGCTGGTCATATTCCCATCGTGTCTGTGTCACCGCAAAGTTGTAGACCGCGACGAAGCCTGCCATCTGACCGCTGCGTTCGACACAGCAATCAGTTCGGCGCACCATTGTGCACAGAACACACCTATGAACTCAGCCAAGCTCTTGCTCACGAGCCTTCTCCTTCTGCCGCTCTCCGCATCTGCTCAATCGTCGGAAACTCAACCCGCTATGGCGCACCCGCACGTTCGTGCCGCCCCCGCCACCAGGCTGCCACATCCGGCGAAAACTCCAGCCCGATATTCCCCAATGATCCCTCCACCAGCACAACCGCCCCACCTTCC
>CAXTPN010000272.1:0-3340 GCA_964246125.1 uncultured Acidobacteriaceae bacterium
GTTTTGATATAGAGCTTATCTCAAACATAAACTGCGATAGCTCGTCCACTCCATACTGGGTTGACTACAACATTCCGGCCGACTATTCCCGTTTCAGCGCTACGATTGGATATTCCGACAGCTCGCCCAGTAACTGCGATTCTATCGTACAAATCTTCGGCGACGGGACCCAGCTTTACAGTCACGAACTTTACTACGGCAACTCGTTTCCCGTCAGTTATGCGGTGGGGAAGTACCTGAGGCTTCGTTTGCAGATAATTCCAAAACTAGGGATGGCCTGCGTTACCGATTTTGGCAACGCAGAGTTCACGGCGACCAGCTAATAATTCGCGTCTCGGATTTGCACCTCCAACGAGACTACTAGCTCTTGTCCCTATCACGAGTATTGACCTTGTAGACCCTGACGTTTTTTCTAGCCTGGTCTTTGTTAAGTTTAGTCTTTATGCCCGGGTAGTCGCCCGGTCCCGCCGTGGAGGAATCTTTCTGGTCGACCTGCAGAGAAGTAATTTCCTCCTCAAAGAAATCGACTGATAGCTCGTAGGCGATTCGATCACCTGCAGTCAGGGTGCCCGACTCAAGACGGACCCCCAACGCGCCAGCCTGGGGCCAGAATTCATCCACGACCCCGACAAACTCGTAGTGCGCAGGAATTGGCCGCACGCGCCCCGAGGTGACGAAGATTTCTGCCACGTCATCATGATGCCAACCGTGGGTGAGAAAACCTCGTGCCAAGCGGAACAGATCCCAAGTGGTAAGTAGGCCGAATCCTTGTTCTTCAGCATTGCTTACAACGTCAGTTTGAAAAACGTGCTCGTTTTCTCGATCCAAAGCAGGTAGATTGCGCTGGTGGTTGACGATGACCAGACCGTGCAACTGCGTAGTTTTCCACTCGCGCATGCGCGGAATAAGGTATTTTGCTACCTGGAGACTACTGGCCTCCTTAGGCATCCCAGCAATTCCCTTAATCTCCACCAGGACGGGAACCCGCGCATCCATGATGCGCAGGTCTTCTCGCAGGTTTCCGGTATCCCCGTTTGCCCTCGCTTCAGCATCAACATCTTGTACGTCGTTGAATCCAAGTGCCCTTAGCGTCTTAGATACGGCTTGGACGAGACTCTCCCCGGTAGCAGTAACCAAGTCATGCAGGTAGCTGTACTCGGCGCGCTCTGCCTGTATCTTCTCTTCCAGTTCACCAACGTGCGAACGCATTTCCTCTTCCAGCCGAGCAATCTCGGTTCGTAGTACTGCCACCCGAGGAAGCTCGTATTCCGCCCGCCGAGTCCATCGGCTTCCTTCTGAATGCGGAAATAGGCGCGGCCGAAGCCTAGGCAATATGTTTTCCATCAGATCTATCGCAAGCTCCGCCCTGCGATCCAGTTGAGGGAAGACAAATATTAGACCAGCTGTATCTTTCTGGTTTTCCTCGGGAACAACTACGCCCGATACTGGGTCGCCGTACTTATTAGCCGCAAGAGTGATCCACCGACTGCGGTCCATCCTAAGTTCAATGGTGCAGCCGAAGCGTCCATTAGCAAAGTACTTTTCGATGCCGAGATCTCGCGCTATTCCATTGTCAGCGGCATCCATCTCTTGACCAAAATCAGGAGAGACCACCAGCCATTGCAAGTCAGATAGCAAACTCCAGTTATCAGCTTGCAAGGTAAACATTCAGCCCATGCACGCGGGGTGATGGGTAGCGAGGGTTTTGGCCGGGGTTACGGGGGGAATGCCTGTGCGGGCGGTCGCCAGGGCGTGCCGAGCATGAGGTCGCACAGGACATCCATGGCGTTCTTGCCGTGCTTGCGGGCGGTGTCGATGTAGCTGCGGATGTCGAGTCGGTCCTGGGTGACGTTATCGCTGGCCAGGCGGCCGGAGATCTTCTGCTGGGTTTTCAGGGGGCGGACACCGCGCTCGCTGATGTTGTTCGTCGGCCAGACGCTGGTGTCCTCGGTGAACAGCAGCACGTCACTGCGCCGGTCGCGGCAGAATTCCAGCAGCTCGCGGCCCGGTTCCTGCTTCGTGGCGTTCTTCGGGCCGGGACTGCGGGGCACGCTGGCCAGCCCGGCGAGGACGGCGTGCCGGAACTCATGCGCCAGCGGATCCCTCGCGGCGGCAGGGATCAGGGAAAGCCCCTGCTCACGGGCGCCGTGCCATTCACGGATCAGGCCGCGCAGCGCCCGCTGCGCCTGCGCCGGCCAGACCGCGCCGGGATAGGACTCGGCGCAGTCCTCGAAGTCCCGCAGCAGGTGAGACAGGCACGCCTGGTTGCCGGCGATGTGCTCCCACCTGGGGCTGAAGTAGTTCTGGTAACGGTCGGAGACCACGATCCCCGTGAAACCGGGCAGGATCCCGGCGTCCTCCATGGTGTCCAGGCCGCGGGTCCCGAGCCAGAACGCGGAGTACTCCTCGGTGAACGCGCCGTGGACGTACTTCTTCTCCCCGGCCGGCCCGGACCGCAGCGTCGTCTCGTCGAACCCGGCCACGGCAGAGGCGGTGATCAGGGCGCGGATCAGCGCCACTACCTCGCCGGCCAGGGATGCTGCCCTCGCCAGGCACGAGTGGACGAACCCGTCTGAGACCAGCGCGCCGGCCACGTCGGCAATCAGCTGCCGGCACCGCTCGACCGGGACATGCTGGAAGACCACCAGGTAAACCGCCAGGGCCCGCAGCCGCGGCCCGATAGACAGCGAGGAGTCCGGCACGCCCGCCGGGCGCGGCGCGACATGCGCCTTCCCGCAGGCGCACCTCGCCCGGTGCAGGTCGTGCTGGACCCGTTCCGCCGGGACGGCCGGGATCTCCTCCTGCTGATACGAACGCACAATCCCCAGGTCAACGGCATCCGCCAGGTTCCGGCCGCACGAGCAGGCGCCTCCCGGACAGTGATCCTCGGTCCGGTCCGGGACCTCCCACGTCATGGACGCGCCCGGGCTGCCCGGCTGCTTCCCCCGCTGCTTCTTCCCGGCGCGTCCCGCCGCCCGCCGCTCCCTCCGGGGCGGCTTCCGCCCCGGCAGGTCGTCCGCCGACGGCGGCATCGAGGAGTTCCCGCTGTTCCGGGACCCCGCCCGCGCAGCCGCGGCCAGCTGTTCCCGCAGGTCAGCGATCAGGGTCTCCAGCGCCGCGACCCGCTCCGCCTGCCCGGCGATCTCCGCCGCCTGCGCTTCCAGCCGCGCCGCCTGCTCCCGGATCAGCGCATCACGCGGATCCTCCGGCGGCACATCGGTCACAGCCCGGAATCATCCCCCAAACCACACTCAGCCACCACGGCAACACCACGCCCGCCGCCGAAACGTAACCACTCATCACTCACCGCAGCATCAAGCCCAGGGGCCTGAATGTTTAC
>CAXTPN010000273.1:0-3330 GCA_964246125.1 uncultured Acidobacteriaceae bacterium
TGCACACGCATCAACGCGCTCTTCATTCTGAGCAGAGCAGATCGCGCTCCTTGCAATATGTGAAGTCGAAGGACCCCTGTATTTTGGCTTTGGCGTCCCTTGAACCAGCTTCATTGCCTAATTCCCTGCCAGCGGCAACGTCTGCTTGTTGCTGTTCGGAATATCCTCCACCAGGATCGAGTTCGCCGCAATCGAAACCACACGGTACTTCCGCTGCACCACATCCCCCGCCGAAGCCAGGTAGACGTCATCCCCAGCCAGCAGAAACGCCCGCCGATTCCCATTCGGTGTAGTCGCCGTCCCGAAGAACTTCAGGGTAATCGGAGGCGGTGGTGGAGGCCCGGTCGGCCCCGGCGTCGGACCGGAAACCTGCGGTCGCGGAGGAAACTTTGGCGTCTCCACCACCGCCAGCTTAGTCGTCTCAGCCTCCGCTGGCCCGTAAGCGAAGATATTCCTCCCGTTCCCCGTGTAGACCAGCGACTCCGTGACCAGCATCGCCTCCATATGAAGAGTCGGGTCCAGTTGCCCGCTGGCCGTTCCTACCTTCTGCGCCGCACCCACCGCATACCCCGCAGGCGTGGACACATTCCTGCTTACCGTCCCCACCGTCTTTACTGTAGGGGCCATGACCACAACAGTCTGGGCCGGGGGCGGCGTCGAAGGCCCTCCAAACAGTGTCTGATAAAGATAGAACACCGCCAGCAGTGCGAAGAACCCTAGAACGCCCGCAGCGATCAGCTTCTTCTTATCCTCGTTCCCCAGCTTCATCGCGCCTCTCCTCTCTCGGAGCCCGTCTCGCCTGCCGGCAGCTTCTCCGCCGCCGTAAGCCCCCGCAGGTAAGTCGCCAGACGAATCCGCAAGCTGACCGTCCCAGTCTGCTGCCCGGTTAGCGTCACGCCGCTAATCACGAAGAAAACCCGATCCCGCTCCAGCCCGTTCAGGAACAGCACCAGCGGCCTGTACTGCCCACTCAGGCTCGCATCCATCCTCACCTCGGTCAGCTGCCCCGCAGCCTCGCCCGACGCTCCCTCGCCCGCCACCGGAGCCTGCGTGTAGTTCACATGCGCCAACCGTACCCCTTGCCTCTTCGAAAGCACGCCCAGTTCCGTCAGCACCTCGGAATAGCTCACCGGCAGCCGCTCCCGATAAAACCTGTCCGCATTCCCGCTCGCCGCCGCCAGCTTGACGTCCAGACCCTGCAGCGGTCTCGCCGCGATCTCCGCAGTCTTCAACTTCACGCGTTGCGCGGCCTGCGCATCCGCATCCTGGCTATTCGCCTTCTGCCAGACCAACCCCATATGCATCAGAAGGTAGAGGTTCACCAGCACCAGCAACCCCACCCCTGCATAGTGCAGATTCAGCGCATTCAGCCAATCCCGCGAGCGCGCGAGCACATTCGCCGTCACCGCCTTCGATCGCGAACTCGCAACAGCACTCACGGGGCACCCCGCTTCCGCTGATGATGCACTACCGGGTGACCAAGTTCAGACCCCGCAGGAACCCCGAGCCTGCCCACAAGCACCTCCGGTAGCGGGTTATACCCGCTGAATATCTCGAACTCCACCGCATCGCTCAAGGCATCGCCCGGCCCCGCGCTCACCGTCCGAACTCCACCCGCTCCCAGCGCCTTCGCCTTATCCGCCGGCAGAGCCGACTCGCCCCCCAGCCGCGGCCCCACAAACCGCTGCGACCGCTCCAGATTCCGCACCAGCTGGATCGCCCGATCCCGGTCACCAGTCACCCGCAGCCGGATCGTCACCTCGCCTTCCTTCGAGATCACCGGCTCAATGCTCGTCACCTGCACCCCGCTGGGCAGCACCCGCTCCAGGTCCATCATCACCGCCGTCCAGCTGAAGCTCTTCACCGCAAACAGTGCATTCAGAAACTGCGACCGTCCCAACACCCCCATGTTCTGCGGTTGGTGCATCTTCGCCTCATTCCGTGCTCTCTCCTGCTCAAACGTCAGCGTCTGCGCCTTCAAAGTATCCATCTGTGCCGTCGCAATCTTCGCCTTCGCATTCAAAGCATGAAGCCAGAATCCCAGCCCTACAGCCAGCAGCGCCAGCAAACCCATCGCCAGCCGCAGCTTGGCAAATAACGGCCGCAACTCGACAAACGGTCTGGCTGCAAGGTTGATCGATATCCGCATCAGCTTCTCAGCGCCCCCCGCACTCCTGCCATCCAGCCCTTCGGCACCCGCGCAGATACCGCACCGCCCGTCAGCATCCCCGGCTCGATCATCTCCCGCACCCGCATCTCCTCGTCGCGAAACCCAGCCTCCCTCACCAGTCCGTTCAGCGCCTCCGCCCCCAGCGTACCTACCGCCAGCACCACGCCCGGAGCCGCCTGCAGCGTGTCCTCAAAGTAAGCTGCCGCAACACTCACCGCCTGCGTCACCTCGCGCGTCGCCGCGGACATCCTCTCCGCCATCTGTGCCCAATTCATCGCAGTCTCATCGCGTTGAGCGGCAGTTGAGTCCAGCCCCTCCGCCGCCAGATCCACCGTCCGATGCAGCAACAGCACTCCACCCTGCACAATCGCCGTCGTAACCGAACTCTCCCCAGCGTTTACCAGCAGGGCCGCCGCCTCCATCTCCGTCATCCCCGCGCACGCCGCCAGCGTACTCGGCAGCACAGCCCCGGGCTCGAACCCCGCCTCACGCACCACGCTCTCATACTCGGCCAGTACATCCTTCGGCGCCGCCACCGCCAGCACCCGCACCATTCCCCGCTGCGTCGACATCACCTGGTAGCTCACCACCGCATCATCCGCATCGAACGGCAGCAGCTTTTTCAACCGAAACCGCACCACCGGCAACGCCTCCGCCGCTTTCGCCGGCAGCGCGTCGAAATCCAGCAGCAGCACCCGCACAGCCGCATCCGGCACCACCACCGTTGTTTGCCGCTCCCTCAACGCCACCGCTTCCAGCACCTTCCTTACTGCGCCAACCGCCGCCGCGCGCCCCACCACATTCCCCGCCTTCAACCCCGGCATCAACACGCCCGTTGCCAGCACACCATACGCCACCGCCGAGACCACTGCCAGCGCATCCTCCGCCCGCGCCGCTACCACACCCTCCGGCCGTATCTCCACCGCCAGCCGCGGCCTCGTTCCCAAACTTGTCGGCAACAAATCCATACCTAGCCTCCAGCCTGTCTGTTTTCTTGACCGTAGGAAGTGGAGGTAGATCTACGGATAGCAAAGTAATGTTTGGGAAGAAGCACAGTGAGTGCGGGAAGTAGAAGCGAGTTCGACAAGAAGACCGCCCATCCTCCGCTTCTTTCCATCCTTGTGCCGATATAGTTCTCGTAAATGAGCGTTGGTGCCACA
>CAXTPN010000274.1:0-3321 GCA_964246125.1 uncultured Acidobacteriaceae bacterium
GGACGATGGAGAGGCACAACCCATTAGTCAGTACAGGGTGGACACTTCTGCTGTTTCAGCTCAAGTCGGATTGCTTGCAGGCTCCTCAGGATGGAGGCCCGGATCTGGGCGCGTTTGTTGGCGGGGAAGTCCTGCAGGTTGTCGAGGATGTCGAGGTCGTTGGCCTGTTCTTCGCAGAGATTTTGGCAGGACATCTGGGTGAGTTTGGGTTCGGATTCGAGCATCTTCTCGATCTCGGCGGTGGTGCGGGGCATGGTGGGACTCCTTTGGTGGTTTGAGTTGCGCACCCTTATAGCATCTTTGCGCGCCGGGCAAAAGGGGGAAAATGGCGGAAGCGCCGCGATTGCTTACGAGGTCTGATCCGTGACATACAAGGGAATCGGGATGGCGCCTGGTCCGATCTTCGCCGCGGCCGCTTTTCCGCGGGCAAGGTTGCGTGAGCCAACAAAGACGATGGCTCCGTTTCCTACGAGTTCCTTTGCGACCTGGAATCCGACACCCTGGTTCGCCCCGGTTACAAGGCAAATTCGCTTGGTTTGCATGTTCTCCCCTATTGCGGTGGCCTGCTATCCTGCTACTCGGGATTGGGCTTCTCTATGCAGTCAACGAGTCGCATGTCTAGTTCTGCGTCTTTGCTTAGGTGGCGAAGGTGCCTTTTCTGCTGACGGCTGGCCGAAGTAAGCTTCGGCGTACCTGATACCGTTATGTTTCGCAGACCGAACACGAGGCTTGTCGTACTTGGCAGCGCAGCAGCGCGTGCCGGAGACCCGGTTGCGGGATCGCTAAGGTTGCGGGATCGCTATGATCGATGGAAAACTGACTAGCAAACGTAAACGAAGGACGTACGGGTTTTAGGTCGCCACAGGTGAAAGTTACACATAGCTAGTGGAGGGATGAGAAAGATGAGATTGGTTCTGTTTTTTGCGACCCTGATTGTGCAACCGTCTTTTGCACAGCAAGCGGCAGCCCCGCCGACGGACACGATCAAGACTGCCGCAAGTCATACCGCTGAACAACAGGGAGTTATCGATCTTTCGAACATGAAGTGGGCCTGGATGGCCGACAAGAAGGTGGATTCTTTAGAGGCATTATTTGATGACAAAGCCATGTTCACTCATATGGGAGGGACCTGGGGAAAGACCCAAGAACTGGCGACTATCAAGAGCGGCGGCATCTGGTACAAGAAAGCCTCGGTGTACGCAGTGGACGTCCGCATCTTCGGCAACACCGCCGTTCTGCTGGAAGACATGGATTTGCAGGCAGTGGTCGGCGCTAACGAAGTTGTCAATCCCTTCATGGTGACGGAGGTTTACAGCAAGGAGAATGGCAAGTGGAAGCTTGCGCAACTGACGTTTTCGCATCTGCTGAGGCCAGTGAAAGGGAGTGGCAACAAGGATTAGGCACTCATTGTTGAAGTGGAAGCGTTGGGCAACCGCATGGAGGGCGAAGAGGCGTGGAGAAGAGGAGACTAGGAAGCGGAGGCCTTGAGGTCTCAGCGTTGGGACTGGGCTGCATGAGCATGACCTCGGGGTACGGTCCTGCCGCCGACCAGAGCGAGATGGTTCGATTGATCCGCGCGGCTCACGACCGGGGAATCACCTTGTTCGATACGGCCGAGGCGTATGGACCGTTCGCCAACGAAGAGCTGGTTGGCGAGGCACTCGAGCCGATCCGCGAACAGGTTGTGATTGCGACGAAGTTCGGCTTCGACATCGATCTCGAAACCGGCAAGCGCGGTCCTGGTACAAATAGCCGCCCGGAGCACATCAAGGCCGCGGCTGAGGCCTGCTTGAAGCGGCTGCGCACCGACCACATCGATCTGTTCTACCAGCATCGGGTCGATCCAGACGTCCCGATCGAGGATGTTGCAGGCGCTGTGAAGGAACTGATCGCCGAAGGGAAAGTGAAGCACTTTGGCCTGTCCGAAGCGGGTGCGGGGACGATCCGGAGAGCCCACGCGGTGCAGCCGGTCGCAGCCTTGCAGAGCGAATACTCGCTCTTTTGGCGCGGTCCGGAGGAGAATCTAGTGCCGACGCTCGAAGAGCTTGCTATCGGGTTCGTCCCGTTCAGTCCGTTAGGCGCGGGCTTCCTGACGGGGCAGATCGACGCAACCACCAGGTTCGATCCAAGCGATTTCCGCAATCATGTGCCACGGTTCTCGCCCGAGGCCCGCAGAGCCAATATGGTGCTCGTCGATGCGGTGCGAGCGGCAGCGGAACGGAAGGGCGTGACGCCGGCCCAAGTTGCGCTAGCCTGGCTGCTAGCGCAGAAGCCGTGGATCGTCCCCATCCCCGGCACTACCAAGATGAGCAGGATGGAAGAGAACGTTGGCGCTGCCGAGGTGGAACTGACGGCAGACGAACTGAAGCAGATCGAAGACGCCACCTCGAAACTTTCGCTGGAGGGCGCACGTTTGCCGGAGGCCATGCTAGCAATGACTGGGCGGTGAGGATGACTCGAACAGCTGTGTTGGGTTAGTTGTGAGCGGCGAGGAGGGGGGCGAGGTAGTGGCCGGTATGGCTCCCTGGGGTGGCGGCGATCTGTTCGGGGGTTCCGGCGGCTACGATTTGGCCTCCGGCGTTGCCTCCTTCGGGGCCCATGTCGATGACCCAGGCGGCGGTCTTGATGACGTCGAGGTTGTGCTCGATGACGAGGAGGGAGCCGCCGCCCTCGATGAGCTTGCGGAAGGCGGCGAGGAGCTTGGCGACATCGTCGAAGTGGAGGCCGGTGGTGGGCTCGTCGAGAATATAGAGGGTGCGGGAGCGGGCTCGGGTGGCGGCGTCGGGCTCCTTGCCACCGCGCTGTGTGATGGAGCGGGCGGTGGCGAGGTGGGAGGCGAGCTTGACACGCTGAGCTTCGCCGCCGGAGAGGGTGGTGGCGGATTGGCCGAGACGGACGTAGGATAGGCCGACCTCGTCGAGGACGTGGAGTTTGTCGACGATTTTCGGGTGGCCGGCGAAGTAGACCAGAGCTTCCTTGACGGTCATGTTGAGGACGTCGTGGATGTTGCGGTTTTTGTACTTGATGTCGAGGATGGCGGATTTGTAGCGGGTGCCGTTGCACTCTTCGCAGGGGAGCTCGATGTCGGCGAGGAACTGCATTTCGACGGTGACGGTGCCGTCGCCTTCGCACACATCGCAGCGGCCGCCGGGGACGTTGAAAGAGAAGGCTCCGGCTGCGAAATTTTTGCGTTTCGCGTCGGGTTGCGCGGCGAAGAGGGCGCGGATGTCGTCGAAGGCCTTGATGTAGGTGACGGGGTTGGAGCGGGGGGTGCGGCCGATGGGGGACTGGTCGACGAGGATGACCTCGTTGAGGTGCTGG
>CAXTPN010000275.1:0-1129 GCA_964246125.1 uncultured Acidobacteriaceae bacterium
TGCGGGGGGTGTGCATCGTGGGGCATGGGTCGTCGAACGAGAAGGCGATCATGAATGGTATACGGGTGGCGGCGGAGTTTGCGTCGGCCGAGGTGAACGCGGGGATTGAGGCGGCGCTGGTGAGCGTGTGAGTCTCGGGGCCTAGAATACCTGCATGAAGACAGAGTGGACTTTGGCGAATATGCCTGTGCAGACGGGCAGGCGGTTCCTGATTACGGGTGCGAACAGCGGCGTGGGCTACGCGGCGGCGGTGGAACTGGTGCGGCATGGCGCGGTGGTGTTGATGGCGTGCCGGGATGAGGCGAGGGGACAGGCCGCATTGAAGCAGCTGCGCAGCGAGGCCACTGGGCCGGATTCGGCGGGCGAGTCGGCTGAACTGGTATTGCTGGACCTGGCGTCGCTCGATTCGGTTCGCGCGGTCGCCGAGCGTGAGATTGCGCGCTCCCTGCCGCTGCATGGATTGATCAACAACGCGGGGGTGATGGCGACGCCACGCCGAACGCTGACGAAGGACGGATTCGAGTTGCAGTTCGGGACCAACGTGCTGGGGCACTTCGCGTTGACGTGCAGGCTTATGCCGGCGCTCGAGCAGGCGCATCGGGCTAAGCCAGAGGACGCGGCTCGGGTCGTGACGCTGGCTTCGATCGCGCACAAGCGTGGGCGAATCGACTTCGACGATCTGCAAAGCCAGCGGAGCTATAGCCCCAGAGGAGCGTACAACCAGTCCAAGCTGGCGGATCTGATGTTCGCGTTTGAGCTGGAACGGCGCCTCAGGACGCGAGGGCCTGGAGTGAAGAGCATCGCGGTTCACCCGGGTGTGGCGCGGACGAACATCGTGAAGTTTGGATCGAGCAAGGGCCTGGCCCGGGTGGCGGAGCGCGCGGTGGGTGGCATGATCGGGATGTTGCTGAACGACGATGTGGAGGGCGCGCTGCCGACGCTGTATGCCGCGACGGCTGCTGAAGCCGAGGGCGGCCAATACTATGGACCGCAGGGGTTTCTTGAGGCGCGGGGCGGCGACGTGGGGGTTGCGAAGGTGGCGCCGCAGGCTCGGGATGAAGAGGCGACAGGGCGGCTGTGGAGGGTTTGCGAGGAGCTGACGGGAGTAGAAGGTGTGTTGTGAGCCGCC
>CAXTPN010000275.1:1139-3316 GCA_964246125.1 uncultured Acidobacteriaceae bacterium
CCAGACTGCGTAGAGGTTCCATAGGATGTGCATGGCGATGGCGGTCCAGACGGAGCGTGAGTTCCAGCGGGCGATGCCGAGGAAGAGGCCGTCGGCGAAGACCAGCAGAAGGATACGGGCGTCGTACTGGAAGTGGAGTGCGGCCCAGACGAGCGCGGTAATGAGGATGGTGCCGGGGATGCGGATTCTGGTGCGCGAGAGGAGATCGAAGAAGAAGCCGCGGAAGATGAGTTCTTCGGCGATGGGGCCAAGGATACCGACCGCAAGAACACGTTCGGCGTCGTTGAGGAGTGTGTCTTTATGCCAGCCGGTGAAGTCCCACGGGCCACGCCAATGAAAGACGGCATTGGTGCCAAGCATCCAGGCGGCGTAAGCGGCGATCCAAAACGCGAAGCTCGTCCAGAGCGGAGTGACTAAGCCGAGAAGCTGCTTCCACTGGGGTGTGCGGGCGTGGGCGCGGAACAAAACGATTGCGATGGCGAGAGTAGGGAGGAGCACCTTGACGATAGGCGTCATGAGCGGAACAGAATGTTCAGGCATGCGCGCAATTCTATAGGCAGGATTGGCGGCGGGTGGGATGATGTTGAGATGAAGCTGGGCAAGCATCGAATCGAGGCGTTAAGTGACGGCATCTTTTCGATTGCGATGACGCTGTTGGTTCTGGATATCAAGGTGCCTGGGGAGGTTTCGCCGGGCAAGCTGGGGCACGCCGTTGCGCTGCAAGGCCATGAATTGATCAGTTTTGTGATCACCTTTTTGATTGCGTCGACGTTTTGGGTGGCGCAGCACCGGGTGTTCGACCTGCTGGAAGAGATTGGCACGGAGAGCCTGGTGCTGACGTTTGTGACGCTGGGGTTTGTGTCGGTGCTGCCGTTTACGACGTCGATGTGGGGACACCATATCGCGGAGCCGCTGGCATTTTTCCTATACTTCGCGAATCAGTTTGGGATTGCGCTGCCGATGGCGTTGAAGCTGGAGATCGCGATGCGGCGAGGGCAGGTGCGGCATACGATGGCGAGCGACATGTCGCGGCTGCGGCTTTGGCTGTTGTGCGGGGTGATGGCAACGGCGATGATCGCTACGCAGATGCTGCCGTTGAAGTACATGGGAGTGGCGCTGATTGTGCCGGCGGTTGCGGCGCGGGTACTGCGAGCGCGGCAGAAGAAGAAGTGGGAGCGGCTGGAGGCGGGGACGGTGGCGCTGGAAGGGTGAGGAGCACCCACTCATCGCGATACGGCCGCGATGAATGGGGCACGGGTGCTTTGGGGCTGAGGCATTGCACGAGTGACTGCTTACTTTTAACTGGACCGCCTTTGCTCTCGCCCAACTCGGACGCGGCTTTGGTCTTCTTGGTCTCCACGAGTTCCGGATCAAATCTTATGTTGCTGCATCGGCCATGATCATGGCCTGCTCCCGTTAGGGCAGGATGATCTTACGCCTGGGCGGCGAGTTGGCGGAGGACGTATTGGAGGATGCCTCCGTGCTGGTAGTAGAGGATTTCCTGGGGGGTGTCGATGCGGACGGTGGCGGGGAACTCGGTGGTGGTGCCGGTCCCGTTTTCGGCTTTGACGGTGATGTTTTTGCCGGCGGCGAATTTGGTGTCGAGCATGTCGGCGAGGCCGGTGATCTCGAAGATCTCCTCGCCGGTGAGGCCGAGGGATTCGGCGGATTCGCCGTGCTCGAACTGAAGGGGGAGGATGCCCATGCCGACGAGGTTGGAGCGGTGGATGCGCTCGTAGGACTCGGCGATGACGAAGCGGATGCCGAGCAGGCGCGGGCCTTTGGCGGCCCAGTCGCGGGAGGAGCCGGAGCCGTATTCCTTGCCGGCGAGGATGGCGAGCGGGGTTCCGCGGCGAGCGTACTCGACGGAGGCGTCGTAGATCGACATGGGGGTTAGCTCGGGGAGGAGGCGGGTGACGCCGCCCTCGGTGCCGGGAGCCATCTTGTTGCGGAGGCGGACGTTGGCGAAGGTGCCTCGGACCATGACCTCGTGGTTGCCGCGGCGGGAGCCGTAGGAGTTGAAGTCGGCGGGGGAGACGCCGTGCTCGGTGAGGTACTTGCCGGCGGGGCCGTTGAGCTTGATGGAGCCGGCGGGGGAGATGTGGTCGGTGGTGACAGAGTCGCCGAGGACGGCGAGGCAGCGGGCGGCGCGGATATCTTCGACGGGGGCCGGGGTT